>JANYHJ010000189.1 GCA_025359135.1 Gemmatimonadota bacterium | reverse complement strand
GCAGCCGGGAAGCCGACGTTGGTCACGGGTGAACCGAGTCCGCTCACCACGGTCACGACAAGCTGCGCCGGCGTTCCCGCGCTCGACGACGTGCTCCCCGAGCACCCGGCGATTGCGAGGAACATCGAGCAGCTCGAGCGGACCAGCCAACGGCGGCGCATGTCGACAAAGTTCGCGACCGCGCCGCCGCCGGGAAGGTGCAGCGTGGCGAAGATCGCCGCTCCGCCCCGCTTCACCCGTTCCTTCACCGCGCGCGGCAGCATCGTCAGGCGCCGCGCAACCGCCGCACACCCCAGGCCGCGAGCGCGAGCGCCCCACTCACGGCAATGATCGCCGGGCCCGACGGCAGGTCGAACGGTACCGACAAGACGAATCCCAGCATCGAGGCGAGCAGCCCCGCCAGCACGGCCACGGTGAAGATCCCCGCCATGCTGCGCGCCACCAACAATCCCGTCACCGCCGGCAGCACGAGGAAGTTGAACACCAGCATCACCCCCGCGAACTGCATCGCGAACGCGATCACGAGGCCCAGCGTGAGGTAGAGCAGCAGGTTCCAGCGCGTCACCTGGTAGCCGAGCGTGCGCGCCGTCTCGGGATCGAACGAGACGAAGAGGAATTCCTTGTAGAACGCCAGGTGCAGCAGCAGCACCGGCACCGACACCGCGAGCAGCACGTAGGTATCCGCGCGCGTGATCCCGAGGATGTTGCCCGACAGGAAGATGTCGTGCGCTTCGCCCGTGGTTGCCTTGGCGATGAGCAGGATGCCCGCCGCCGCCGCCACGGCGTACGTCACGCCGATCGTCGCGTCGGGCGGCACGCGCGAACGTCCCGCCCCACCCAGTCCGAAAAACAGCGCGCCGGAGAGCGTGACGATGAGCGACACCGCCACGGGATGGTGCGTGAGCTCGCCGCCGACGCCGAGCCCGCCGAGGAAGAGCGCGAGCGCGATGCCGGCCGACGAGAGCTGCGCGAGCGCTGCGCCCACGAACACGATCCGGCGCAACACGACATAGACGCCGAGCACCGAGCAGGCGAGTCCGATCAGGAGCGCGCCGTAGAGCGCTTCGCGGAAGAGCAGGACGGTATCAAGCATGGTCGTGCGTCCCCTGCGACACGCCGCGCCGCGCGAGCACGATGCGGTGCCCGTTCATGCTCTCCACGTCCACGGGAATGCCGTACATCTTCGAGAGCGTCGGCTCGTTCATGATCTCGTCCACCGACCCGATGCGGAACATCCCCTCCATCACGAGCGCGATCCGCTCGACGTAGTTCGCCACCTCGTTGAGCGCGTGACTCACCATCAGCACCGTCAGCCCGTCGCGTTCATAGAGTTCGCGCACGAGGCCCAGGATGTGGATCGTCGACACGAGGTCCATCCCGTTGGTGGGCTCGTCGAGCACGAGGATGTCGGGGGTGCCCACGAGCGCCCGCGCGATCAGCGTGCGCTGCTTCTGTCCGCCCGAGAGATCCGCGAACTGCCGCGCCGCGAGGCTCGCGATGCCCACGTGCTCGAGCGACAACGTCGCGAGTCGCCGGTCGTCCGCCGTGGGCCGCCGGCCGAGCCCGATCCGGTCATAGCGGCCCATCAGCACCACTTCCTGCACCGTGAGCGGGAAGTCGTACGAAAGCGAGTCGCGCTGCGGCACGTAGCCGAAGCGCAGCCCCGGCGTCACCTCCACCGTGCCGCCCAGTGGGCGCAGCGAGCCGAGAATCGTGCGCAGGATCGTCGTTTTCCCCGCGCCGTTCGGCCCCACGAGTCCGAGGAAGTCGCCCTTCGGAATGGAGAACGAGATGTCCGTGAGCACGGCGCGTCTGCCGTAGCCGAGCCGCGCTTGGTCGAACGTGACGAGATCGCTCACCGGACGACCGCCGCGAGCTGCGCGATGTCCTTCTGCATCAACGTCAGGTAGTCGACGATCCCTGGCATGCCGCCCACCGACGGCGAGAGCACGAGCACCGTTGCGCCCGTCTCCTTGGCCACGAAGTCGGCCACCTTCTTGTCGTAGAACGGTTCGAGGATGATCACCTTGGCGCCGGTCGACTTGACGGCGCGGATCACCGTCACGAGGTGCGACGGCGAGGGCGGCACTCCGGGCTTGGGCTCCATGTACGCGACGATGTTCATGCCCGTGTACTCGGCGAAGTAGCGCCAGCTCGTGTGCCAGGCCACCACCGGCTTCCCCTTGATGGCCACGAGGTCGGCCTGCCACCCCTTCTCCGCGGCACCCAGCCGATCCTCGAACGCCTTCTCGTTGGCCGTGTACGCAGCCGTGTTCTTCGCGTCGAGCTCGCTGAACTTGGCGAGGAAGAGCCGCGCCATCCGGCGACCGTTCTCGGGATCGAGCCAGTAGTGCGGGTTGCCGAGCGAGTGGACGTCGCCCAGGCTGCGATCGACGGCGCCGCGCGGAATGTCGATCACCGGCATCGCACGCGAGACGTCGAGATAGCCCGAGCCGCCAAAGGCGATGCGCGGATTGCGCGCGCCGTCGATGAGCAGTGGCATCCAGCCGATCTCGAGGTCGAGCCCCACGAACGCCCAGACATCGGCGCGCTGGAGCTGCAGCACGAAGCTCGGTTTCGCCTCGATGAAGTGCGGGTCCTGGTACCCCTCGCCGATGTGCGAAGCCGTCACCTTGTCGCCGCCCACGGCCTGGGCGATGTCGTAGAGGTCCGTGGTGCTGGTGACGACGCGCAGCTGCGCCGACGCGGTGCTCGCCACGACGGCCGCGAGCAGCGCGCCAGCTCTGAACGTGCGAAGTGGGTCCATGTCGAGCATGCCCCGGCGCGAACGCCGATTCAGGAGAAATCGCATCAGAAAGGGTGCGGCTTGTGTGGGCCGATCGCGAACGAGGCCTGCAGCAGCAGACGAGTGACCGCGGGTGCGCCGGGCGGTGCATAGCGCTCGACTTCGGCCACCAGCTTCGAGAATTCGCTCGGAAACCACTCAAGCAGCACCGACTGGGCGTCGAGACGCGCTCCGTTGGAGAGCGGATCCTCGAGCGTGTCGTAGCGGCCACCCACGAAGAGGCGCTGCGTGAGCTGCCAGCGCGCAAGGAGGTACGCGCCGCTGAAGTCACGCGAAGGTCCGAGGTAGGTCAGTCCCGGTGGCACGGCGCCCTGATCGGGAGTGCCATTCATCTGCGTCATGAACTCGCCCTGCAGCATGAAGCTTTCGTACAAGCCCTGTTGCAATGGCTTCCATCGATACGTGAGATCCACGCCGGCCACGGTCTGTCGCGCGTTGACGGCATTGAGTCCGCCGGCGCCGGCGCCCGAAAGCGGCTGCTCGCGCATGCCCGTGACCATACTGGCCGACAGCTCGAAGTTGGACGACTGCGAAATGTCGACGTAGTTGCGGAGGCGCGCCGATGTCCCCAGTCCCTTGAGCGACTTGTTGGCCGGCACCGATGCCGTCAGCGAGTCGGGACGATCCCTGAACCGGTCGACGACCGTCACGATCAGTTCCTGATAGAACCCGAACGGCGAGAAGATCTTCGAGAGCGACGCCCCCGTTCCCTTGAGTCCGTCATCCGAGAAGTAGCGCTGGATGATCCACGGATACTCGATCGTGTGCAGTTCGTGCCGGTGCGTGGTGTTCTCCTTGCCCACCGGCATGAGGAAACGGCCGATCTGCGCCTGTAGGCCGTAGGGCAGCGCCGTCGTCGTCAGGAACGCCTGCTCGATCGAGATCTTCTCCGTGTCATTGATGCCGAGGAAGACATCACCGCGGAAGTACGGATCGACCACGGCCTGCACGGCAAGCTCGACCTCGCGCACGCCGAAGCGGCTGCGGTCGCCTTGCGTCGAGCCATCCTTGGTAAGGTCGCCGACCAGGTCACCGACCGCACTGAAGTCGGGCAGCATGCGCGGATTGGACGGGCCGGCCATGCCGCCGGTCGGCGCTGCCGGTGCCGCCGGCACCTGTGCGTTCGCCGACTGCATGTCGGCGAATTTCTTCATCAGGGCGATCGAGTCCGCCTCGGCCTGCTTCGCCGAATCGGACTTCGCCTTCTCCTTTGGTGACGGCGTCGGTTGCTGCGCGCCAGCCACGCCTGCCATGAGCAGCATTGCCCATGCGCACGACCATGCCTTCATCATGTCCTGTTCCCGTCGTTGAGGCCCCGTACCGCGCGAGCGGCGCACGCCGCTCGATTGCGCGCGTGCCGAAGCCGCGCGCCGTCCGCTCAGACGGAAACGGGCGGGGCTCGCGACGGTGGTTCGCCCCGGCCAGCGATGCCGGCGTCGAGGACGATGGGTGCGCTCGGGTGACCAAGGGCCGATGCGACCGCCACGAGCGCGGCGGCGGGAGCGGGGGTCACCGAGACCGCGGACAGGAACTGGCAGAGCGCGCAGTCGTCGGCGTGGACCGCCACGCACGTGCTCGAGCGCTCGGCTTCCACATGGGCTTGGGCGAGCCCGGTCTTCTGGGCGAACTGCCCCTCCGCGCACGCCGCCACGGGGGCGGCACCGACCTGCAGCACGGCCCCGAGAACGGCAAAGAGCCGTGCAAAGGCGAAGCGGCGAAGGGTTGGGAGGAGGCGCATTGGCACGCGGGCGAGTGGAGCTAACTCGTGTTGGCCCTGTAACGTACACCATCGCGGAAGTGTTGTGCCCCCCCTCGAAAGGGTGGCATCGGGGCCACCGGGGCGGCATCTTGCTCCGTCTATGAAACGCGAAGCTGCGCTCGACTACCACCGGCGGGGACGCCCCGGCAAGATCGCCGTGGTCCCCACCAAGCCGCTCACCAACCAGCGGGACTTGGCCCTCGCGTACACCCCGGGCGTCGCCGAGCCCTGCCTCGAGATCGTCGCCAACCAGGACGAGGTCTACACCTATACGGCGCGCGGCAACCTCGTGGCCGTCGTGACCAACGGCACCGCCGTGCTGGGCTTGGGCGACATCGGTCCACACGCCTCGAAGCCCGTCATGGAAGGCAAGGCGAATCTCTTCAAGCAGTTCGCCGACCTCGACGTCTTCGATCTCGAAGTTGGCTCGTCCAACCCCGACGACGTCATCCGGTTCTGCCAGCTGCTCGAGCCCACGGTGGGAGGCATCAACCTCGAGGACATCAAGGCGCCCGACTGCTTCTACATCGAGGAGAAGCTGCGCGAGACGATGGGGATTCCCGTCTTCCACGACGACCAGCACGGCACGGCCATCATTTCCGGAGCGGCGCTGCTCAACGCGCTCGAGATCGTCGGCAAGGAGATCGGCAACGTGCGCGTGGTCTTCTGTGGCGCCGGCGCGGCCGCCATCGCCACGGCCTCGCACTACATCCGCCTCGGGGTGCCGCGCGAGCACGTCATCATGTGCGACAAGACCGGCGTCATCTTCGCCGGCCGCACCGAGGACATGGACCCGTACAAGGCGCGCTACGCCAACGCGACCGCGGCGCGCACGCTCAAGGAAGCGCTCGTCGGCGCCGACGTCTTCGTCGGGCTCTCGGCCGCTGGCGCCCTCACCGGCGACATGGTCAAGGGCATGGCGCCCAAGCCGATCATCTTCGCGCTCGCCAACCCGAATCCCGAGATCACGCCGGACGAAGTGCGCGCCGTGCGCACCGATGCGATCATCGCGACGGGCCGCTCCGACCATCCCAACCAGGTCAACAACGTCCTCGGCTTCCCGTTCATCTTCCGCGGCGCGCTCGACACGCGCGCGACGCAGGTCAACGAGGAGATGAAGATGGCCGCGACGCGCGCACTCGCGCGACTCGCCAAGGAGGACGTGCCGGAGTCGGTGTCGAGCCTCTACGGCTTGCGGAAGGTCCGCTTCGGCCCCGAATACCTGATTCCCTTCCCGTTCGATCCGCGCGTGCTGCTCTGGGTCGCGCCGGCGGTCGCGTGGGCCGCCGTCGCCAGTGGTGTCGCCAAGCAGATGATCGACCTCGACGGCTACCGCGACCAGCTCGAACTGCGCCTCGGCCGTGCGCGCGGCATCATGCGCGGCATCATGAACCGGGCCGTGCGCGATCCACGGCGCGTCGTCTTTCCCGAGGGCACCGAGCCCAAGGTCATCCGCGCCGCGCAGCTCCTCGCCGAAGACGGCATCGCGATCCCGATCCTGCTCGGCAATCGCGACGCGATCGAGCGCGCCGCGTCCAACGCCGGGCTCAAGCTCGGCGACCTCCAGATCGAGGACCCGCTCACGCACCCGCGGCGCAACGAGTACGCGCAGTACCTGTTCGAGCGCCGCCAGCGAAAGGGACTCTCGCGCGGCGAAGCCGAACAGCGGCTCACGAACACCAACTACTTCGGCTCGCTCATGCTCGCGATGGGCGACGCCGACGCGCTCGTCTCGGGCGTGACGCAGCACTACCCCGAGACGATCCGCCCCGCGCTCGAGGTCATCGGGTCCACGCAGGGGCTCGTGAGCGGCATGTACCTGCTCGTCACCGAGAAGCATGTCGTCTTCTGCGGCGACACGACGGTCAACATCGATCCGTCGTCGAAGGAGCTCGCGCAGATCGCGATGCAGGCGGCGCGCATCGTGCGCACGTTCGGCATCGAGCCCAAGATCGCGATGCTCTCCTTCTCCAACTTCGGGTCGGTGCGTCATCCCGAGGCGGAGAAGGTGGCCGAAGCGGTGCGGCTTCTCCGCAAGATGGACCCGTCGCTCGTCGTCGATGGCGAGATGCAGGCGGACGTGGCCACGGACCCGGCGGTGCTCCGCTCGGGCTACCCGTTCAGCGTCCTCAAGGATGAGGCTAACGTGCTAATATTCCCGAACTTGAGCAGCGGGAACATCGCCTACAAACTGCTCAAGACGCTGGGAGGGGCCACCGCGATCGGGCCCATCCTGGTGGGTATGCGGCGTCCCGTGCACGTGCTTGAGCAGGGGGCGGACGTGCAGGCGATCGTCAACATGGCGGCCGTGGCCGTCATGGATGCCCAGGAACGCACACTGCCACTGGCGCCGGTGGCGCGGGATCTCGAGGACAACACCCCGCGCACGACGTCATTTCTCTAGCAGCGACAGGACCATTCGATGGCCACTCAGACGCCCCCGTCCAGCGCGACCCGTGAAAGCCTGCACGGGCTCGATGCCCAGGGTCTCAAGCCCGGCGGCGCGATTCACTGGAACCAGACGCCCGCGGAGCTGATCGAAGCGGCCATCCGGCGCAGCGAAGGGCAGTTGGCCGACATGGGACCGTTCGTGGCCGTCACCACGCCGTTCACTGGCCGCAGCCCGAAGGACAAGTTCGTGGTCCGCGAGCCCGGTTCCGAAGCGCACGTGGATTGGGGCGCGGTCAACCAGCCGATTTCCCCCGAGCATTACGCCACGCTGCTGGCCGAGGTCAAGGCGTACCTGAACACGCAGGGCGAACTGTTCGTGCAGGACCTCTACTGCGGCGCCGACCCCGCGCACCGCCTCGCCGTGCGCTACGTGACGCCGAACGCGTGGCACGCCTCGTTCGTGCGGAACATGTTCATCCGCCCCGACGTCTCGGAACTCCCGACCTTCGCGGCCAACTTCTCGGTGCTGCACGCCCCCGAGTTCAAGGCCGACCCGAAGCGTCACGGCACGCGCACCGACACGTTCATCGTGCTCAACCTCGCCGAGCGCACGATCCTCATCGGCGGCACGCGCTACGCGGGCGAACTCAAGAAGTCGATGTTCACCGTGATGAACTACTATCTGCCGCTCGCCGGCGTCATGCCGATGCACTGCTCGGCGAACATCGGCAAGGACGGCGACACGGCGCTCTTCTTCGGATTGTCGGGCACGGGCAAGACGACGCTCTCGGCCGACCCCGCGCGCGGCCTCATCGGCGACGACGAGCACGGGTGGAGCAAGGACGGCACCTTCAACTTCGAGGGCGGCTGCTACGCCAAGGTGATCAACCTCTCCCCCGAGGGCGAACCCGACATCTACCGGACGACGCAGATGTTCGGCACGATCCTCGAGAACGTCGTGCTCAACGACGGGTCGCGCACGGTGCGGTTCGAGGACCAGTCGCTCACGGAGAACACGCGCGCCAGTTATCCGATCCATTACATACGGAATCACGTGCCGAGCGGCCGTGGCGGACATCCGCGGCACGTCGTCTTCCTCACGGCTGATGCGTTCGGCGTCCTCCCGCCGATCTCGAAGCTCACCCCCGAGCAGGCGATGTACTACTTCCTCTCGGGCTACACGGCCAAGGTGGCCGGCACGGAACGCGGCGTCACCGAGCCGCAGGCCACGTTCAGCGCCTGCTTCGGCGCCGTCTTCATGGTGTGGCACGCCACCAAGTACGCCGAACTGCTGCGCGCCAAGCTGCTCGAGCACGGATCCCACGTCTGGCTCGTCAACACCGGCTGGAGCGGCGGCGCCTACGGCACGGGCGCGCGCATGAAGCTCTCCCACACGCGCGCGATGCTCGCGGCCGTGCTCGGTGGCACGCTCGAGAAGGCCCAGTACGTCACGCATCCCGTCTTCGGGCTTGCCATGCCGAAGAGCGCACCGGGGGTGCCCGAGGGGGTACTCGACCCGCGCGCCAGCTGGAAGGACGGCGCCGCCTACGACGCGCAGGCCGCGAAGCTCGCGAAGATGTTCCGCGAGAACTTCACCAAATTCGGCGACAACCCGATCGCGAAGGCCGCGGAGGCCGCGGGGCCGCGCTGATCGCCCATGACGTGATCCGCGACCCGCTCTACGGGCCGATCTCCCTCGACGAGACGGCCCGTCGGCTCGTGGACACCATCGCATTCCAGCGGCTCCGGCGCATCCGGCAGCTCTCCGAGGCGTACACCGTCTACCCCTCGGCCATGCACACGCGCTTCGAGCACTCGCTCGGCGTCCACCATCTCGCACGCACGATCGTGCGGCAGTTGGGTGAACGCGGCGAACTCACCGGCGTCAGCGCCGACGAAGCCGCGCTCGTTCCCTATTCGGCGCTGGTGCACGATCTCGGCCATCACCTCGGCGCGCACCTGCTGGAGGAGTTCGGTTATCCGGGCATCTCGCACGAGCACGCGGGGGCGGCGCTCTTCACCACCGGCGAGATCGGGCAGATCCTCTCCGATACCGGCATTCCGCGCGCGGCGCAGAAAGTGGCCGAACTCGTGCTCAACGAAGGCGTGCACCCACTCGGCGGCATCGTCAGCGGCGCCTGCGACGCGGACAAGCTCGACTACCTCGTGCGCGACGCCTATCACTGCGGCCTGCCCGCGGGCTTCGACCAGCCGCACCTGAGCGGTGGCCTCACCGTGCTCACGGACCCGGCCACCGGCCTGGCCACGCTCGGCCTCGATGCGAGTGCGCTGGGCTCGTTCGAGATGATGCTCGTGAGCAAGGCGGCGCTCTTCCGCACGGTGTATTTCCACCATACGGTGCGCTGCGCGATGGTCATGTTGCGCGCGCTGATCGTCGCGGCGCTCGAGGGCGGACTGCTCAATCGCGACGAACTGCTCGCCTGGACCGACGAGGAAGTGTTCACGATCCTGCGGCTGCGCGTGCGCGAGCGCGCCGGTGCCACGCCGAGCGCGCCGGTCTCGCTGGTCGCGCAGCTGTCCGATCGCCTCGCGGCGCGCCGGCTCTACCATCGCGTGCTCTCGCTGCCACTCGGCGCGGTGCCCGCCCTCGCTCCCGAGCAGGTGAGCGCCATCGAGGCGCAGCTCTCGGCCGAAGCGCAGCTCGAGCCCGGTCAACTGCTCGTCGACATCCCGCGCAAGCCGACGATGCTCTCGACCGACATCCTCGTGCGCTTCGAGAGCGGCATCGTCGTGCATGCCAGCCGGCTCGGCCCGGAGCACGGCTTCGCGCTCAACGCCATGCAGGAAGCGCTCTACGAGGCGAGCGGCAAGGTGGCCGTGTATGCGGCGCAGCCCGTAACGCTCGACGCCGATGCCTTTGCGGCGATGGTTGCCAGCAGCTGAGCGACCTTCGCGTCGTGCGACCGCGCGCGACGTCCGACCGCAACGGCGCTCTCGCTACTCGTGGCGAATCGCGTCGATCGGGCTCAACCGCTCCGCGCGCAGTGCGGGATAGGTGCCGAACACCACGCCGATGGTGACCGCCGAGAGCGCCGCGAGCAGCACCGTCTCGGGCGCCAGCGCATAGACCAGCCCGTCGGCGCGTGTCCAGATGCGCATGACCGCGAGGATGATCGCCGCACTCTGCGCGCCCGCCAGCACCCCCACCGCACTGCCGAAGCACGACACGATGACCGCCTCGGTGAGGAACTGCAGGCGGATGTCGCGCCCGCGTGCGCCGATCGCCTTGCGTACGCCGATCTCGCGCGTGCGCTCGGTGACGCTCGAGAGCATGATGTTCATGATGCCGATGCCGCCGACCAACAGCGAGATCGCCGCCAGCGCGCCGAGGAAGAGCTTCATCACGTCGAAGCCCTGCATCACCTGCTGGAGCTGCGCCTCCGCCGCGCGGACATCCACCTTGCCCTCCCAGTCGCGATAGCGCGACGCGAGCCAGTCCTCGATGCTGCGCCGTGCGGCGGGCAACGCTTCCACGCTGCGAGCTTTGAGCATCAGCGACGGTGCGCCGTGCGCGGCATCGGCGCCGAGGACGGCGGCCGCCGAGGCGAACGGCACGCGCGCGGCGAAGCTGTTCTCGCCGCGGTAGCCGGCGAAGACGCCGATCACCTGCCTCGGCAGGCCGCGCACCTTCACGAACTCGCCCATCATGGCATCGATGCCGCGTCCAGCCGAAAGATCCTCGGCCAGCTTGTGCGAGAGCACGATGACGGGTGCGTTGTGTGCGGCTTCGGTTGCCGTGAAGAGGCGTCCGGCCGCGAGCTGGGTGCGGCCCATCGCCTCCATGCCCGCCGTCGTGGCCGATACCGATGCTCGCCGATGCTTGCCCGTCTTCGCCCACTCGATGCGCGACTCGCCGGAGAGCGACATCGCGGCGGCGCGCGCTTCGGGCACCGAAGCCAACAGCGCGTCGGCGTCACGCGGCGTGAACTGCGGCGCGCCGTGGACCGGCTCCCACTCGCCGTCCACGAGGATGCGGCTCTTGGCGCTCACCGTCACCGTCTGCACGTCGGTGGTGCGCTCGAGTTCCCCGCGCACGAACCCCTGCATCGCGTCGCCAAGCGTCAGCACCGCGACCAGCGCCGCCACGCCGATGATCACGCCAAGCGTTGCGAGAAGGGTCCGGAGTGGGTTCTCGCGGAGGGCACCGAGGCCGATGCGCACAGCGGCAAGTTGGGCGCGAAACATGTGGCGTTCCCTGCGGAGGGTGGACGAGCGCGTCGCACGAAGGCGTACGCGAGGTGTGACACGCAGTTTCGGGGCTAGCGTTGCCAATCATCGGGCACGTGGACCGTCACGGGCTCTGCGCGCCGCCACGCGCACCGTCACCGGCGTGACGATTCCCGCCAATGGCGTGACAGTCGGCGCGGACCTGATGGGGTAGCATGGGCCGCAGGGGTGTCTGCATCCCGCGCTCCAGCGGGCGCGCGTCGCGCCCGTTCCGTCCCCTCAAGCCGTGCCGCCCATGCGCCGTTTCGCTCCACTCGTTGTCGCCGCCCTGCTGCTCACCGCCTGCGACAAGAGCAAGGCCGCCCTCGACCAGTCCGTGGTCCAGGTCCAGAAGATTTCCGCCGAGAAGGATTCGCTGCTCCGCGATGTTGTCGCCACCACGAAGTTCATCACCGAAGTCAACGGCGAACTCGCGCGCGTGAAGGGCTCGGGCGTCGACAAGCCCCTCATCAAGGGCAACGCCGACCTGCCCGACACGCTCACGCCGGCGCAGGCGCGCCAGCAGGTGGCCGAGCGCGTGGCTGCGCTCGTCAAGCGACTCAACGAGAGCGAGAACCGCCTGGCCTCGAGCCGCGCGCGGGTCGCGAACCTCGTCAAGGGCAACGCCGAGGCGAAGCAGCAGATCGCGGCGTTCGATTCGACCATCTCGTCGCTGCGCGTCATGATCGACCAGCAGAAGCAGCAGGTCGCGACGCTCACCGACCAGATCACGTCGCTGACGGCCGAGAACGCGACGCTCATGAAGGACAAGGGTCAGCTGATCACGGAGAAGGAGCAGCTGACCACCGAGAAGGGGCAGCTCGTGACCGAGAAGAACACGGTCTACTACATCGTCGGCACGCGCGAGGATCTGGTGAAGATCCACATTCTCGAGATGACGGGTGGCTTCCTCGGCCTTGGGCGCACCGCCGTGCCCGTGCGGGACCTGTCGCCGGCGGCCTTCACGGCCATCGACCGCACGCAGGTCAAGACCATCCCATTCCCGTCACCGGAGCGCAGCTACCGGATCGTCACGCGCCAGGACATCGGCGGCCTCGACTCGCCGCCGACCGATCCGAACGAGTTCAAGGGCGAGCTCAAGATCATGAACACGGAGAAGTTCTGGGGCGCGTCGAAGTTCCTCATCGTCGTCGAGAACTAGCAAGCACCGCGCGAGTCACGCACGAACAGGCGGGGCCGGGATCACTCCCGGCCCCGCGTTGCATTCGTGGCTGTGGCCCTCGCGCCCACCCGTTCGCACCGAGGGACCATACCAGTGGCATGCGGCGCGGCGGGCGCAACCTTCCGCCGCTCCCGGCCGTAGATTCTCCGACGTTTCGCCGCCCACCCCTGACCCACCGCAATGCTTCCCGTTTTCGCCCAGCTCGCAGCCGCCGCCGTCATTGCCGGTGGCGGACCACACGTGGGTCCCGTGCACAACGGGCGCGCCAAGGCGCTCGTGGTGCAACTTCCGCGCATCGATACCGTCGTCACGATCGACGGTAACCTGGATGAAGACGTCTGGCGGCGCGCGGCCAAGCTCACCGGCTTCTCGCGCTACTCGCCGAGCGACGGAGTGGCCGCCGATGACTCGACGGAAGTCTTCGTCTGGTACTCGGCCACCGCCATCCATTTCGGCGTGCGCGCGTACGCTGAACCGGGCACGGTGCGCGCCACGCTCGCCGATCGCGACAAGATGTACGCGGACGACTATGTCGGCATCTTCATCGGCACGTACAACGACGGGCGCCAGGCGACGGTCTTCGCGTCGAACCCGTTCGGCGTGCAGGGCGACGGCGTGGTGGTGGAGACCGGCATCAGCAACTCGAGCGGCTTCGGTGTCGCGTCGGTGGGACGCGAGAACACGGACATCAACCCCGACTACGTCTTCCAGTCCAAGGGCCGCCTCACCGACTTCGGCTACGAGGTCGAGATCCGCATCCCGTTCAAGAGCCTGTCGTTCCAGGCGCTCGACGCGCAGACGTGGAGCCTCAACGTCATTCGCAAGGTGCAGAGCCGCGGCTACGAATACAGCTGGGCGCCGGCGCAGCGTGCCGCGCCGTCGTACATCGCGCAGCACGGCAAGCTCGCGGGACTCGCCGGTCTCGATCGCGGCCTCGTGCTCGACCTCAACCCGATCATCACCTCGCACCTCGACGGCGCCGCGGGCCCGACCAGCTACGGCTATGGCTCCGCGCAGCAGAAGGTCGGCGGCAACGTGCGCTGGGGCATCACCAACAACCTCACGCTCGCCGGCACCATCAACCCCGACTTCGCGGAAGTGGAATCGGACGCCGGGCAGCTTATCGTCGACCCGCGCAACGCGCTCTTCTTCACCGAAAAGCGACCGTTCTTCCTCGAGGGCCGCGAGCAGTTCTCGACGCCCAACAACCTCGTCTACTCGCGGCGCATCCTGAATCCGATTGTGGCGGCCAAGGTCACGGGCAAGCTCGCGGGCACGGGCGTCGCCTTTCTTGCGGCTGTCGACGACACGGTCGGCTCGATGACGCAGAAGGACCGTCCCGTCTACGCCATCCTGCGGTTGCAACGCGACGTGGGCAGCGGCTCGCGGATCGGCTTCCTCTACACCGGCAAGGAAGAGCCGGCAGGAAACAACCGCGTGGTCGACGTCGACGCGCGCATCGTCATGAGCGACAAGTGGAGCGCGCGCCTGCAGGGCGCCCTCAGCCGTACCGAACTGACGGGCGCCTCGTCCACCGTCGCGCCGTTCTGGGTGACCTACCTCGCCCGCACCACGCGCAACGTGACCGCGAGTTACCTGCTGAGCGGCATCCACGACAACTTCAAGACGTCAGCCGGCTTCATCTCGCGACCCGCCATCGCCCACGCCAAGGCGGACCACTCGTACACCTGGTTCGGCGACGAAGGTAGCTGGTGGCAGACCTTCACCACCGACGTCGTGCTCGACAACACCTGGCAGTACCAGTCGTTCGTGCACGGCCAGGACGCCCTCGAGAAGAAGCTGCACTTCAACGAGTCCGCGTCGCTGCGCGGCGGCTGGGCGGTCGGCGCCTCGCTGCTCGTCGAGGAATTCGCCTACGACCCGAGCTTCTACACCAACTACTTCGTCGAGCGGCACATCGGCGCGGTCACCGACACGGTCAAGTTCGTCGGCCGCAACCGCATTCCCAACGCCGACTGGTACGTGACGATCACGAGTCCCGAGTTCAAGCACTTCTCGTTCAACGTCTTCTACCTCATCGGCCGCGACGAGAACTTCCTCGAGTGGTCGAGCGCCGACGTCGTCCTCGCCACCTTCGGCGCGACCTGGCGTCCGACCGGGCAAGTGCGGGTCGAAGGCACGTACAACTGGCAGGAATTCCACCGCGGTACCGACGGCAGCACGGTCGGTCGCCAGCGGATCCCCCGCATCAAGATGGAGTACCAGCTCTCGCGCGCGATCTTCCTGCGACTTGTCGGGCAGTACACGGCCAACGATCAGGATACGTTGCGCGACGAGGGTGGCAGCGGCTTCCCGATCCTCTTCAAGACGGCCACTGGCTTCACCCGCGCCAGTGCCTCGAGCAGCAACGACTTCCGCGCCGACGCCCTCTTCAGCTACCAGCCCTCGCCCGGCACCGTGCTCTTCGCGGGCTATGGCAGCACCTTGCAGGAGCCCGACGCCTTCACCTTCCGTCGCCTCGACCGCCGCGCGGACGGCTTCTTCGTGAAGGCGAGCTACCTCTTCCGGCTCTAGTCGCGAGCCTTCGGCCGGGACCCGCTCCTTGGCGGGGCGTCGGCGGGGCGCGTAGCATTCCGGCATGCGCCCACGCCTCTGCTCCGCCCTCCTGATCGCCGCCGTCGCGCTGCCGCTGGCCGCGCAGGACGACCCCAAGCTCGTCGAGCGCGCCCGCGCCATTCACGCCAAGGTGCTCAAGCTCGACACCCACGTCGACTTCGCGCCTACGGCCATGACCGGCCCCGCGCCCAACTACGTCACGGGCATCCCGCGCAACCAGGTCGACCTCCCGAAGATGGCGGCCAACGGGCTCGACGCCGTCTTCTTCAGCATCTTCACGGGACAGCGGCAGGACTTTTCCGACTCGGGCTTCGCCAAGGCGCGTGCCGAGGACATCGCCAAGTTCGACGCCGTGCACGCGCTCGCCGAGCAGGTGGCGCCGGACAAGATCGCCATCGCGTACTCGGCCGCCGATGCGCTTCGCATCTTCAAGTCGGGCAAGAAGGTCGCCCTCATGGGCGTCGAGAACGGCTACGGCATCGGCATGGATCTGGGCAACGTCGCCGACTTCCACCGTCGCGGTGCGCGCTACCTCTCGCTCGCGCACAACGGCCACAACCAGCTCTCCGACTCGAACACCGGCGAGAGCGACAACGTCTGGAAGTGGAACGGCCTGTCACCGCTGGGCAAGGCCGTCGTGCAGGAAGCCAACAAGGTCGGCATCATGCTCGACATCTCGCACCCGTCCAAGGTGTCGAACATGCAGGTGATGGCCATGAGCCAGGCGCCCGTGATTGCCAGCCACTCCGCCGTGCGCGCCATCTGCAACCACAGCCGCAACCTCGACGACGAGCAACTCCTCGCACTCGCGCAGGGTGGTGGCGTGGTGCAGATCGTCGCCTTCAACCCGTACCTCAAGACGCCGCCGGCGGCGTCACCCCAGCGCACGGCCGCGCTCGCCGCGCTGCGCCAGGAGTTCGGCCTCGCTGGTCGCGGCGCCGCACCGCCCGCCGACTCGGTGATGGAGCGCTTCCGCCAGCGCCAGTCGGAGCTCGACGCGCAGTACCCACCGCCCCCGCGCGCCTCCGTCAAGGACCTGGCCGATCACATCGACTATGCGGTCAAGCTCATCGGCATCGAGCACGTCGGCATCAGCTCCGACTTCGATGGCGGCGGCGGCATCGACGGCTTCAGCACTGCGAGCGAGTCGTTCAACGTCACGCTCGAGCTGGTGCGCCGCGGTTACAAGGAAGGGGACATCGAAAAGCTCTGGGGGGCCAACCTGCTCCGCGTCATGGCGCGGGTCGAGCAGGTGGCGCGCATGCTCTCGAAGCCGCCCGAGCGGCGCTGACTTACGCCGGAGCCAGGCACGGTTAGAGCTACCGGCCGAAGGCGCGCTCGATTTCGCGACGGAAGTTGACGATCACGGTCGGCGGCGGCGGCGCCTTGGGCTCGCCGCGCGCGCGGAAGGTCACGAGGCCGAGCTCGGCGGGCAGCACGTCGAAGCCCCGCCCGGTCACGATCGGCGCCACGGGCTTGATGCCGGTCACGCGCGGCGCGATGGCCAGGTCGAGCGCGGCGGCAAAGAGCGTGTCGCCCGTCTCGCTCTCGAAGTACAGCGACTTGCCCGATCGCGACCACTGCGGCAGGTAGCCGCCTGCGCGCGAGACCTGCACCGGCCGCCCACCCTCGAGCGCACGCACCACGACCTCGGAGCGTCCGCTCTCGTTGGTCCGATACGCCAGCCAGCGCCCGTCGGGTGACACGGCCGGCGACCACTCGTGATAGGGACCGGCCGTGAGCATCGTGAGACTGTCCGGCCGCGAGAGCGGCGCGTAGCCCAGGTCGCCCGCATGCGTATCGCCGCGCAACAGCCCGAAGACCACGTGCTGGCCGTCCGGGAGCAGGCTCGCCGCCAGCAGGTCGTCGGCGTCGAGGGCGAGCGCGACCTGCACGCCACCCGTGGAGCGCCACGGGCGCAGGTAGAGTGCCGCGCGTCCCGAACGATCTGACGAGAAGAGGACCTTCGATCCATCGGGGGTGAAGGCGCGCGGATGTTCGTTGCCTTCAGCCGACAGCGCACGCAGCGGACCGGCGGGCAGCTCGTAGACCCATACTTCGTTCTCCGATGCGCCCGCGCGCTTGCCGGTGAAGGCGATGGCCTGGCCGTCCGGTGAGACGCGCGGATACGAGAGCGCCACGTTCGGCGGCAGGTTGGGCAGTGAACGCTCGGCGCCGTCGAGCGTGCGCAGTACGGGAGCGGCCTGCGGCTCCACGCCGACCGGCTGAAAGAGCAGCGTGCCGCCTCGATGCACGAGGAACTGGTACCCGTCCGATTCCGCCACCTGCACCTGCCGCGGTTCGTCCTCCAGCGACATGCCGTTGGCCGAGAGCGGTGCCGCCATCAGGGCGCGACCACGACCGAACACGAGGTAGGTCGGCCCCGCAAAGGCCACCCCCTCCGCGCCATGCACGAGCCGCTTCCAGCGCTTCCGGGCGATGTCGAGCGCACCAATCGCGCCCACTTCACCGTCGCCACGGAAATACGAGAAGAGGAGCGTCCCCACGCCAGGCACCTTGGCCAACCGCATGACACGCCCCACGGAGTCATTCGCCGGCAGCAGCAGCTCGCTCACCCCACCGGTGGCCGCGACGCGCATGACCGCGCCGTCGTCGCGCACGTAGTACACCTGCGCATCGTCGCCCCAGAGGCCATGCTGCGCACTGTCGGCGAGCAGTCGCTCCTTGCCCTTGCCCGTGACGGGTCGCACGCGTACCTGTCGAGCGCCGTTGTCGGTGGCCGTGAAGCCGATCGCGCTGCCGTCGGGTGAATAGAAAGGCTCGGTCGCGTTCAGGCGCAGCACCGTGGGTGCGTTGTCCTGGAGCGCGCTCGTGAGCAGCGCGTCATCGGTGGTCGCGTACGCGATGTGCGTTCCGTCGGGGCTCAGGTCCGCGCTCACGAGCGCGAGCGTGTCGGGGATGCGCACCGCCACGTGCACGATCGGCTCGGTGGACACGGGCGGCTTGCGGCGCAGCAAGGTGGCGCCGCCGAGCACCGCGATGCCCAGCACCGCTGCCGCGGCGAAGACGGGCCAGCGTCGCCGCTCCACGATGACGATCGGCAGGCCCATGACCGGCGTCGAGCCCGTGTGCGACACCGGCGTCGGGCGCACCGTGATCACGGGTGAGGGCGGCGTCGGCATGCGCGGTTCCATGACAGGCGCCGTGACGACCTCGCGATCGGAATGCTCCACCACGGGCGCGGACGGCGGCGTGGCTCTGCGGGGCGGTGCCACCACGCGCTGCGGCACGATCGGCGTCGGCGACATCGGCGAGACATCCCGCGCGCGCGTATCGGGCTCCAGCATGGGGCCGAGCGCCTCGAGCGCCTTCACGTCCACGGCCATGGAGGCGCGCTGCAGGAAATTCGCGGAGGCGCGCAGCAGGTGGGCCATCGAGGCGCGCGCCGGCGTGATCGCGCGCACCAGCGGTGACGACGACGGGGTGGCCGATGTCGCGCGGTGCGTGCCCGTCGTTCCCGTGGGGCTTGGCGCTGCTGGAGGACTCACGGGTCCCGGCGCCCGCGCCGACTCGGCCAACGGCGCGCCCGACTCGAACGAAACGCTCGACCGCGGCGTCGCGAAGGTCGGCGTGCGCACGGCCACCGTGGTGCGCGAGGTGAAGAACGGATTCTCGAGCGCTTCGACGAACGCGCCCGCCGTCGCGAAGCGGTCCTCCGGCTTCTTCGAGATGGCCGTGCGGATGGCCGCGTCCACGTACGGCGGAATCGAGGCGTCGATCTGCGACGGTGACGGCGGGTGCGCCATCACCACCTGCGCCGCGATCGCGTGCGGCGTCGAGCCACGGAACGCCGCTTCCCCCGTGATCATCTCGTACGCCACGCTGCCCAGCGCGAAGATGTCGCTCCGGCCGGTGACCTCGTGTTCGCCCGTGGCCTGTTCGGGGCTCAGGTACTGCGTGATCCCCATCGACATGCCCATCTCGCGCATGCGCTCGGAGCCCGCCTGCCACATCGCCACGGACACACCCCAGTCCGTGAGCTGCGCGCCGTCGTCCGTGAGCAGGATCGCGTCGGGCTTGAGGTCGCGGTGCGCGAGCCCCTGCGCGTGCGCGTACTGCAGCGCGGCGGCGACGTCCTTGATGATCGGGAGCGCCTCTGCGATCGTCAGCTTCCCTTCGCGCTTGAGGCGCGCGGTGAGTGTCTCGCCCGAGACCGGCGGCGTGGCATAGTAGAGCGAAGCGTACGCCGTTCCGTAGTCGTGGATGGGAACTATGTTCGGATGATGCAGGCCCTGCGCCACCTTCATCTCGCGCTCGAAGAGCTCGGCACCGATCGCTTCGGCCGCCTCGGGCCACATGATGCAGAGCATCACGGGGCACTTCTGCTTCATGTCGAAGGCGCGATAGAGCGACGCGCGCCCGCGCGATCCCATGTTCTCGTCCAGCCGGTAGCGTACCGCAATCGCGAACGAGACGCGCGGCGGCTCGCTGGACACCACCTGCGGACGCGGCTCCGCCGGCGCTGGTGGCGCCACTTCCGCGGGGCTGACAACGGCCCCGGACACGCGACGGCGCGGCGTGGACATGCAGGGAAAGTGATGGGTCGGCGGCTACCTCGGGAAGGGGCCGCGGCGTGACGCACGGCCTCGTTATCGGCAAGTTCCTCCCGTACCACGAGGGACACGCACATCTCATCCGCCAAGCACGCGCGCAGGTGGACACGCTGACCGTGCTCGTGCGCTCGTCCGCCCGGGATCCGATCGAGGGTCGCCTGCGGCATGGGTGGGTGCATCGCTCCCACATGGACTGTCGCGTCCTGCACGTCGACGATGAGGCCCCGCAGTCGCCGGAGGAGAGTGCCTCCTTCTGGCCGATCTGGCGCGAGCTCGTGGCCCGATACGCGGGAGCGGTGGATGTGCTCTTCACCTCCGAACCCGATGGCGAGAGCTGGGCGAGGCAGTTTGGCGCGAGGCACGTGGCCATCGACCGCGAACGCCGGGTCGTCCCCGTGCTGAGCAGCGCCATTCGCGCCAATCCGATGGGTCTCTGGCGTTGGATTCCGCCCGAGGTGCGTCCGCTCTACCTGCGCCGCGTGGCCATCCTCGGAGCCGAGTCGACGGGCAAGACCACCCTCGCGCGGCGGCTATCCGACACGCTGGGCGCGGCCTGGGTGCCCGAGTACGGACGGCTGTATTGCGAGCACCGCGATGCCTTGAGCCTCACGACCGTCGACTTCGAGGCCATCGGGTGGGGGCAGGTCGCGTGGGAGGACGCGGCCGCGGCCACCGCCGATCGGGTGCTGATTTGTGATACCGAGCTTCACACCACCAACACCTGGGCGGATATCGTCCTGGGCTCGCGCCCCGAGTGGATGACGGCCGCCGCCCGTGAGCGCCGCTACGACCTCGTGCTGGTGCTCGAGAACGACCTGCCGTGGGAAGCTGACGGCACCCGAGTGCTGGAGCACCGGCGCGAGGAGCACCTTCGGCTCATCGAAGCCGAGCTCCGCAGCGCCGCCCGTGGCTGGCGCCGGATCGGCGGCGATGCCGACGCCCGCTTCAACGAGGCGTTGCGCCTCATCCGGCCATTGGCCGGCAACCGACCCGTCTAGCGGCCGGAGTCGCCCCGCACGTCGCGACCGCGTGCCTCGGCAAGCTTGCGGGCGATACCGCGATAGAACGCCGCATCGCCCGGCTTTCCGTCGGCCTCGAGGGCCTTGGCGGTCGTTTCGAGCGAGAAGAGGATGTTGCCGAGGTAGAGCTGCGAGAGCTCGGCAACCCCCTGATCGTCAGCCAACCCGCGGCGGCACGAACACCTGCGTGGTCGGCCCCTCGTCGCCCTCGTCCACGGTCATGACCTGCACGACGATGGCCGTGATGTTGTCGAGGCCGCCGCGGCCGTTGGCCTCGCGGATCAGGTTCTCGACCATCCGCGCGGGCGTGGTGCGCGCCAGCAGCAGCTGCGCGATGCGGCGGTCGTCCACCATACCCGTGAGGCCGTCGGAGGCCACGAGGAAGAGGTCGCCCGCGAGCACCTGTCCAGCGTACGCGTCGGGCTCCACCGAATCGCCCGCACCGACGCAGCGCGTGATCACGTTGCTGTACGGGTGGTAGCGCGCCTGTTCCGGCGTCAGGTACCCGGCGTCAACCTGCTCCTGCACATAGGAGTGGTCCTTGGTGACCTGGTGCAGGACGCCGTTCCGCAGCATGTACACGCGCGAGTCGCCCACCTGGCCGATGAGGTAGCGGCTGCCGCCCAGCAGGAGCACCGAGCACGTCGTGCCCATGCCCTGCTTGTCCACCTCGGCCAGCGTGCGCTCGTAGATGGCGCGGTTGGCCAGCTGCAGCGAGGCCGTGACGCGATTGGTGGGCTCGTCACCCACGAGGTTCGACACCCCCGAGAGCTCGCGCGTGACGATCTGCACGGCCATTTCACTGGCGACCTCGCCGGCGGCGTGGCCTCCCATGCCATCGGCGACGATGAACACGCCGCGCAATTCGTTCGCGTCCGCAAAGAACGCGTCTTCATTGCCGGCCCGAATCATGCCGACGTCTGTGCGAGCCGCAACGGAGAGATGCACGCGCGCTGAGTCTCGGGCTACGTGAGGAGGAAGTAGGCGAGCGCGGCTCCAACGGCCACGACGCCAAGAACGATCAGGACGATCGGCGATCCCTTCTGAGCATCGACGGCCGCTGGCGGCGCGACCGTGGGGGCTGCCGCCGGTGCGGGCACGGGTGCCGGCTTGGGCGCGGCCGGCGGCGGAACCGCGGGCTTCTCTTCAGCCGTCGTCGCGAGCACCGGCTTCAGGGCGGGCGGCGGCACTGGGGCTGGAGCCGGCGCAGCGGGCGCCGCTGCCGGAGCGACCGTGACCGCTCCTGCGGCAGCCGATGCCTTGTCGGCGTAGAACCGGAATTCTTCGGGTCCAACGCGAATCACGTCGGCACGGCCAAGCGTCTGCGTGCCATCGACCCGCTTGCTGTTGACCCAGATGCCGTTGGTGCTCGTGTCGATGATGTAGTACCCGTCGGGGCCCGACGAGATCTCGGCGTGATTGCGCGAGACTTCACCGCTGGCGATCACGACGTCGCAGCTCGCGTCGCGACCGAACGAGAGTCCCTTGGCCAGAATCTGGTACTCGCGACCGTCCGTGAGCGAGACAAGTCGACCGCCGGTGCTCGCGGTCGGAACGCCGGCCTTGGCGCTCGCGGCGCTGGCCGCCTGCTGGCGCAACTTGGCAAGCTCGGCGAGCTCCGTGCCCGAGAGGAACTGGGTACTGCCGCTCTTCTTGTCGTCGCCGAATTGCAGTTCGTGGCCGGCGACGTCGAGCTTGTCGCCATGGATGAGCGGCGTCGGCTCGACGCCCAGCTGCACTCCATTGACCTTCACGGGCGCGCCCTCGAAGCCCCGGCGCACCGACACCGCCCCGTCGCCCCGCATCGTGACCACTGCCATCGCTGACGGCGACGAATCGCCCGCCACGGGAATGTCCATTCCCGCGCCGCTGCCGACGGTCATCTCCCCCGCTCGGAGGGCTACCTGCTTGTCGGCGAGCTGGAAGTAGGCCATGAAGAAAGAAGGCGTGGCGTCGCGCCATCGTCCCGGGAACGGGACGACTCGGGACCGTCACAGGGGCGGTCGTTGGTCCGAAACTAGGCGGAGGTCCACGGGTCGGCAAGCAAGGGGCGGCCCTCCGTTTGCACCTCGGCGAAATCACCTACTTGCAGCCGGTACAAGCGCGCATAGAGGCCGCCACGAGCGACCAGCGCGGCGTGTCGCCCCCGCTCCACGACGCGCCCGTGATGCAGCACGAGGATCTCGTCCGCGGCAATGATCGTCGAGAGCCGGTGCGCAATGGCGATGGTCGTGCGCCCCCGCATGAGTTCGCTCAGCGCCGCCTGGATGGCCGCCTCGGCCTCGGAATCCACGGCACTGGTGGCCTCGTCGAGCACCAGCAGGGCCGGGTCGGCCGCAACCGCGCGTGCGAAGGACAACAGCTGGCGCTCGCCCACCGAGAGCGAGGCACCGCGCTCACCGAGCTGGTGCGCGTAGCCGCCCGGCAGCTGCTTGACCACCCGGTCGGCTCCCACGCGCGCTGCCGCGCTGCGTACCGCGTCGTCGGGAATGTCGGCCGCGAGCCGGATGTTGGACGTGACGTCGCCGGCAAAGAGAAAAATGTCCTGCTGCACGAACCCGATGCGTGCGCGCAGCGCCTCGACCGGCAGGGTGCGCACGTCGACGCCGTCGAGCAAGATGCGCCCACGCGTCGGCTCGTAGAAACGCAACAGCAACGAGACGATCGTGCTCTTCCCCGCCCCGGTATGGCCCACCAGCGCGAGCGTCTCACCCGGATTGGCCGAAAACGTCACGCCGCGCAGGACCCACTCGGGTTCCTTGCCCTCGGCGAGCGGACGCGCGTCATACGTGAACCAGACATCGTCGAACGTGACCGAGACCGGTTGGCCGGGCAGCGAGGGCAAGGGCGACGCGCCCGGCAGCACATCCGATGCGGACTCGCCCGGTGGCGTATCAAGCAGCGTGAAGACGCGCTCGGACGCGGCCATCGCCTGCTGCAGCGTGTTGTACTTGTCCGAGAGATCCTGCAGCGGCTGGAAGAAGCGGCGCAGCAGCTGGAGGAAGGCCGCGACGGTGCCCACCGAGAGCGTGTGTCCGAGCACGCGTGACGCACCGCTCACGAGCAGCAGCGCCAGCGCCACCGTCGTCAGCACCTCGATCACCGGGAAGTAGAGGGCATAGATCGTGATCGACTTGAGGTGCACGTCGAGGTGATCGCGGTTGAGGCCGTCGAAGCGCGCCAGCTCGCGTGGGCCGCGACCGAACAGCTGCACGAGGCGGATGCCACCGACGCGCTCCTGCACGAAGGCGTTGATGCGCGCCAACCGGCCGCGGATCTCGCGATAGGCCTCGCGCACCTTCACGCGGAAGAGCCAGCTCACGCCGAGCACGAACGGAATGACCGCGAACGACGCGAGCGCGAGGCGCCAATCGGTCACCAGCATCACCGTGCCGATGGCGCCGAGCGTGAAGAGGTCGCCCAAGCCCGCCACTACGCCCGCGGTGAACAGTTCGTTGAGCGCCTCGATGTCGCTCGTCACGCGAGTCACGAGTCGTCCGACCGGCGTGCGGTCGAAATAGGCGATCGGAAGCCGCTGCAGGTGCGTGAACAGCTCCGTGCGGAGGTCCTGCATGACGCGCTGGCCGAGCAATCCGGTCAGCACCGTCTCGCCGAAGGCCGCGCCGTACTGCAGCACAAGCGCGAGGGCAAAGAGCAGCGCCGACGTGCCGACGAGCGCGAGGTTCTTGTCCGGGATGGCCACGTCGATGACGCGGCGCGTGAGCAGCGGACCCACCAGCTGCAGCGCGCCCTCGACCACGAGGCACGCCAGCGCGCCGGCCACGAGGGCGCGATAGGGGCGCGTGTACGCCAGCATGCGGCGCATCAGGCGGCCGTCGTAGCCCTTCGCAATCGCATCGTCTTCGTGGAAACCCGCCATTGACACGAATCCTAGCGTTCGGTTGTTCGCCGGGTAATCGTTCCCATCGTGACGACGCCCGTGCCCGCTTCAGTGCCCCTCAACGCCGACACCGCGGCGTACCAGACCGCCTTTGAGGGGCAGTATGCCCTCGAGCGCGAGCTGGGCCGCGGCGGCATGGGCATCGTCTACCTCGCCCGCGACGTGAAGCTCGACCGGCGCGTGGCCATCAAGGTGCTGCCACCGCTGCTCGCGGCGAAGGACGATATCCGCGAGCGCTTCGTGCGCGAGGCGCGCACCGCTTCCAAGCTGTCGCACCCGAGCATCGTGCCCGTGTATCGCGCCGACGAGCTGCGCGGCGTCGCCTTCTTCGTCATGGCGTACATCGAGGGTGAGTCGCTGGGCGAGCGGATCCGCGACCGGGGCGCGCTGCCCGCGGCGGACGTGGTGCGCTGGCTGCGCGAGGTGGCGCTGGCACTGGGATCCGCGCACGCGGTTGGCGTCGTGCACCGCGACGTGAAGCCCGAGAACATCCTCCTCGAGCGCAGCTCCTCGCGCGCACTCATGTCGGACTTCGGCATCCCGCGCGTCGAGCAGAGCACCACGCTCACCGAGGACGGCCACATCCTCGGCACCGCGGCCTACATGAGCCCCGAACAGGTCAACGGCGAATCGCTCGACGGGCGCAGTGATCTCTACTCGCTCGGCGTGGTCGGCTTCCACGCGCTCGCGGGCCGGCTGCCCTTCGAGTCGGCGGCCGCGTCGGCGCTGCTCGTGGCGCATGCCACCAGGCCGGCGCCGCCGCTCACGAGCGTGGCGCCCGACGTGCCGCGCGACCTTGCCGCCGTCATCGATCGGTGCCTGCGCAAGGCACGCGACGACCGCTTCGCCACGGCGGAGGCGGTCGAGGACGCGCTCGCTCGCGCGAACGAGACGATGGCGCGCATCGCGGCCACGACGCACGCCAGCGGCACGGTGGTGCTCTCCGAGGGGCAGGCGGCCGCGATCTGGCGGCGCGCGGCGCAACTGCAGGCGGAAGCGGCCACGCGCCTCGAGAAGGCGTCTGCAGCTGAAGCATCGCGGCGCGTGGAAGGACCAGCGACGTCGTCGGGCTTCCGTGCGCGCGACGTCGAACAGGCGGCGGTCGAAGCCGGCATCTCGCAGCGCTTCGTCACGCTCGCGCTCGCGGAAGTGCGCGCGCCGGGTGCGCTGCCAAGCGAGAACGCGGACGAGGGCACGGGTCGCGATCGCCTCGTGACGACGATGCTCGGCACCAACCAGCGCTCGCTCTCGGCCTCGCGCATCATCCGGCAGCCGCCGCGCGAGGTGCTCAAGGCGCTCGGCCGCACGCTGCAGGGGCATCCGTTCAACCTGGCGCTGCATGACCAGGTGGGGGGCCATCCGCTCGACGGCGGGATCCTCGTGTTCGACCTACCCAGCGCGATGACTACCGCCACGGGCACCGGCCACTTCACGTACGTGCGCTGGGGGGTGTACGCCAAGCAGGTGCGCGCCACCGTGCGACCGATCGCGAGCGATCCGCGCGCGACCGAGGTCACGCTCTACATCGACCTGCGCCCCGGGCTCACGGCCAACCTGTGGGGTTCGGGCGCGATTGGCGCGTCGGGCGGCACCGTGGGCGCGGTGATCAGCGGCGCGGTCCTCCACAAGGCAGCCATTGTCGGTTTCGCCTTCGGGGGTTCGCTCGCGGCCGTGGGCGCACTCGCGGGCGGCGCGGCGATGATCGGCTGGCGCGCTTGCTACCGGTGGGCGATGCGCACAGCGCAGGGCGAGCTCGATCGGGCGATCGGGGCGATCGAGATGTCGCTGCGATCGGCGGACATCTTCGGCGAGTCACCACCCACGCCGCCGATGCTGCCTCCGCTACGCGGCGTCGACCACGACGGCGGCGCAGCGCTCGCGGCGATCATCGGGTAGCGGTCGGTAGGCGCGCGGGGAGCCGGCGTGCTCACCCGCTAGCTTTTACCGCGTGAAGGAACACCTCGTCGTCCGCGGCGCGCGGCAGCACAACCTCGCCGGCTTCGACCTCGAAATCCCGCGGCGCGCGATCACGGTGGTGACGGGTCCGTCGGGATCGGGCAAGTCGTCGCTCGCCTTCGACACGATCTACGCCGAAGGGCAGCGCCGTTACGTCGAGTCGCTGTCGGCGTACGCGCGCCAGTTCCTCGAGCGCATGGAGAAGCCGGACGTCGACTCGGTGGAGGGGATCTCGCCCGCGGTCGCGATCGAGCAGAAGAACCCGACGCGCACGTCGCGGTCCACGGTGGGCACCGCGACGGAGATCTACGACTACCTGCGGTTGCTCTGGGCGCGCATCGGGCGCACGTATTGCCCGCAATGCGGGCGCGAGATGAAGCCCGACACGGTCCAGTCGGTGACGGACGCGATGCTCGCACTCCCCGAGGGCACGCGCTTCAGCGTCACGTTTCCGCTCAAGCGCTCGAAGGCTGCCACGCACGAGGTGCTCGCCGACAACCTGCGCGAGCAGGGGTTCCTGCGGCTCGTCGTCGACGCCGCGTCCGTGCACCTCGAGGAGGGCGACGTGCCCGACCTCGCCGCCGCGCGCGAGGTGCTCGTGATCGCCGACCGGCTGACGGTGGGCCCCGAGGCCGCGGGACGGCTGGCCGATGCCGTGGGCGCGGCCTTCCGCGAGGGCGATGGTGACTGCGTGATGCTGCTGGCCTCCCCTGTCATCCTGAGCGAAGCGAAGGATCCGCTTGTCGCCACTGGAGAAGCGGGTCCTTCGCTGCGCTCAGGACGACAAGTCACGCGCCTCCCGTTCACCGAGCGCTTCGAGTGTGCGTGGGACGCCACGCGCGCGCCGGTGCCGACGCCGCAGCTCTTCTCGTTCAACAATCCGCGGGGTGCGTGTCCCACCTGCAACGGCTTCGGTGCCGTGCTCGCCTACGACGAGGCGTTGATCGTGCCCGACGCGCAGCGCACGCTGGCCGGCGGCGCGATCGATCCGTGGACCAAGCCGCGCTATGAGAACAAGCGTCGCGCGCTGGCCGAGTTCTGCAAGAAGGAGTCGATCGCGCTCGACGTCCCGTGGGCGCGCCTGAGCCGCGTGCACCAAGAGCGACTGTTGAACGCCAAGGGCAAGGGCTTCCAGGGGATCCTCGTCCACCTCGCATCGCTCGAGGAGAAGCGCTACAAGCAGTACATCCGCGTCTTCCTGCGTCAGTACCAGAGCGCCCGCGAGTGCGGCACCTGCCACGGCACCAAGCTGATGGCCGATGCGCTCAACGTGCGCGTCAACGACAAGACGATCGCGGACGTCTCGGAGATGATGGTGAGCGACCTCCGCGCCTGGACGCGCGCGCTCGTGCTCACGCCGTTCGAGACACGGGTGGCGGCGCACGTCATCAGCGAGGCGCAGGACCGCGTCGACTTCCTCGATGACGTCGGACTGGGCTACCTGTCGCTCCACCGCGCCACGCGCACGCTCTCGGGCGGCGAAGCGCAGCGCATCGGGCTCGCGAACGCGCTCGGCGCGCGGCTCGTCGATACGCTCTACGTGCTGGACGAGCCGAGCATCGGCCTGCACCCGCGGGATCTGGACCGACTCCTCACGCTGCTGGCGCGCCTGCGCGCTGGCGGCAACACCGTCATCGTGGTGGAGCATGACCTCGAGGCGATGCGCGTCGCCGATTGGATGGTCGAACTCGGGCCCGGCTCCGGCGAGAAGGGCGGCCGCGTGGTCTTCAGCGGGCCGATGGCGCGCGCGAGCGAGAGTCCGCTCACGGGGCAGTACATCACGGGGGCGAAGTCGATTGCCGTGCCAACGCGCCGTCGCAGTGCCGGACCGCGCTGGATCACGCTCACCGGTGCGCGCGCGCACACGCTCGCGGGCGTGGACGT
>JANYHJ010000188.1 GCA_025359135.1 Gemmatimonadota bacterium | reverse complement strand
TGAAATCGCGCAGTGGTTCCCGCGCGCGGCCGTCTACGACGACCACAACGGCTGGCAGAACGTGCAGTTCTACGGGCAGGGCGAGTTCTACCTCGAGTTCGGCAACTACGACGTCAGCATCACGGTGCCGCACGACCACATCGTGCAGGCCACCGGCGTGCTCATGAACCCGGCCGACGTGCTCACCACCACGCAGCGCACGCGCCTCACCACGGCGATGGCGGGCGACACGAGCGTCTTCATCGTCGCGCCATCGGAGATCAACACGCCGGCCACGCGGCCGGCCGGCATTGCGCCGCTCACCTGGCACTTCAAGGCCGACAAGGTCCGCGACTTCGCCTGGTCGAGCTTCCGTGGCTATGGCTGGGACGCGCGCGGCTATCGCTACGCCTCGAATCCCAAGCGCACCATCGAGCTCCACTCGGCCTACCCGCGCGAGGCGATTCCGCTCTGGAGCACGGTCAGCACGAAGGCGATTGCGGTGACGATGGAGAGCTACGGCAAGATGGCGTTCGAGTATCCGTATCCCGTGGCGCGCAACGTCAACGGCCCGGTGTTCGGCATGGAGTACCCGATGATCGCCTTCTGCGGCGGTCGCCCCAAGGCCGACGGCACCTACGACAAGAGCGCCGAGTACACGGTGGCCGGCGTCACGATCCACGAAGTCGGCCACAACTGGTTCCCGATGATCGTGGCCTCGGATGAACGCAAGTGGACGTGGATGGACGAGGGGATCAACTCGTACCTCGAGTACTACGGCGAATTGACCTACGACCCGGCCTGGCCGAAGAACCAGCTGCGCGGTCCCGCCAAGAACCTCGTGGGCTACATGCGGGTGGTGAACCAGGTGCCGCTCATGACGGAGTCGGACGCGATCTACGCCAACTTCGGCAACAATGGCTACAGCAAGCCCGCCACCGCGGTCGTGATGCTGCGCGAAAACGTCATCGGCGCCGAGGCGTTCGATCGCGCGTTCCGCGAGTACAGCACCAAGTGGATGTTCAAGCATCCCGAGCCGGCGGACTTCTTCCGCTCGATCACGCAGGGCACGGGCGAACAGCTCAACTGGTTCTGGCGCGGCATGTTCTACAGCACGTACGCCAACGACCAGGCACTCGCCAACGTGGAGTCGCAGGACGGCGAGCAGCTGGCCGGCGACAAGCGCAAGGGCGAGTTCTACCACCGCATCACGGTGGAACAGAAAGGCGGGCTGATCATGCCGCTGCAGCTCGGCGTCACCTACGACGACGGCACGAGCGAAGTCATCAAGTTGCCCGCCGACATCTGGCGCAACAACGAGAAGTCGTTCACCTACGGCTACTTCGCGAAGAAGGCGCTCTCGCAAGTCGTGATCGATCCGAACGAGCTCTTCATCGACATCAACCGCGACAACAACACGTGGAAAAAGCCCGCGCCGCCGGTCGCGCCGGTCACGCCGTGAGGCCCGTTGTCGTCCTGAGCGCGGCGAAGGACCTGCTTGCCCGGTTCGTCTGGACAAGCGGATGCTTCGCTGCGCTCAGCATGACAGTGGGCGCGCAGACGCCCGCGCGCACAACTGGCCCCGCCGGCCCGCAGTGGCTCAACGCCGACACGACGAAGAAGACGAACCAGTCGAACTTCCGGATGATCGAGCAGTGGCCCACGGCCAACGAATACCGCACGGGGAGCGGGCGTCCTGGTCCCAGGTACTGGCAGCAGAAGGTCGACTACATCATCAAGGCGTCGCTCGACACGACCGTGCACCAGATCCGCGGCACGGAGCGCGTCACCTACCACAACAACTCCCCCGACGCGCTCGGCTACCTCTGGTTCCAGCTCGACCAGAACGTCGAGCGCCCCGACTCGCGCGCCGCGCTCTCGGCGAGGCCGATCCCGAAGTCGCTCGAAAAGCTGTCGGCCGAAGCGCGCGAGCTGATCGGGCTCGTGCCCGACACGACCACGCTCGGGATGAAGATCGACGGCGTGATGGTGATCTCGGCCACGGGCGCGCAGGCCACGTCGTTCCGCGAGAACGGCACCTCGGTGCGCGTCGAACTGCCTTCGTCGCTCCCGAGCGGAGGCTCGACCCAACTGGAAATCCGCTGGCACTACACCGTGCCCGACGAGGGGCGGAACATCCAGCGCAACGCGCGCGACCACATGGGCCAGGGCTGGCTCTACGAGATCGCCCAGTGGTATCCGCGCGCCGCGGTCTACGATGACGTGAGCGGCTGGACCAACGACCAGTTCTACTCGCAGGGCGAGTTCTACCAGGAGTTCGGCGACTTCGACGTGACGCTCACGGTGCCGCGCGATCACATCGTGCGCGCCACGGGCACGCTGCTCAATCCGGCCGACGTGCTCACGAGCACGCAGCGCGCGCGCCTCACGCAGGCGATGGCGGCCGACACCCCCGTCTTCATCGTGCGCCCCGAGGAAGTGGCGACACCGGCCAATCGCCCCGCAGGCAGCGGACCGCTCACCTGGCACTTCACGGCCAAGAATGTCCGCGACTTCGCCTGGGCGAGTTCGCGCAGCTTCATCTGGGACGCGTCGGGGTTCCGCTACCGGCCCGGCGAACGGTTGATCGAGCTGCACTCGGTGTATCCGGCCGAGGCGATGCCGCTCTGGAGCCGCTACTCCACGCGCGCCATCCGCCAGACGATGATCACGTACGGCAAGATGGTGCTCGAGTATCCGTATCCCGTGGCGAGCAATGTGCATGGCTCGGTGGGCGGCATGGAGTATCCGATGATCGCCTTCTGCGGCGCGCGCCCGCGTCCCGACGGCACGTACGACTCGACGCTCGCCTTCCGCCTCATCTCGGTCACCATCCACGAGGTCGGGCACAACTGGTTCCCGATGATCCTCGCCAGCGATGAACGCCGCTGGGGCTGGATGGACGAGGGGATGAACTCGTTTCTCCAGTACTACGCCGAGAAGGCGTGGTACAAGGATTATCCGTCGCGTCGCGGGCCGGCCAAGAACATCGTCGCCTACATGCGCGACCCGCAGCAGGTGCCGATGATGACGGAGTCGGACCTCGTCTTCGCGAACTACGGCAATCAGGGGTACAGCAAGCCCGCCGCGACCCTCGTGATGCTGCGCGAGCAGGTACTCGGGCCGCAGGCATTCGACATGGGGATGCTCGAGTACGCGAAGCGTTGGGCGTTCAAGAAGCCGCAGCCCGCCGACTTCTTCCGCACGATGTCAGACGCTGGCGGCGAGCAGTTGAACTGGTTCTGGCGTGGCCTGTTCTACACGAGCTACGCGAACGACCAGGCGCTCGCGAGTGTCGAGAGCCAGGACGCGAAGGAGCTCGCCGGTGACACGAAGCGGGGGAACTTCTACCATCGCGTCACGATCCAGCAGAAGGGCGGGTTGGTGATGCCCATCCAGATCGGCGTCACCTATGACGACGGCACCACGCAGCTCATCAAGTTGCCCGCGGACGTGTGGCGCAACAACGAGAAGGAGTTCACCTACGGCTTCTTCAGCCAGCGCGCGCTCAAGGACGTGGTGCTCGACCCGAACGAGGTGCTCGCGGACATCGCGCGCGAGAACAACAGCTGGAAGGCGGCCGTATCGGCGACGGTGCCGTGACCCGTGTCATCCTGAGCGCAGCGAAGGATCTGCTCGTGAAGGTCGCGCGGAGAAGCGGGTCCTTCGCTCCGCTCAGGACGACGATCGTGTTGCTCCTCATGGGCGCCGCCCCGCACAACAAGCACTTCTCGCACACGCGCATGGTGGTCGACGGCACGGCGTTGGTGGCGCGCGTGCGGCTCTTCAAGGACGACTTGGAGAAGACGATCAAGCGTCCGGTTGCCGACGACGCCGCGTCGAAGGCGGCCGTGGCAGCGTACGTTGCTCGGCAATTCAACGTGCGCGTCGACGGTGTGGCGCTCGCTGGCGAAGTCATCGACCAGGGCGGCGACAACGACGGCGACCAGCCGGTCTGGTGGGTCATGGTGCAGTGGACAGCCAAGGGCGCGCCCAAGCGCATCGGCGTGCGCGACGCGCTGATGTTCGACCAGTTCGACGACCAGCAGAATCTGGTGATCCTGTCGAGGATGCCGGGTGACGACCGGCGCACGCTCTACTTCCAGAGCGGAGACAGGAGCGAACAGGTCATCAGCTACTGAGCGGGCGCGCCACCGCGCGCCAGCTATCGCGGATTTAGCACGAGCGGAACCGTGGAACCCGCTCACGACGCGTGACCGTCCGCGTCTCTCATGACGAGCGACATCGTCGTCGCTCGTCACGTTCTCCCGGAGATCCACATGAACGCCCCCACGCTTCGCCTGCGCGCCGCCACCGGGTGGCTTGCCCTCACCTTTGCCGTCGCGATTCCGCGCGCACCGATGCTCGCCGCGCAGGATGCGCCGCCGGTGCAGGTGGCCACCCTCACCGCCCCGCAGCTCGACCAGCTCGTCGGCCCGATCGCGCTCTACGCCGATCCCCTGCTCGCGCAGCTCCTCCTCGCCTGCACCTTCCCCGACCAGGTGCGCGATGCCGCCGCCTACGTCCGCACCAACGGACAGGGCAACATCGACGCCCAGCCTTGGGACGTGAGCGTCAAGTCCGTCGCGCACTACCCGACCGTCCTCAACACCCTCGATGCCAAGCCGGACTGGATGCTCCAGCTCGGCCAGGCCTACGTGACCCAGAGCTCCGACGTCAT
>JANYHJ010000158.1 GCA_025359135.1 Gemmatimonadota bacterium | reverse complement strand
ATGACGTTGCGCTTCCGCGAGCGGTGGCGTGGGACCTGGACGAGCGGATGTCGTCCGAGGACGTCGCGCCCGACCTGTCGCACAAGTGGAGCTTCCTCGCGGACTACGATCCGCGCTTCTCGCCCGCGTGGGCCGAGCGTGTGGAGCGCTGGCGCGAGCGCGTGCATCGCCGCCTGACCGACCGGCTCATGCAGGCGCTGCGTCAGTCGCGTGCGCGCACGCAGTGGGTGCGCGCGGTGGCGTACAGCCAGGCGATTCTCGAGATCGATCCGCTCAACGAGGAGGCGACGCTCACCTTCGCCGAAGGGCGGGCGCTGCAGGGAAGCAAGGCGGAAGCCGTCGCCATGCTGGACCGCTATCTCGAGGAGGTGGACGGCAAGCCCGGCGAACTCGCCATCCAACCGACGCTGCTGCGGCGTCGCATCACGGAACGCATGCCCGCAGCGGTGCGCAATCGCAGCGACTGGAAGTTGCTCGTTGGCCGCGATGCGCTGCTCGAGTCGTTCGCGAACCAGATGCGACGCGCGCGCGAGTCGGCCGGCACGATCATCGCGATGTGGGGCGAACAGGGCGTGGGCAAGACGCGAATGCTGCGTGAGCTCAACGCGCTCGCCGCCGTGGAGGGATGGTCGCTGGTGACGATCTCGTGCGAGCCGACGTGGCCGGACCGGCCGCTCTCCGCGCTCGAAGTCATGACGTCCACGATGCTGCTCCAGCCCGGCGCGCTCGGCGTCGACCCGAAGGCCCATCGGGCATTGACGCGTCTGACGAAGTTGGATCCGGTGGACGAACCGCTGCCGCAGGGCCCCGAGGATTCAGCCTACCGGCAGCGCCTGCTCCGCACGTCGGTGCTCGACCTGATCGACGCCGTGAGCTCGGAGCGGCCGCTGCTGATCGCAGTGGATGACAGCCAGTGGCTCGACGCGACGAGCGTGCCGTTTCTCTCCATGGCCGTCGAGCACGCTGCCTTGCGCCGCGTGGCCTGGGTGTTCACCGCGCACCAACGCGAGCAGTTGCCCAAGATGGCGACCGGCGGCTCGCGCGCCTTGGTGTCGCGCGTGTCGTCGCTGACGGAGGACGAGAGCTTCGACCTGCTCGGCGCGCTCGTGCATGGCCAGCCGCCCGCAGACCGGCCAGACTTGCTGCGTCGGGCCGCGAGCGTGTCGAACGGGAATCCTTTGTACGTGCACACGTTGGCGACGCACTGGTTGAGCACGGGTGACTTGAGCGAGCTGCCGCCAAGCCTCGAGGCGCTGATCGAGCAGCGGCTGGACACGCTGACGCCGACAGGCATGCGGTGCCTGCAGATCTGCGCACTCCTCGCGCGGCATGCGACGTTGGATCGCGTGGAGCAGGTGCTGCGTGTCGAGCGTAGCGCGTTGCTCGAAGCGATGGATGCGCTGCATGCGGCGGGGTTGTTGGAGACGGAGGGCGATGCGCCGCTCGTGCGGCATGGGATCATCGCGGCGCGGTCGGTGGGTCGGGCGAGCAAGGGGGCGGTGGTGCTGCTTCATCGCTACATCGCCGAGCAGCTCGAACCCGTCGCGGTTCAGGGTACTGACCCCGGGCTGCTGGTGGCCTGTGCGGAGCACCTGAAGGCGGCACATCTAGAGCAGCGCGGCCTCGACAACATCGACGGCACCGTAAGACGCCTCGTCCGCGCCGGATTGCTAGACGCGGCTTCGTCAATATTGCAGGAGCTTCGCGCCTCAGAATCGCTGGATCTCAGCGATTGGCTTGGCTCGTCCCTGCGCGCGGAGCTACTGCTCGCGCGTGGGGAGAACCAGGCCGCGACGGAAGTGGCGGAGGCTCTCCTCGCCGCGCTGCCATCAGCTCGACACAACGAGCCAAGCGCTCTGGCCGCACGAGCGGTCGCGCTGCACGGACGCTTGAATCGTTTCGATGTGACTTCGGAAATTGCTTCTCGAGCTTTCTCACTGGCAAAGGAGAGCGTGAAGTTCTCCAGTGTGTTCCCTAGGGCGATCCAGCGAGCGTTCGTCGCGGCTGATTCAATGTTTGACAAGTTCGCGTTCGAACAGTGCAGCATTTTGCTCGACCAGGTCACCTCGTCGCAGCCTACCGAGCGCCTCCACCGCGGCCACCTTGTGCAACTACTGACAAGTGGGCATCCGGAGAAAGCGCTCCAGCTTGCCCATGAACTCGTTGCCCGCGCTGTTGTGCACGATGGGCCTGTTGGCGTCTGCTCAGCGCACAGCGATCTCTGTCAGATCCTGCGAGCACTCGGAGATACGCACGCTGCGGCCTCTCAACTTCAATCTGCGTTGAGAGCGAGTGAGGAGGCAGAAAACATTCCACAGAGAATCCTCTGCCTCAACCAACTCTTTCACCTCCGGCTTGATCAAGGCGACGTCGCACAGGCAGTCGCGTCTGTCGAGCTCGGCCTAGAGCTCGCTTCAGAGTCTCACGACTCGTCTGTTGCAGGATTGGTTCACCATCAAGTCGTCGTTCTGCGCACCTTCGAGATTGCTGACACCAGCGGCCTTGAAGCGGAGACGCACAGGCTTCCAGCGTTCGTCGCGGGCAAGACGAACCGCTGGATTGCATTCGACTCCGCGTGCAGGGTTCTCGAAGCGACGGCCAATAGGAGCACGTCACCGACTGAGTCTTTGGCGAACCAGATCGAGACGGCCGTCTCGCTCGCCCGTCGTGCTTTGGGTTGGCCGCGAGTCGACCTAGTCATCTGCGCTGTTGCCAGGTCTCTATCTAGACTCGAGCGGGAGGAAGAGGCACGCACGCTGTTGGCGGACCACTTGCTCAGGCGAGTCGAGCGCGGGCCGCTCTCGGCTGTGCTGCTGACGACCGCTGACTATGTGAACTTAGATACGACTGCGGTAGCCACCACTGGTCCTAGGCAATCCTCACTCTCCGCGCGCGATCACGCAGGCGAGTGACGTCAGGCTCGGGGGCCGAGCCGGCGTGGTAGGTCGCCACGGCTTCGAAGAGCTCATCGCGGCCCGCGCTCTCCAAGAATTCCCGGGTGATGTCAGGATCGAATTGGATGCCACTCATTCTATCGAGCTCAGCAATCACGACATCGCGCGCGAGCGCCGGACGATATGGACGATCCGACGTCATGGCGTCGATCGTGTCAGCCAGCATGATAATTCGCGAGCCAAGGGGAATGTCTTGGCCTGAGAGCCGCATCGGATATCCACGACCGTCCCAGCGCTCGTGATGATGGCGAATGACCGGAACAATATCCTCGAGTTGCGAGACTGTCGCGACCATGCTGGCACCGCGCTCAGAGTGGCTCTCGATAATGGCGCGCTCTTCGGGAGTCAGCGTGCTTGGCTTACGAAGAATCGGCGCAAACTCCTCGTAGATCTTTCCAACGTCGTGGAGAAGGGCGGCGGTGAAGACCCGGTCGACCTGCTTATGTCGAAGTCCGATTGATCGTGCGATGATCATCGCGTAGTGCGCTACGCGTTGCGAGTGACCCGAGGTGTACGGGTCCCTTGCTTCAATTGCCTTGACCAGGATTTGAAGTAGTTCCTCGCTCGATCGCTGCAGCTCCCAAAGCGCGCGGTACAACTGTCGAACTCCGATCAATGGAACGGAGAGCAGTAGCACCCATCCAGCGCCTAGGTCCGTGTAGGCACGCGCATAGCCGTAAGCCAGCGGCAGGGCGAATAGATCGTAGAGAATAGCTGTGTCGAAGAGTCGGCGCCAAAACGACCACCCATCCGTTCCGGATGCGATCCCGATTGCTGCACTGACGGCCGCCCTGTTAATGAACATGTACGCGGCGAATGCGGCAACAAGCGGCGCCAGCATTTCTCCACGCAACACTCTCGCTTCGAGCGGCGAGGTTCCGCCGAGCCCTGAGAACAACAGCGCTGCCACTGACGCGGCCAAGGTGAACTGCACCGAATTGAATACCGCCTTGATCGGCTCGCGCTTGCTCCGTGCCTCAAACGTCATCACGGAGATCAGGATTGCCGCCACAGTCGGCCACTTCGGCACGAGCACGATGCCCGCAATGAAGGGAATCAGCGAGACCGAACCCGCTGTACCTGTTGCGGTTCGATAGCTGAGTCCATGGGCGAGCATGCCGACTGCGAGCATTACGAGTGTCGCCTTCAGCTCGGCTTCGGTAGGCATCCCACCGACTCCGACAAGAAGACCAACAGCCATCAACGCCAGCGCGCCAATAAGCGCAACGTACAGTCTGATGCTCATGAACCCAGTTGAAAGAGGACCCCCGTCCCCAGATCATGTCCAACTAATGTTTTCGCCAAAAAACTTGCCCAAACAGCTGGCAATCAGGCCGACCAGAAAGGTCATTTTGCGTCACCTCCTTCGTTGGAGTCACGGCCTGCGCTCGCAGGTCCGTGCTACCACCAAGGGTGGGCTCCGCTCGTGTTGCTGGCCCTTATTGGCCTCGTACTCAGCTCATCTCCGCTTCAGAACTGAGGACGGGGGGTCACAATTGTGTTGTTCTACTCTGCTGTGTGGAACCTCGTGAAAGGAAGCCAGACCGCTGGTCCAGAGACACCGAGAGCCTGACCGTCATCGGCCAGGCTCTCCCGTCGCTGCTGTTTCAGTTATGTCCCGCTCACCACCGCATCAGGCGTGGTGCGTCATCCATCTATTCGTCGCATCGAGGACGGCCAGCACGCTCGCCGTCTCCGCACTTTCCCTGACCTCGCAACTGCCCGTCAACAACATCGTGTCGCGCCCCAACTTCACGGTCACGCCCACGAACACGAACTCACGCTCGAACGCCTCCACCAGCTTCGCCCCATACAGGGCCAGCGGCACCGCCTCGGGGCCATCCGCCTTCGCGATCGCCGCCAGCGCCGCTAGCGCCGCCAGGTCGATCCACGCGCGGTCATGCTCCACCCCCTCCGCCTCGCCTGCCACCACCTCGTCGCCCTTCTTGAGCGTCACGCGCACCGTCACGCCCTTCGTCCGCGAACGCCGCACCTCGACATCCTCGAAGTACAACCGACGGCGCAGCTTCGTCGTCTCAAGCTCCATCGCCGCGCTCCCGCTGCCTCCACCACTGCCGCCGCCCGTCTTCCAGGGCTTCGCCGGCTCCACCGTGGTCGCCACCGAGATCTTGCGATGGTCGATCTTCATCCCGAAGTGCGCCATCAGCGCACTCTCGACATTCCGCACCGTCTGCTTGGGCGGCACATCGGCGCTGGTCAGCACATGAATCGCTTCCAGCTGACCGTTGCCGCCCGTCACGATGCGGGAGCTCATCACCCCCGCCAACGACGACAGCAATTCTTCGGCGGCGCTTACGGGAAAAACGCTCCCCGCAATTGGCGAGACCGACTTGCCACCGGAATCAGCTGGCAATGCCATGACTCACCTCCGCAAACCCTGTGAAACAGCGCGATCCCATATCGTCCGCTAGTACGCACAAGTGACGCGATATGAGACGGTGAGAATATGGGAACCATCCCCAAGTGGCGCAAGATCGAGTATTTTCGGTCATTTAGTCCTGTTCCGCCTCTCCGTCGAGGTGGTACTCCTTCAACTTCCTGTACATCGTCCGCTCACCGATCCCGAGCATCTCCGCCGCCTTCCGGCGGTTCCCGCGCGTTTCCTTGAGTGCGGCCTCGATCGACGACCGCTCGATCTCCGCCATCGTCATCCCGGGGGTCACGATCACCACATTCGGCGGGGGCGGCGTGCCCGGCGGCTCGATGCCGCCAGCGCCCCCAGTCCCCACCGCCCGTAGCTCGCCGACCCAGCCGACACCGGGCACCCCACTAGACGACCCAGCCAGACGCGCGACACGCTCGTCATCTGCGCGCCGACGGAGCTCTTCCACCTGCAGTTTGAGCTCCACCAGACTCCGTACGATGAACTCCAGCTCGCGTCCCTGCGATCCTTCGGCGCCGCGTACCGCGGGCCCGATGTGCACGGGCAGGAAGCGCCCCCCCGCGCCATCCCGAATGGAGGATGGAATATCATCGGCGCGGATCTCGCGCCCAGGCGCGAGCACCACCATGCTCTCGATCAGGTTCTTGAGCTCGCGCACGTTGCCGGGCCACGGATAGTTCACGAGCATCTCGATGGCGTCGCCCGAAATGCCGTGGAACTCGCGGTCGTGCCGCGCCGTGACCTCGCGGATGAAACGGCGCACGAGCAGCGGGATGTCCTCGCGCCGCTCTCGCAGCGGCGGCAGGTACATGCCGAGCACGTTGAGGCGGTAGTAGAGGTCGGCGCGGAACTGTCCCTGCTCCACGTGCTCGCGCAGGGGACGATTGGTGGCGGCCACCACGCGCACATCCACCGGAATGGCCAGCGTGCCGCCCACGCGCGTCACTTCCCGCTCCTCGAGCACGCGCAGCAGCTTGACCTGCGTGCTCATCGGGATCTCGCCGATCTCATCGAGAAAGAGCGTGCCGGTGTGCGCGAGCTCGAAGCGCCCAAGTCGCCGCTCCGCAGCGCCGGTGAACGCCCCCTTCTCGTGGCCGAACAGTTCGCTTTCGAGCAACGTCTCGGGAAGCGCGCCGAGATTCACCGCGATGAACGGCTTCCCCTTCCGCGGGCTGCGCTGGTGGATGGCGCGCGCCACGAGTTCCTTGCCCGTGCCGCTCTCGCCCTCGATGAGCACGGTGCTCGTGACGGGCGCGATCTGTTCGATCTTGAAGAGCACCTCGCGAATGGCCGTGCTGTCGCCCACGAGGCCGGTGCTCTGCGCCACCGCGCGACGCTCCGCGACGCGACGCACCATGGCCGCCACGTCCGCGGGCAGCGCCGGCTTGCCGAGCACTTCCGCATAGCCGATGCCGCGGAGCCGCGTGCTCGTGTCGTCATCGAGGATCTCGGCGAGTCCGATCACGGGGACCTCATCCCAGAGCAGCTCGCGCACGAGGCTCACGTGCTGGGCGTCCATGAGCGCGCCCGTTATCACCACGACGTCGGGCTTGAGACGGCGCAGCGCGGCGCGCACGTCGTCCATCGGCGAGACCATTTCCGTGACGACGGTGCCACCCTGCTGCTCAAGCAGGGCGTTGAGCCGCACGGCCGGCTCGACATCGGTGAGCGTGATCAGGACTTTCATCGGAGCGACGGTGCGTTGGTGGCGCCGGAATGTTCGGTGGAGTCGCCGCGCGCGATGCGGCTCGCATGCGCGAGCACGGGCGCGAGCGCGGCCAGGCCGTCGGTCACCCCCGAGGGTGAGCCGGGCAAGTTGACGATGAGCGTCTTGTGGCGAAGGCCCGCCACGGCGCGCGAGAGGGCGGCGCGCGGAAAGCTCGCGAGCATGGGCGCGCGCATGAGCTCGACCAGGCCAGGCACTTCGCACTGGATTACGGCGCGCGTGGCCTCGGGGGTGACGTCGCGCGCGCTCACGCCGGTGCCACCCGTGGTGAGGATGACATCGGCGGCGTCGGCGTCGCACCAGCGCAGGAGATGTCGCACCAACTCGACGGTGCCATCGGGCACGGCGGCGCGCGCCGCGATCTCGTGCCCATTCGCCGTCGACCACTGCGCGATCGTGTCGCCGGAGCGATCGTCGGTGCGCGCGCCCGAGGCGAGCGCATCGGAGACGGTCAGGATGGCGAGGCGCACGGCGCTCGAAGAGCCTGGAATGCCGGGCCTAGCGACGCGATCCCTTGGTCCAGAACGGCAGCGCCGTGACGCGCGCGGCCACGCGCTTGCCGCGCACCTCGATCTCGATGGGGGTGCCGGGCGCCTTGCTGGCGATGGGCACGTAGCACGTGCCGATCGGAATGCCGAGCGACGGGCTCATCGTACCGGAGCAGACGTCGAAGCTGCGCGTGCCGTTGACGAACACGGGATAGCCGTGGCGCGGAAAGACCTTCTCGTCACTGGTGAAGCCGACGAGCGCGATCTTCACACCTGCCGCCTTGTGAGCTTCGAGCGCGCTCCGTCCCACGAAGTCGCCCTTCTTCATCTTGACGAGCCAGCCCAGCTGCGCTTCGTACGGCGAGACGTTGTCGTCGATGTCGTTGCCGTAGAGCGCCATGCCCATCTCGAGGCGGAGCGAGTCGCGACAGCCCAGTCCCGTGGGCGTGATGGCACCCGTCTCCATGAGCGCCTTCCACACCCGCCCGGCGTGCTCCGCAGGAAAGTAGAGCTCGAAGCCGTCCTCGCCCGTGTAGCCGGTGCGCGAGATGGTCGCGTCGACACCTGCGACCGTGCCCTCGACGAACCAGTAGTACTTGATGGCCTCGAGGTCGGTGTTCACGAGCGGCTGGAGGAGCGCCTGCGCCTTGGGTCCCTGCACGGCAAGCAGCGCGATCTCGGCGGTGCGATCGACCACCGTGCAATCGAAGCGGCTCTTGTACTGGAGGATGTGGGCGAGATCCTTGTCCTTGTTGGACCCGTTCACGACCATCATGTAGTGATCCGTGCCGCGGTAGACGAGGCAATCGTCCTCGAAGGTACCGCGCTCGTTCAGGATGGACGAGTAGTGGATCTGGCCGACGGCGAGGGCGCTGACGTCATTCGTTGTCACGTAGGTGACGAAGTCGAGGGCCTGTGGGCCGCTGACGATGAATTCGCCCATGTGGCTGACGTCGAACAGGCCACACGCCTCGCGCACTGCCTTGTGTTCTGCCGTGATCCCGGTAGGGTACTGGACCGGCATCTCGTAGCCGGCAAAGGGGACCATCTTGGCGCCGAGAGCCACGTGCATGGAGTGGAACGGCGTCTTCAGCAGGGTCTCGGCAGCGGTGCCCATGGGGATCGCGAATTCGGAGTTCGTCAGCCAGCTTTGCTTGTGAATATGCCGAGTTGGCAGAGGGAGGTCTAGGGTGAGCACCAAGCCGGGAATGCAGCATCTGGGCGGCCTGACATACGGCCTCTACTTCGCGGGCGTGGCGGCCATCGGCTTCGCCAGCTGGCAGGTGTGGGGCAGCGCCAAGCGACTCTCCGAGTGGCCGGAGATCCGCGCCACGGTGACGGGGCGTCGCGTGATCGGCGACCCCGCGGGCTTTCGCGGCGAGGTGGACTTCTCGTACGCCGAACAGGGGATCAAGTACACGTCGAACGCGCGGGACGCCGTGGTGACGGCCAAGCCTGGCGAGGCGCTCGAGCGGCTCGAGCAGTGGCCGGTGGGCTCGGTGCGCACGGTGCGCTACAACCCGCAGGACCCCAGCGAAGTAGACATGGATGCGCGCGAGGCCTTCGCGCGTTTCGTCTGGCCGTCGCTGCTTGCGGTGTTGGGCATCGTGCTGGTGGTGGTGGGCATCGTGCGCACGGTGGAGACGTTCGACGAGATGCGCGCCGCGAGTGCGGAGCCGGAGCCGTTGCCGATGGGCGGCCCGCTGCCCGACATGGACTGGATCGCGCGTGCGACCGAAGCAGCGGAGAAGCGTCGGCAGGAAGCGATCGTCGCCAAGAAGAGCAACGCGAAGCTCCGCAAACAGGTGCGGCGCGTGCGCGCTGGTGCGGCCGCGGTCGGCGCCACGGGGCTGCTGCTGCTCGGCGCGGGCTACCTCGTGGCGCGTCCGCAGCTGGCGCTGCGCTCGGAGTGGCGTCGCGCCGATGCGAGTTCCGTTGGAGTGAGCATCGTGGACGTCGAGCGCTCGGGCAAGACGCTCTACTCGGTGGATGCGCTGATGGCGCTCGAGCGGTCGGCCACCGGGAGCGCGGTGCTCGTGAGCGCCGGCGAGTGGTATGCGGACCGTGCCAAGGCGGAGGCGGACAGCGCGAAGGTGGAGTACGGGACGGCGCAGGCGGTGCTGCTCGATCCGGGCGAGCCGTTCCGTGCGCGACTCGCATCATCGCTGCACTGGACGGATTTTCTCTGGACGATCGCGTTCGCCTTGATTGGGCTGATCACGCTCGGATCCGCCGGGTGGCTCGCGCGCGAGGCGCAGGACATCCAGGTCGCGGGGATGCGGAAGGTGCGGGCGTTGGCGCCCAAGACGCCGATGCCGACGCCACCGAAGCCGATCGACCTGGAGTTCAACGACCGGTAGGCGAGTGAACGCGCGGTCGGCTCGAGCGGGCCGATCGCGCGATCCCGGGCTCAGTCCAGTTCGGCGATCGCGGCCGCGACCTCTTCCGCGTGTCCCTTGGGCGACAGCTTGATCCACGCCTTGGCGACCTTGCCCTTGGCGTCGATGAGGAAGGTGGAGCGTTCGACGCCCATGTACTTGCGGCCGTACATCGACTTCTCCTTCCAGACGCCGTAGAGCTCGCAGACGGCGTGCCCTTCGTCTGCGAGCAGCGTGAAGGGCAGGTCGTACTTCACCTTGAACTTGAGGTGGCTCTTGATGGAGTCGGGCGAGACGCCGAGGATGATCGCCTTGGACTTCTTGAAACGCGGAAAGAGGTCGCGGAACTCGCAGGCCTCGGTGGTGCAGCCGGTGGTGTCGTCCTTCGGGTAGAAGTAGAGGACGACCGGTTGGCCGCGCAGCGCCTTGAGATGCAGCGTGGTGCTGTCGTCGGCTGGGAGCGAGAAGTCGGGGGCAACGCGGTTAGGTTCGGGCATGGCCGGAGTCTCGGTGGAGCGCGCGAACGGCGCGGTGGAACTGTCGATCGTGATGCCCTGCCTCAACGAGGCAGAGACGGTCGCGACGTGCGTCGAGAAGGCGATGCGCTTTCTCGGCGAGAACGGGATTGCGGGCGAAGTGCTGGTGGCCGACAACGGCAGCACGGACGGCTCCCAGCTGCTGGCTGAACGCGCCGGTGCGCGCGTCGTTCCGGTGACGGAGAAAGGATACGGCGCGGCGCTGATGGGCGGAATCTCGGCGGCACGCGGACTATTCGTGGCGATCGGCGATGCCGACGATTCGTACGACTTTCTCGGACTGCTCCCCTTCGTGCTGCGCCTGCGGCTGGGGGACGACCTCGTGATGGGCAACCGGTTTGCCGGGGGCATTGCCGACGGCGCGATGCCGCCCCTGCACCGCTACCTCGGCAACCCGGTGCTGACGGGAGTCGGACGACTCTTCTTCCGCGCGCCGGTGCGGGATTTCCACTGTGGCCTGCGCGCGTTCAGGCGCGACGCGATCATGGCGCTCAACCTGCGCACGACCGGCATGGAGTTCGCGAGCGAGATGGTGGTGCGGAGCGTGCTCGCCGGCCTCCGCGTGAGCGAGGTGCCGACGACGCTCAAGCCCGACGGACGGACGCGCGCACCGCATCTGCGCTCGTGGCGCGACGGGTGGCGGCATCTGCGTTTCCTTCTCCTGTACAGTCCACGTTACCTGTTCCTGGTGCCGGGGGCGCTGCTGTCGCTCGTGGGCTTGGCCGTGGTGGCGTGGCTGCTGCCGGGGCCGCGGGTCGTGGGCGGGCTGGGCTTCGACGTGCACACGATGCTGTTCGCGGCGGCGGCGGTGTTGCTCGGTGCGCAGAGCGTGCTGTTCGCGGTGTTCACCAAGACGTTCGCCGCGCAGGAGGGGCTGGTGCCGGCGGATCCGCGCGTCGACCGGCTCTACCGGTACGTGACGCTCGAGACGGGATTGATCGTGAGCGGCGTGGTGCTGATGGCGGGACTCGCGCTCGCGGTGCTGTCGCTCTCGAGCTGGGCGCGGAGTGGCTACGGCGCGATGGACGTGGGTCGCACGATGCGGTTGGTGATTCCGGCGATGCTGCTGATGGTGCTGGGTGCGCAGGGGGTGTTGGCGAGCTTCTTCCTGAGCGTGCTGGGGCTGCGGCGGAAGTAGGGCGGCGAGCGACAGGCCGGTCCTTCGCTCCGCTCAGGACGACGTCACAAGCAGGTCCTTCGCTTGGCTCAGGACGACTGCGCGCTCAGGACGGCTACTTGACGAAGAGATTGAAGCGCACGATGTGCCAGAACGCGGCCACGCCGTCCTTCCACGAGATTTTCTTGCCCTCGGCGTAGGTGCGGCCCGAGTAGGATATCGGCACTTCGTAGATGCGCGCGTTCGCCTGCGCGAGCCGTGCGGTGACTTCCGGTTCGAAACCGAAGCGATCGGACGTGAGATGGAGCGAGCGCGCGACGTCGCCGCGCATTGCCTTGTAGCACGTCTCCATGTCCGTGAGGTTGAGGTTGGTGAACATGTTGCTCAGCGTCGTGAGCACGTTGTTCCCCACGGAGTGCCAGAAGTAGAGCACGCGGTGCGGCCCGCCGAGGAAGCGCGAGCCGAAGACAGCGTCGGCGCGGCCATCGATGAGCGGCTCCATGAGCGCGGACCAGTCGGACGGGTCGTACTCGAGGTCGGCGTCCTGCACGATGACCACGGAGCCGGTGCTGGCCTTGATGGCCGTGCGGATGGCGGCGCCCTTGCCGCAGTTCACCGGCTGGTGGATGACGGTGTTGACCTGTCCCGCGGCCTTGAGGCGGTCGAGGATCTCGCCTGAGCGGTCGCTCGACTTGTCGTTGACGCAGATGATCTCGAGCGGAATGCCCTGCGCACGAACGAGTTCGACGACCGTTTCGATCGTCATCTCCTCGTTGTAGACGGGGATGAGGACCGAGAGGCGGAACTCCTCGCGCGGAATCGGCGAGCGACCGCGCGTACGCGCGACAGCGCCGAGGAGTGCGTCGAGCTTCGCCATCGGGGAACCTCAGGTGAGGGGAACGTGCCCCATAAGGGCGGCCATCACCGCCTTCTGCACGTGCAGCCGATTCTCCGCCTCGTCCCAGACGCGACTCCACGGTCCGTCAATGACCTCGGCCGCGACTTCCTCGCCGCGGTGCGCGGGCAGGCAGTGCATGAAGATCGCTTCGCGCGTGGCACGGCGCATGAGGGGGGCATCGACCACGAACCCCTTGAACGCCTTGACGCGCTGCGCCTGCTCCTCCTCCTGACCCATCGACGCCCAGACATCCGTGTTGACGACGTGCGCCCCTTCGACGGCTTCGCGCGGGTCGCGTACCAGTCGAACATCGGCCACGGATTGTGCGCGCTTGAGCAGCGCGGGATCGGGATCGTAGCCCTCGGGGCACGCGAGTCGCAGCGAGAAGCCGAGTCGCCAGGCGGCGTCGAGCCACGAGTTCGCCATGTTGTTGCCGTCACCGACCCAGGCGATGACCTTGCCCTCGTAGCTGCCGAACTGCTGCACGACCGTGAGCAGGTCAGCGAGGATCTGGCAGGGATGCTGCTGGTCGGTGAGCCCGTTGATGACGGGAATGTCCGCGTGTCGCGCCAGCTCCTCGCAGTCGCTGTGCGCGAACGTGCGGATCATGATCCCCTGACAGTAGCGGGCGAGCACGCGCGCGGTGTCCGCGATCGTCTCGCCGCGACCCAGCTGCACGTCGCGCGAGGAGAGGAACATCGGGTGCGCGCCCAGCTGCACGGCGCCGACCTCGAACGAGACACGCGTGCGCGTGGACGACTTCACGAAGATCATCGCCAACGCCTGACCCGCGAGCGGCCGCGCATCGTACGCGCCCGTGCGCATCCGCTCGGCGAGGCGGAAGAGCCCGTCGATCTCGTCCTTCGAGAAATCGGGGATGGTGAGGAAGTCGCGGTGCACGCGATCCGACATCGACGTCACTGGCTCCGGGAAAGAGGCGAATCCTAACCGCTCCCCGGAGGCGTCGCCACGCTAGTTTTGGGCTTCATGCGCCGCCTGGTACCGCTCGCGACGGCCGTCTGCCTTGCCGTGCTCGGATTCTTTCCTGTCGCGGACTGGATTCCGGGCGGGCGGCACGCGCCGCGCTACGAGGCGCTGCGCGACAGCTGGCTGAGCGGCGGCGCGATCGTCGCGGGCATCGCGGTCGTGCTCACGATCCTCTCGCGCCGCGTGCCGGCGCTCTGGCGCCAGGGCCAGTGGGAGCGCATTGCCGCCCAATGGGAGGCGACGCCGCAGATGTCGACGGCGGTCATCGCGCTCGGCGCCACGCTGCTCTATGCCGTGATCGCGCGCGCCGTGTTCGACGGCCAGCCGTTGCTCATCGACGAACTCGTACAGGGGCTGCAGGCGCGCATCTTCGCCGGTGGGGCGTTGTCGCTGCCGACGCACGCGGAGCCGGCCTTCTACTCGCTCACGAACGTCGTCGACGCCGGGGGGAAGTACTTCGGCCAGTTCCCGCCGGGCTGGTCGGTGGTGCTCGCGTTCGGCGAACTCGTGCACGCACCGTGGCTGATGGGGCCGATCGCGGGTGGCCTGATGGTGCTCGCGTGGAGTTGGTGGCTGCAGCTTGCGGAACCCGAGCCGGGCGTCGCGCTCGGCGCGCTGCTGCTCGGCGCGTGTTCGCCATTCATCGCGTTCATGGCGGGGTCGCAGATGAACCACGTGGCGGCGCTGGCGGCGATGCTCGGCGCGCTCGCGGCCACGGCGCGCGCGCTCACGGCCAGCGCAGCGCAACCGAAGATGGGGTTCGTGGCGGGACTGCTGTTCGGCGTGGCCGCGACGATTCGACCCGTGGACGCGCTCTGTTTCGCGCTGCCTGCTGGTGTCTGGTTCCTGTGGTGCGCCATGCGCGATCGGCGCCGCTGGTCCGACGCGCTGGCGGGATTGCTCGGCGTGTCGCTGCCGATCGGTGCACTCTTCGCGTTCAACGCCGCCACGACCGGCGCTCCGCTGACGTTCGGCTATGTCGCGCTGTGGGGCAAGCAGCACTCGCTCGGCTTTCACCTATCGCCGTGGGGGGTGATGCACACGCCGGGCATGGGTACGCAGCTGCTCAACCTCTACATGCTGCGGATCCAGACCAACCTCTTCGAGACGCCGATCCCGTCGCTGCTGCCGGCCGTGCTCGCGCTCACGCTGGCGCCGCGTCTGACGGTGTACGATCGGTTGCTGCTGGCGGGCACCGTGCTGGTCGCACTCGCGTACTGGGCGTACTTCCACGACGGCTTCTACCTCGGCGCCCGCTTCTTCATTCCCGTGGCGCCGCTGCTCATCTGGTGGACGGCGCGGTTGCCGGGACTGGTGCGCGGACTCACCTCGACCGGCAGCATGGCCGAGCGCGGCGTGGTGTACGGGTACGCGGCGGCAGCGATGATCGGTGTCATCGTGATCCTGCCGCTGCGCGTCAAGGACTACGGCACCGGACTCACGACGATGCGCTGGCAGGCGGCGAGCGCCGAGCGTGACGCGGGCGTGCGCGATGCGCTCGTGTTCGTGCGCGAGAGCTGGAGTTCGCAGGTGATCGCGCGGCTCTGGCGGCTCGGCGTGTCGCGCGGCGAGAGCGAGGTGTTGTTCAAGCGCGTGGACCTCTGCGCGCTCGATTCGACCGTGACGCTGCTCGAGGAAACATCGGCGCGTGGACCGGCGGTGGTCGCGGCCGTTCGCTCGATTACGGTGGACACGTCGCAACTGATCCCGATGCCGGACTCACCGGATCGCTCGGGTCGCATGCGCGTGGGCGCGATGTACGGACCGGCGTGCAC
>JANYHJ010000093.1 GCA_025359135.1 Gemmatimonadota bacterium | reverse complement strand
ATGCCGTTCTGGATGCCGATGAGGCGACCCTTGTAGCCGCGCATGCCGTCGATGCCCACGAGCGTGGCGCCCTCGGGTTCGCGGACGCGTTCCATCGCGCCGCTGGCCAGCTCCCAGCGCAGCACGCCGTGCGACCAGTCGGCAATCCACGCGACGGCGCCGTCATCGCGCACGACGATGCCCTGCGGCGACCGCAGGAGTGGGTGCCGCGTGGTCTCGAGCGTGTCGCCGCCACTCCGCAGCCGATAGATGCACGCCTTCACGCCGTCGCTCACGAAGACGTCGCCACTGGCGGCGAGTGTAAGTTCCCCTGGCACGCCCGTGCCGTCGCCCAAGCGCCAGCGCCGCTCGACCTGGCCGTCGCCCATGCGCACCCGCAGCAGTTCGGCGCGCAGCGTATCGCCGCCCGGGATCTCGCGCGCGTACGGCAGCTTGGCCGTCGTCAGCCAGAGCACGCCGCGCACGGTGTCGACGCGCACGCCGATGATCGCGCCAACGGCCGAGCCCGCGGGAAGCAGCGGCCGCAGGTGACCGTCGCCGAGCACGGCCACCTGGCGCTCGCGCACACTGGTGAGGTAGACGGTGCGGGTGCGCGCGTCGATATCGATGCCCTCCGGCCAGAACGCCGTGTCCGGATCGCTCGCGAAGAGATCGCCCGTGCGGCGCGGTGGCGTGAGCGCCGCTTCAAGACGGGTGCGGGCCTCGCCCACACGCGACTCGCGCTTCGACAGCGCGGCAATCGTCGTGTCCTCGAGCACCTCGGCGCCGGCTTCGAGCATCGTGAGCCGGGCCAACGACGCGACGAGCGCGCTCACGTCCGCTCGACGAGCTGCCATGCCCGCATACGCTTCCTCGAAGGCGGGTTGCACCGGCCACATGGCGCGCGCCACGCCGACTTCACGCCAGGCGGAGTCGGCGAGGCCGGCCCGCTGCGCGAGCCCTGCGCGGCGCCACGCCGCGCGACCCGCGTTGGCGCTGTCGAGCAACGTGGACTGCGCGTCGAGCCGCGATGGTACGGCCAGCAGCACGACGGCAGTTGCAGCGAGCGCACTCGAACAGAGGCGACGGACCATCGTGTCTCCGGAGGTGAGGAGCGCCGCTTGATGCAGCGTGGAGCCGAAGCTAGCGCGCGCCACGCGCCCCGGCCGCCCCGTCGTTGTACGCCTTGGGGATGGCCGACGACAGCACGTACGTCGAGAAGAGCGCGTTGCGCAGCTTGTCGGTGCCCGCGAAGGTCGCGCGCCATGGCGCGAGGGTAATGCGCTTCCGCACCGAGTCGATGGGGAGACCGGCCACGCGCAGGCTGTCGACCTCGCGGGTGATGGCGGCGAGCATGTCCCGCGTGCGCACGACGTGGACATCGTCGCGCAACACGGGACCGTGGCCGGGCAGCAAGATGCGATGCGGCCGAGCGAGCAATGCGCCCAACGTTGCGCCGTACTCGCGCGGGAACGACGTCGTGCCGACGAACGGCACGGGCCAGATGACGAGATCGCCGGTGGCGATGACGCCAGCGTCGGGCACATCCACGATCACGTCGGCCCGCGTGTGCCCCCGGCCTGGCGTACGCAGCACGACGCGCCGCCGCCCGAGGTCGAGCACGAGCGAATCCGTGAAGGTGCGCGTGGGGAGCACGTGCGGCGTCAGTGCGCTTTCGGCGGCAAAGCGTTCGAGGAGCGTCGCGTAGCGCGCAATCGCGTTGATCTCACCCGTGTCGCTGGGTGCACCATCGATGCCGGTACCCTTGGCCGCCATGTCGCGGAGGTACCCCAGCGTGCCCGGGATCTGCATGAGGAAATTCTGACGGTTGGTCGCGCCGGAACTCGCCATGTCGTCACGCATCGCGGCGGCGCTGATGACCTCGAGCTCGGGACGCGCCCTCTGCCATTCGGCGTTCCCTGACACGTGGTCGTCGTGCCAGTGCGTGTTGACGAGCCAGCGCACCGGCTTGTCCGTGACGCGGCGGACGGCGGCGATGACCTCGCGGGTGGCGCTGGCGCTGAATTGCGCATCGACCACGAGCACGCCGTCCTGTCCAACGACAACGAGCGAATTCGCGTCCAAGCCGAAGCCGGCCGTCTCGACGGGACGGACCGCGTAGACGCCATCGGCCAGCCGCTCCGTGATGAAGCTCGGCCCCGTCGCCGCCCCGCTCGTCATGGCCGTCGTGAGCACCGCCGCGAGGCTCGCGAGGAGCCGCCGAGCGCGCTGCCGAAACCTTTGCGTCGCTTTCACGGTCCTATTCCTCGGCGCTGCATGCGTTTTGGCCTCAGGCGGGCTTGTGTCACGACCCGCAGGACTTGAGTTTCCACACTCTGCCCGACTTCCCGCTTTGACACCGCATCCATGACGCGCGTTGCTTTCCGCGCCCTCGCGCTCGCCGTGAGCCTGTCCGCGACCGCGAGTGCCCAGGCCACTCCGAAGTCCGCCACGCCGGCGCGATCGGCCAGCGACCGTTCCATTCGCGCGAAGGTCCGAGCGGACAGCGTGTTGCGGCCGTACACGCCCGCCGACGTGAACTTCATGCAGGGCATGATCCACCATCATGCCCAGGCCATCCTGATCTCGAAGTGGGCGCCGACGCACCAGGCAAGCCCGTCGGTGCAGGTGCTCTGCGGCCGGATCATCAACGCACAGCGCGACGACATCCACCTCATGCAGGCGTGGCTCAAGGACCGCGGCAAGACCGTGCCGAAGGCCGACACGCTGCCGATGGCGATGGCCATGCCCGGCATGGATCACGGCGCCATGGACCACTCGACCATGATGCCCGGCATGCTGAGCGACACCCAGCTCCAGCAACTCGATGCCGCACGCGGCGCGGAGTTCGATCGCCTCTTCCTCTCCTTCATGATCCAGCACCACAATGGCGCGATCGTGATGGTGAAGGAGCTCTTCGGCACCAACGGCGCCGGCCAGGACCAGACCGTGTTCAAGTTCGCGGCCGACGTCAACGTCGACCAGACCACCGAAGTCGAGCGCATGCGCAAGATGCTCGCCGCTGTCCTGTTCGAATCGACCGGCCACTGACCGCCGCGCCAGACCGCACCGCTTTCATGTTCCGCACCTCGCCCCCAACCCCCCAAGGTCTCATGTCCGAACTCTCGTTCACTGCGCGTACCCGTCGCGCGCTGCGACCGGCCGCGCTGGCCCTCGCGCTCGGCGCCGTGCTCGCGCCGACCGCGCTCACCGCGCAGATGATCCGCGCGAAGTCGGTGGGCACGATGCCGCCGTCGCCCGATCCGCGCGTCGGGCTCAAGGCCGGCCGCTGGGATGCCGGCGAGGCGATCTGGAACCTCAACCTCGTGTCCGCCACCCGGCCGAGCGACAAGTTCACGGACGGCGTCAACTCCGACATCGCCTTCAACGGCACCCGCGTCTTCCAGGGCTCGTTCAACGGCTGGCAGATCTGGGACATCGCGAATCCGAAGGCGCCGACGCTCGTGACGGCGTACTACTGCCCGGGTTCACAGTCGGACGTGTCGTCGTACAAGAACCTTCTCTTCGTCTCGGGTGAAGGCAACGAAGGGCGGCTCGACTGCGCGCCGGGCGGCGTCAAGGGCGCGGTCAGCAGCGAGCGCCTCAAGGGACTGCGCATTTTCGACATCACGGACATCCACAACCCGAAGCCGCTGGCGACCGTCCAGACCTGCCGCGGTTCGCACACGCACTCGCTCCTCGTCGATCCCAAGGATCCCGAGAACGTCTACGTGTACATCTCGGGTTCGGCGCCGGTGCGTCCGGATGCGGAGCTCCCCGGCTGCGTTTCGGCGGCGCCGGCCACGAATCCGAATTCGGCGCTCTTCCGCATCGAAGTCATCAAGGTGCCGCTCGCGCACCCGGAGCAGGCCGCGATCGTGAGCAGCCCGCGCATCTTCAATGACCTCACGAAGCCGGAGACCCACGGTCTCTCGGTGGCCGACAAGGAAGACGCGGAGAAGATGATCGCGTCGGCCAAGGCGCGCGGTGCGTTCTACGTGAGCTTCAACGGCAACGTGCAGGTCATCCCGGACCAGTTCGCCAAGACCCGCCTCGACAGCGTCGTGAAGGCGCGCGGCGGCACGGGTGACGCGACGGGCGCCGACAGCGCCGCGTTCCGCGCCGCGCTGCAGGCCATGGTCGATCGCATGATGGGCCAGGGCGAGACCCGCGGTCCGCGTCCGGGCCCGACCCAGTGTCATGACATCACGCTCTACCCGGGCATCGGTTACGCCGGCGGCGCCTGCGAGGGCTACGGCCTGCTGCTCGACATCAAGAACCCGACGGCGCCGGTCCGCATTGCCGCCGTCTCCGACTCGAACTTCTCGTACTGGCACTCGGCCACGTTCAACAACGACGGGAGCAAGGTCATCTTCACCGACGAGTGGGGCGGCGGCATGGGACCCAAGTGCCGTGCGTCGGATCCGAAGGAGTGGGGCGCCGACGCCATCTTCACCCTGAAGGACGGGAAGATGGAGTTCCAGGGCTACTACAAGCTGCCCGCCGCGCAGACCTCCACCGAGAACTGCGTCGCGCACAACGGCTCGCTCAGTCCGATTCCAGGACGCGACCTCATGGTGCAGGCCTGGTATCAGGGCGGCGTCTCGGTGTTCGATTTCAGCGATCCGAGGCACGCCATGGAGATCGCCTTCCATGACCGTGGCCCGCAGGACGCCGAGCACCTCCAGCTCTCCGGCTCGTGGTCGGTGTACTGGTACAACGGCAACATCGTGAGCTCCGAGATCGGCCGTGGCCTCGACATCTTCGAGCTGACGCCGAGCGCGCTGCTGACGCAGAACGAGATCGATGCGGCCAAGACCGTGAAGTACGAGTACTTGAACGCGCAGGGTCAGCCGCAGATGAAGTGGGCGCCGAGCTTTGCGCTCGTGAAGGCGTACACCGACCAGGTGGAGCGGTCGGCCGGTCTCCCGACGACGCGCCTCACGGCAGTTCGTGCCGCGATCGCGAGCGCCGAGAAGCTGAGTGGAGCGGCGCGCTCGAAGGCGCTGCACTCGCTCGGCGGTTCGCTCGACAAGGATGTGCCGAGCGCGGGCGACAGTGATCGCGTGAAGGTGCTGGCGGTGGCGGTGCACGCTTTGGCCAGCGCGAACTAGACGTCACACGAAGGGTGCAGGAGAACAACGGGCCCCGCAGCGATGCGGGGCCCGTTGTCTTTTTGCGTCACGACTGAGGACAGACCGCACAAGCAGGTCCTTCGCTTCGCTCAGGACGACAACAGCCCCAGCGTGCGGCATGTGGCCGTCGCCATCGCGACGTCCTGCGCGGGAATGCCGGTGAGGTCGACGATCGAGATGTCGCCGGGTTGAAGCGCGAGGGACGCCGGGTCGGCGAGCAGCTGGCCGAGGCTCGTGTCCGCATCAGCACGCACGATGCCGGCGGACACCGCGTGGGCGAAGTCGCCGTGGTCGATGCACTGGGCGTGATCGTCGGTGATGATGCGCGCCGCGCGCGCGAAGAGCGCCGGGTCGAGTTCCTGCTTGCCGGGGCTGTCGGCGCCCATGGCCACGATGTGCGTACCGGGCCGGACTTCGTGTGCGGGGAAGAGCGCGCGCGTGCTGGGGGTCGTGGTGACGACGACGCGCGCATCGGCGAGCACGGCGTCGGTGGTGGCACAGGCGCGCGCGGCCAGCCCGCTGGCCGAGAGCGTCTTCGCGAGCGACTCGGCACGATCGGCGCGACGCGCCCAGATGCGCACCTCGCGCGCCCCAAGTTCGCGCGCAATCCAGGTGGCCTGCAGTTCGGCCTGATGTCCCGCGCCGAAGACGCCGAGCACGTCGGGCTTGCGTGCGCGCACGAGGGAGGCTGCGATGGCACCGGCCGCGGCGGTTCGCCATGAAGTGAGCCAGCCGTCGTCCTGCAGCAGCGCGACGGGCATGCCGGTGGTGCGCGAGCAGACGAGGACGACGCCACTGTTGACGGGCAGATCGAGCGTGGGGTTGTCGTAGAAGCCCGACGCGACCTTGATGACGAAGACCGGTCCTGACTTCGCGTAGCCGTACTTGATGTGGCAGTCGCCGGGGGGCGCGTCGAAGAGCAACTGTCCCGGCGGTGCGACGATGTACTCGCCGCGCGCATGGCCGATGAAGGCGGCGCGCACGGCGGCCATGACGGCGTCGTGGTCGAAATGCTGTCGGAGCTGGTCGAGCGTGACGAGGTGCATGGCGTTGCGAAGGGTGTCGTCTTGAGCGGAGCGAACGTCCCGCTGGTCGGTCGATCGGGAAAGCAGGTCCTTCGCTGCGCTCAGGACGACAACCGTCAGCCCCCGGCCATGGCGCCGACGACCATGTAGGGCTCGCGCCCGTCGACGACGGCCGCGGGGAGCTCGGCGTCCGCGCTCTCGTGCGTGAGGTCCTGCTCGCACGCGAAGAAGCGAAGGAAAGGGCGCCGCACGCGCGTCTGGTGATCGCGGATGGTGCCCTCGAGCATGGGAAAGCGCGCCTCGAGCGCGTCGAGCAGGCGCGCACGCGTGACCTCGCCCGAGACGTCGAGCTCGACTTCGTCGCGCACCTTGGCAAGGGTGCGCAGGTGCTCGGGGAGCATGACGCGGATCATGCGAGCGTCTGCACCTCGACGGAGAGCACGGGCGGCAAGTCGCGGACGATGGCGGTCCAGTGATCACCGGCGTCGTTCGATGCGTAAACCTGGCCGCCGGTGGTGCCCACGTAGATGCCGCAGGCATCGAGGCGGTCGACGGCCATCGCGTCGCGCAGCACGTTCACGTAGCAGTCCTGTTGGGGCAACCCGTTGGTGAGCGCCTCCCACTCGTTGCCACCGGTGCGGCTGCGATAGACGCGCAGCTTGCCCTCGGGCGGATAGTGCTCGGAGTCGCTCTTGATCGGCACGACGTAGATGGTCTCGGGCTCGTGCGCGTGCACGTCGATCGGGAAGCCGAAGTCGGAGGGCAGGTTGCCGCTGACCTCGGTCCAGTTCTCGCCCGCGTCATCGGAGCGCATCACGTCCCAGTGCTTCTGCATGAAGAGCGTGTCGGGGCGCGATGGGTGCATGGCGATGCGATGCACGCAGTGCCCCACTTCCGCCGTCTCGACGGGAATGCCCTTGGACTTGAGGCCGCGCGTGATCGGCTTCCACGTGTCGCCATGGTCGTCGCTGCGGAAGGCGCCCGCGGCCGAAATGGCCAGGTACATGCGCCCCGTGTTGACCGGGTCGAGTACGATCGTGTGCAGGCACATGCCGCCCGCGCCGGGCTGCCAGTGCGGACCCGAGCCATGGCCGCGGAGCCCCGAGAGTTCGCTCCAGTTGGCGCCGCCGTCGATGCTCTTGAAGAGGGCGGCGTCTTCGATGCCGGCGTACACCGTGTCCGCATCGTCCAGCGACGGCTCCAGATGCCAGACGCGCTTGAACTCCCACGGGTGCGGCGTGCCGTCGTACCACTGGTGGGTGCCCGTGACGCCGTCATACGCGAACTTGTTGCCGACCGGCTCCCACGTGACACCGCCATCGCTCGAGCGTTGGATGAGCTGCCCGAACCAGCCGCTCGACTGCGAGGCGTAGATGCGGTTGGGATCGACCGGCGAGCCCTTGAGGTGGTAGAGCTCCCACCCTGCGAAGTGCGGCCCGGAGACCTTCCAGTTGGTGCGCTTGCCGTCGGCGGTGAGGATGAACGCGCCCTTGCGCGTGCCGACCAGTACGCGAACGGAGCTCATGCGATCTCCTCAGGTGATTTGCGACGAAGAAGATGAGGCGCGCGAGCGACTCTCGCAATCACGCGGGAGAGGGTCAGGAGAGCACGGAGACGTGCGGGGGTGGGAGACACAGAGCACACCCTCCGTTTCACCACTCCGCCGGCCCGCTCCAGAGGCGCGCCGTCGCCAACGAAACGCGACCCGCCTTGAGCTTGGCCAGCGGCAACATCACGAGACCGCCCGGCACGCTGAGCCTGAGATCAGTGGTGCTCACCGGCACGCGCACGCGCACAAGCGTGACCTGCTGCGGCAGCAGGTTCCAGTTCCGCGTGTCGGCGCGTTCGAGCACCGCGCCGGCCGCGCTCGCGAGGAAGCCGAACAGTTGTCCGAGCCGCTCCCCCTTCTTCTCGTCCTTGGTGCTGCGCTTGGCCGCCTTCTCGGCTTCCTCGGCAGCCACCGCCTTGACGACGACGCGCAGCACGGCGCGCGCATAGGTCCACGTGCGTACGCGATCGTAGTCCGCGACTTCGGCCTCGGACAGGTCGGCTGCCGCGATGCGCTCCACGGACCCCGCGGGAGTCTCGATGCTCGGCGTCACGAGCGCGCGCGGCCGCTTGTAGACCGGCACGCTCAACTTGATGATCCGCTCTGGCGTCGCGAAAACGCGCCCAGGCGCCCAGCCCCAGCGCGGATCGTACCGATAGCCGTACTGGTTGCCGGGACGGTACGTGAGGTTCACGTCGCCGGCGCTTCCGGCCGTCATCCCGGCCCAGCGGTCGTCGTAGCCGAGCGAGGCCGACGGTCCGCTGTACCAGAGTCCACCGTCGTCGCCCAGCTGCGCCGTGATGCGGTTGCCCATACGCGCCGACATCCAGCCGCCGCGAAAGCGGTCCTCGCCGGACAGATAGCCCCACTCGTGCTTGTAGATCGGAATCGTGAGGTCCCACGGCGTCGGGAAGGCCACGAACCCCTGCTCCACGACCACCACGACATCGGCGGAGTCGTTCGTGAGTCCGTCGGACGGCAACGTCTCGATGCTGTCGGTGTTGACGCGCTCACCGAGGATGGCGCGGGCGTTGCGATAGCTCACGAGCGCGTCGTTCCGTTCTCCCGCTGCCTCGAACACGACGCCCGCGAAGGTGCGGAGCGCGTGGCGCACGGTGCGGTCGCGGCCGCTCGTGTCGGCCTCGAACTTCTGCAGCAGGTAGGCGAGCTTGCGCGCCTCGACCGCGGCGCCCTCGAGGTCGTTCTTGCGCCAGTATGCGAGGGCGCCGTAGTAGTGCATGAGCAGCCGCTCGTTGATACCGGGCTCGTAGTCGAGCTCGCGGTCGTTGGTCATCATCGCGAGCACGTTCTGCGAAATGCTCTTCGTGTAACGCGCTTCGCTGAGCTGGTCGGCGCGGTCGAAGAGGTCCCCTGCTTCGCCGTAGCGGCCGCTGTAGTACGCGAAGGTGCCCTGATAGAGCGCCTTGACGAGCAGATCACCGGAAAGATCGTCGTCGCGCGGGTTGACCCCCGAATCGGTGCGCGCGCGCGTCAGCGCCAGGCGGAGCCGCTCCTCGCTGCGCTCGAGACCGTTCGGCGCGATGTCATACGACCGCAGGGTGGCCCCGATAGCGCATCCTGCCAGCGCGACCAGCACCACCCCGCCAAGCCATGAGCGCTTGAGGGCACCCACGACGCCCGTCAGGGCGTGGACGGAACCTTCTGCTGCAGGATCACGATGCGCTGCTGCGCCATCGCGATCGCTTCAGCCTGCTTCGCGGCGGCGTCGCCCTGCGCCTGGATCGTCTGCAGCTTCATCTGCTGGAGGAAGCGCTGGTAGCGCATCGACGCCTCCTGCGGGCGGAGCTGCAGGTCGAGCAGCGTGGCCACCTTGTACTGGAGCATGGCGTTGCTCCCGTCCAGCAGGAGCGCGCGATCGTAGCGATCGAGCGCCTCGGCGCGCTTGCCGACCAGATTGAACTCGTCGCCTTCCTTGACGAGCGCCTCGGCCTGCGCCTTGGCACGCCCATCGGCGCTCGCGTCCGATGTCGAGGCGATGACGCGGAGTCCCTGCGGTTCACGGTAGCCGTAGCTCTGCACCTTGCCGTCTTCCAGTTGCACGAGGCCGAGTTCGCCGTTCACGTCACGCGGTGGAACGCTCGGGCGCACGGCAACCATGACGGTGGCGCGGCCGGCGTAGCGCACGGACCACGCCTCGGCGGTGGTCTTGGTGGCCGCCATGACTTGCGCGGTGTTCATGCCGAGCACGACCTCGCCGCGGGTGAGCGCGGTGCAGACTTCTCCGCTGCACGAAGCGGCAGCGGCCGCCGCGACCGAATCGCGGCGCTGCGCGTACATCGCCCGCTCCGCGTCACCGCGCACGCGGGCGTTCGCGGCGATCTCGTCCGGCGTCTGCATCTTGTCGCCGTTGACGAGGATGGGGCGCTCGCGCACGCGGTTGGCCGTGCAGGCGCCGAGGAGGAGCAGCGCCGGGAAGACGCGATGGAGATTCATGGCTCTGCTCCGCATTAGAGGCCGATGCCACGACGCTCGATGAACTTCTTGATCTTGTGCTGGCCAAGCCAGACCTTCGCGTTCGACTCGAGGTCGATGAGCGTCGCATCGATCTGGTAGTAGACGATCTTCTCCTTCCCCTCGGAATCCTCGATCGTCTGCACGTCGCCCTGCAGCATGTAGCGGGCGCCCTGCTCGCGGGCCAGGCGGGCGCGCGTGTCGGCCGCGGCGTTCTGCTGCTGGTCGGCGCGCTCGTCACGCACGTCGCCACGTTCCTCCTTGCTGGCGACGATCTGCACGGTGCCCGAGTTCACGAACGCCTGTTCGAGGTCGCGCGTGAAGGTGCCGACCGGGATGTGTTCCATCGAGCGGTTGCGGAAGGCGCCGATGATGACCGTCGGCTGCTTGCCGCCGTTGGCGGTGGCGTAGTTGCGCGCCCACGGGGCGTCGAGGCTCTGCTGGATGAGCGCATTGGCCACGAGGCGACTGTCGGCGTCATTCCAGCGCCCGCTCAGGTCGGTGACCGAGTTGGGGTCCACGCGCGAGACGCGCGTCGAGTTGCACGCGGCCGCGAGCGCCAGCGCCGTCGCGAAAAGGAAGCGCCCGGCACGGGGTGCGCGTGGAGAGGCGAAGGGCATGGGAGCTCCGGGGGATCGGGAAGTCACGATCACATTCTGGGCAATTTTCGCACCCAGCATCGGGTGCGCGCTAACCGCTGCGATACTAACGTATTGGGACGATCGGTCGTCCCGCCACCGTCTCCGGGAAGGGACGCAACGGTGTCCCCCTTTCGCCGCACCCCGTCGTCCCGCGAGCTTGCGCGATTCGCGCGCGCGCTCTTCCCCACGCCCCACCCTCAGTCCGAGGTCGCCGACCATGCCAGCCGACGTCATCGACTACCAGATCATTGGCGACGACCTGCAGGGCGTGATCATCACGCTCGACCCGGGCGAAGCGGTGGTCGCCGAGGCGGGCGCGTTCATGTACATGCAGGATGGCATCCGCATGGCGACGACACTCGACCAGACGGGCCAAGGCGGATCGCTCTTCAGCAAGCTGCTGCAGGGCGGCAAGCGGTTGCTCTCGGGCGACTCCTTCTTCGTGACGATGTTCGGCAATGAGGGGAATGGGCGCCGCGACGTGGCGTTCGCCTCGCCGTTCCCGGGCAAGATCATGCCGATCGACCTGCCGCAGTGGAACGGGCGCATCATCTGCCAGAAGGACTCGTTTCTCTGCGGCGCGCGCGGCATCAACGTCACGATCGCCTTCACGAAGAAGTTCGGCGCGGGCGTCTTCGGCGGCGAAGGATTCATCCTGCAGCGCATCGAGGGCGACGGCCTCTGTTTCCTGCACGCGTCCGGCACGGTGCACACGATCGACCTCAAGGCCGGCGAGCTGCTGCGGGTCGACACCGGGTGCATCGTGGCCATGCAGGACTCGATCGACTACGACATCGAGATGGTGCCAGGGATCAAGACGGCGCTCTTCGGCGGCGAAGGACTCTTCTTCGCGAAGCTGACCGGTCCCGGTCGCGTCATCCTGCAGACGATGCCGTTCTCGCGGCTCGCTGACCGCATCATCGCCGCCGCGCCTCGTGCCGGCGGATCCCGCCGCGAGGAAGGTTCGGTCCTCGGCGGACTGGGCGGCCTCCTGGCCGGCGACAACTAGGCGCACACCTTTCTTTTCCGACCCGGAGCCAGCGCGCGTGCGCCTCACGTCCTTCATCGGTTTCACCCTGCTCACCGGCGGCCTCTGCTATGTGGCCGCGCGTGGCGCGGGTCCGCTGCCGCCGCTCGGCCCGATCATCGACCCCGCACGGGGCGCCCTCGCAATGGCGCGATCGACCGAGCTGCCGCGCGCGTGGAGCGGCAAGATTCCCGGGTTGAGCGCCGGCGTCACGGTCGCGTATGACGATCGCGGCGTGCCGCACGTGAAGGCGACGACCGTGGACGACGCATACCGCGCGCTCGGTTTCGTGGTGGCGCGCGACCGGCTCTTCCAGATGGAGCTGCAGTTCCGCGCGGCTGCGGGCACGACCTCGGAGTTCAACGAGAAGGCGCTCGCGATCGACACCGTGTCGCGGCGCATCGGGCTGGCGTGGGGCGCGGAGCGGCGCTTCGCGCTCGTGAAGAAGGACTCGAAGGAGATGCGCTCGCTCGACGCCTATGCGGCCGGCGTGAACGCGTACGTCGACCAGATGCGCCCGGGCGACCTGCCGATCGAGTACCGGCTCCTCGGCAAGCGGCCGATGCACTGGGAGGCGAAGAACGCGTTCTACTTCCTGGCGCGCATGAACCAGACGCTCTCGTTCAACCTGCCCGAAATCAACATCCTCAAGGCGCAGCTGCTCGTGGGACGCGCGGCGGCCGAGGAGTTGTATTCGTCACGCGCGGCGATCCAGGAGCCGATCCAGCCCAACGGACAGAAGACGACGCGGTTCGACCTGCCGCCGATGCCGCCTCCCGGCGAGCCGGACTCGAGCGCACTCTCGGCCACCAAGGCGCTCGCGCTGGCCGTCTCGGCCATGGGCGTCACCGCGACCGCCGACGAGACCACGCGCGAAGCGAGCAACAACTGGGCGATCGGACCGAAGCGCACGAAGAACGGCTTCGCCATTCTCGCCGGCGATCCGCATCTCGATCTCTCGTTGCCGTCGATCTGGTACGAAGCGCACCTGACCGTGCCGGGACAGCTCGACAGCTACGGCTTCACCTTTGCGGGGACGCCGAGCATCGTGCTCGGCTTCAACCGCGACGTCGCCTGGTCGGCCACCAACACGGGCGCGGACGTGGTGGACTTCTACCGCGAGACGGTGGATGACCCGAAGAATCCCACCAAGTACATGCTCGACGGCGCCTGGCGGACGATCGACCTGCGTCCCCAGACGTATCGCGGACCGTCGGGCGAGGTGCTGCTGCGCGACACGCTGCGGTACACGCATCGCGGACCGCTGCGCGAGTTCGCCGGACTCTGGCTCTCGATGCGCTGGACCGCACTCGACACGAACAACGTTGATGCGTCGCTCGGAGCGTTCCAGGCCGCGCAGACGGCGACGTCGGTGGCGGGGTTGATGGACGCGATGGCGGCGTATCCGGGACCGGCGCAGAACTTCGTGATGGCCGATCGCGGCGGGAACATCGGCATCCGCTCGACCGGACTCTATCCGATTCGCCCGGGCGACGGCTCGGGACTCGCGCTCCGCGACGGCGCCACGAGCGCGAGTGATTGGACCGGCTACTGGTCCACCAAGGACTATCCGCAGTCGGTGAACCCGCCGCAGGGCTTCCTGGCCTCGGCCAACCAGCAGCCGATCGACCCGAAGGTGAACCCGAAGTATTTCGGCGCCGACTGGCCGGCGCCGTGGCGCGCGATCCGCATCAACCAGCGGCTGCGCGCGGACAGCGCCTGGACGCCGGGCAAGGTGCGCCGGATGCAGGTGGACTCGGGGAGCGCGCGCGCGGATTTCTACGTGCCGTACTTCCTCGATGCAGTGGCGCGGCTCGCGGGGGCGGGCCGTTCGTCGAACGACATCGCGCGGGCGGCCGCCCTCCTCGCGGAATGGAAGCGGTCCTACACCCCCGGTGACAAGCGCGCGATCCTGTTCGAGACGGCCATGGAGCGGCTCAACTTCCTGCTCTGGGACGAGCTCAACGTGCGCGACTCGAACTCGAGCATGCGGCCCCGCACGCCGGGCGGCTTGGCGCTCGCGCGGTTGCTGCAGCAGCCGGACTCGCGCTGGTGGGATGATCGCCGTACGCCGGCGCTCGAGACGCGCGACGACGTGCTCGCGCGCGCGCTCACGCTGGCGTACGCCGAAGTGGTAGCGAAGTACGGGCGCGATCCGTCGAGCAGCGACTGGGAATGGGGCACGACGTCGCCGATGAAGATCTGGCACCTGCTCAAGCTCGAGCCGTTCAGCGCCCTCGACGTCGAGGCACGGAGCGGACCGGAAACCATCGCCCCACGTGCCTCGAACGGCACGCATTCCGCGAGTGAGCGCCTTGTCGTCGAGTTGGGGCCGACGGTGCGCGCCGCCACCACGTATCCGGGTGGCCAGTCGGGGAACCCGTTCTCGAAGTTCTATCGCGATCGCATCGGCCGCTGGAGTCACGGCGCCCTCGACAGCGCGCTTTTCAATGACGTGCCCGCCGCGCGCGTGATCTCGACGTTGACGCTGACGCCGGAGGGCAAGTGAGCACGCTCATCCGGATCGTGCTGCTGTCGGCCGCGTACGCGTTCGGCGCACTGGCGGTGGGATGGTGGTCGCTGCCCGTCACCGCGTTTGCGTGGGGCTGGGTGGGCACGAAGACGCCGCGGCCCGTGCTCACCGGCGCGGTCTGCGCGATGCTCGGATGGGGGGCGCTGATGTTGTTCGACGCCACGGGCACGTCGTTCGCCGCCGTGGCAGGCGGCGTCGGCGCGGTGCTCAAGATCAACGGCGCGGCGTTCCTCGAGCTGAGCCTGATCTTCCCGTTCGTGTTGGCGTTCTGCGCGGCGGGCTGCGCCCACGCCCTCGTGCGCAAGGACTAGGCCGAGGTGGCCGCCGCAGCGCTTGACGCGCCGGGCGCCAAGGTCACCGCGGCGTGGCGACGCTTGAGTCGGCTGCCCGGTGGCCGTTGGCTCTTTTCGGTGATGGTGGGTCGCACGGCGCCGTACACCGGCACGATCGGTGCGCGCGTGGAGCAGTTCGGCGATGGCCACTGCGTTGTCTCGCTGCGCGACAGGCGTGCCGTCCGCAACCATCTCGAGTCGGTGCACGCGGTGGCGCTTGTCAACCTCGCCGAGATGGCGAGCGGACTCGCGATGATGTCGGCGCTGCCGGCCGGGGTTCGCGGCATCGTGTTCGGCCTCTCGATCGAATACCTGAAGAAGGCGCGCGGCACGTTGCTCGCGGAAACGCGCACGACGTTGCCGGACGTGACCGCGCCGTGCGATCACGAACTGGTGGCGCACATCCGCGACGCGTCGGGTGACGAAGTGGCGCGCGCACGCATCCAGTGGCGGCTCGCGCCACCCAAGGGCGCCGGCTCGTGAGCGACGTGCCGGATATGGTGCTGCCGGGCGCGGGGATCAGCACACCGCTCACTCGTCAGCTCGGCATCGCGACGCCGATCATCTGCGGTCCGCTCTATCCGTGCTCGAATCCCGAGCTGGTGGCCGCCGTGTCGCGCGCCGGCGGCATCGGCGTGGTGCAGCCGATCTCGCTCACATACGTGCACGGCCACGAGTATCGCGCGGGGCTTCGCCTCATCAAGGAGCTCGCCGACGGCAAGCCGTTCGGGCTCAACGCGCTCATCGAGGCGTCGAGCAAGACGTACCTCGATCGCATGCGGCGCTGGGTCGACATCGCGCTCGAGGAAGGGGTGCGCTTCTTCATCACGTCGCTCGGCAATCCGCGCTGGGTCGTGGACGCGGTGACGCCACACGGCGGCCTCGTCTACCACGACGTGACGGAGCTCAAGTGGGGCGCCAAGGGACGCGACGGTGGTGCGCACGGGCTCGTGGCGGTCAATCGGCGGGCCGGCGGCCACACAGGATCGCGCACACCGCAGGCGCTCTTCGATGAGCTCGCGCCGCTGGGACTGCCGATCATCTGCGCGGGCGGCGTGGCCAACGGCGTCGAAGTGGCGCAGGCGCTTGGCATCGGGTACGTGGGGGTGCAGCTCGGCACGCGCTTCATCGCGACACCGGAGTGCCGCGCGGCGGAGGTCTACAAGCAGGCCATCGTCAAGGCGGAGGAAGACGACATCGTGTTGACCGAGCGCATCACCGGTGTGCCGGTGTCGGTGATCGGCACGCCGTACATCCGGCGCCTCGGCACCAAGGTCGGCCCGTTCGCGCGCTGGATGTTCAAGGGACGGAAGACCAAGCACTGGATGCGCACGTTCTACGGGCTGCGGTCGCTCTGGCAGCTCAAGCGCTCGTCACTCGACGAAGCGGGCACCGGCGAGAAGGACTACTGGCAGGCCGGGCGCAGCGTGGCCGGCATCCACGATGTGGAGCCGGCCGGTCAGGTCGTGGCGCGTCTCACGCGCGAGGCGAAGAGCGCCGCCGACTGACGCCGTGTTGCGCGCGTCGCCAGGGCGGCGACGTGCGCGCGGAGAGTTCAGCGTCCGCCGTATTCCTTGGCGGGCACCGTCTTGAGATACAACCAGAGGGCGTGGATCTCGTCGTCGCTCAAGTCCTTGGTGAAGCGGTACGGCATGAGCGAGTCGACCATGACGCCGGCCGGACGCATCCCGGTGCGCAGGAGCGTGACGAACTTGGTTTCGTCGTACGCCGCGAGGCCGGTTGGCGTGATGTTCGCCGCCGGCTTCCAGTCGGGCGCGCCACCCGGGATCGGCCCCCCCGAGAGCGTTTCGCCGTGACAGCCGAGGCAGCCACCGACGCGCGCGGAGTACTTGCCGTATTCGGCGGTGGGCGCGGGCGGCATCGTGGCGGGATGGGTCACGTTGGCGTCGATGCGGGTCGCGTCGATGAGGGGCAGCTTTCCGGTGAGGTAGAGCGCGCGTCCGACCGGCCCGAGGCGATTGGGCGGGATGGCGCGGTCGACGGGCGGTACCGACCGCATGTAGGCGATGAGCGCCGCGAGGTCGTCATCGGCGAGTTCCTTGATCTCGTAGCTCGGCATGATCCAGAGCCCGAGGCCGGTCACGCCCACGCCGTGCCGGATCGCACGCTCAAGCGCGACGTCATCGTAGCGCGCGAGCACACCGCCCTTGCCCGCAGTGAGGTTCGACGCCATCACCGTGCCGATCGCGGGATCGTCGACCACGGTACCGCCGCCCATGTCGGCCTTGTGACAGTCCACGCACTTGATGACGGCCGTCGCGATGTGCTTGCCACGCTCGAGCGTGGCGGCGTCGGTGTGGACGGCCACGGCGTGGCCCTTGAGGTCGTTGAAGGGCTTCGCCATGCGACTCGAACTGATGGCGTAGACGGTGCCGACGCACACGGCAAGCAGCACGACAAGCGCGACGACGGCAATGCCGATCCGGCGCAACCAGAGCATGGGAGCAACCTCGGGGGAAGGTCGACGGCGTCGCGTTGTTGCGGCGCGCGGCGACTCTACGGAGCCGCAGCGCTTCTGGGTTCACGCCGAGCGTGCGCCACGAACGTGCGCGTGACTGGCGTCGGGCGCCAGTCTCCCTTCACTCGGCGAACGATCAGGTGTTTGCGAGCGGTCCGTACGCGCGACCACGCCAGGTGCGACGCGAGCGCAGCGTCGAGAGCAGGATGCGGATCGCGGCGGGAATGTCCGCCAACGGCGAGAGCCAGAACGGAAGCGACGGCGCGTCGTAGCTGGCCCTGAGCGCGCCGAGCAGCAGCAGCCGGATGGCGAACAGGATCGCGTTGACGATGAGCAGCGGCAGCCACGCAGCGCCGAATGCAGCGCGACCGAGTGCCAGCAGCAGCGCGACCACCGGAAGTGGCAGCGCCTGCGCGAGAAAGAGGAAGAGGACGTCGGCCCACTGGCGCGCGGGGGTGGTGGCGTCCTTGAGGTCGAGCGAGCGGCCCCACTCACGCCACGCTTCGCGCATCGAGCTGTACGAGCGCACGCGGTAGAGCGACGAGCCATCGAGGAAACCGACGCGCACGCCGGCGCGCGCCATCGAACGCGCAAGGGTCACGTCGTCGGCGAAGGAGCGCTGCGCCGCCGCATAGCCGCCATGGGCGTTGAGCACGTCGCGCCGGGCGAGGAAGCACTGTCCGTTCGCGAGCACGCGATCGGGATCGGGGGTGCCCTCGCCCGCCGCACCGCAGCGATAGACGAGTGTCACGAGCAGCGCGGGTTGCAACCACTGCTCCGCGGCGGTGGGAATCGTGAAGCGCGGGCTGAAGCTCACGACCTCGAATCGTTGTTCGAGCGCGGCCGCCACGACGCCGGCTGCGAGTCCCGGGTCCGGCGTGATGTCGGCGTCGACGCCGAGTACCCACTCGCTCGTGGCGTGGGCGAGTCCATGCTGGAGCGCCCAGACCTTGCCGACCCAGTCGTGTGGAAGCGGATCGTCGGTGAGCAACCGGATGCGCGGATCACGCCGCGCCGCCGCCTCGACAAGTTCGCGCGTGCCGTCGGTCGAGCGCGAGTCGACGACGAGGATCTCGCGCACGACCTTCCCCTGGCGCATGAGGCCGTCGAGGCACGGCCCGATCCGTTTCGCCTCGTTGAGCGTGGCGACGGTGATGGTGAGCGACGTGTCGGGCGCCTCGGCATCCGCGACGGGCGACACCGGGGGACGACGACGCCGGCCCGGTGCGAGCCGGGCCATGAGGATGACGAGGGCGACGGCCTGGGCCGCCGCGAGCAACCCGAGCGCGAGCATGGCCGGAGAAGATACTCCGGCGCTAGGCGAAACCCTTGGGGGTCACTATCGTATTACAGTGTGCGCCGGCCCCCGGCCCAAGCGTGCAGGTGCCCGGCGGGAGCCGGATCACCGGCGACCCCCACCCACCCGGAGTGACCTCCATGTTCCGCCGTCTGTCCCCCGCGCTTGTGGTCCTCGCCGCGCTGCCGTTCGCGGCCCGCGCGCAGGACGTCAAGCTCGCGTATAGCCCGCAGAGTGCGAAGTTCGTGTTGAGCAGCAAGACCAAGGTCGCGCAGGAAATGATGGGCCAGAAGCAGGAAGGCGAGAGCACCACCGAGCAGCGCTACACCTTGGCCGCCACGTCCAAGGGCGCCGGACAGCTCGACGTGACGCTCGCGCTCGACTCGATGACCTCGACGAGCTCGATGGGGCCCGCGCCCGACCTGACGAAGACGATCGGCACCAAGTTCGTCGGCATCATCGGGACGAATGGCAAGACGATCTCCGGCGACGTGACCGTGCCCGCTGGTGGCGACCTCAAGGCGCCGCAGGCCGTGGCCATGAAGTCGTTCCTGCCCGTGCTGCCCGCCTCGGCGAAGGTCGGTGGCACCTGGAGCGACACGGTGACGTCGACCGTGGCGCAGGCCAACGGCGCGGAACTCAAGAACACCGTCGTCTACAACTACACACTCGCTGGTGACACGGCCGTCGACGGCGCAAAGGCGTGGAAGATCGCCGTCGCGACGATGACCACGATTGCCGGCAAGGGCAACATGCAGGGCCAGGACTTCTCCATCGAGGGCACGAGCAAGGGGGCCGGCATCACGCTCATCTCGAAGGACGGACAGTACCTCTCGCGCGATGGTACCGAGGAGACGACCCTCACGGTCACCGTCGACGCGATGGGCCTCGTCATTCCGATCACGCAGTCGAGCGTGATCAAGATGACGCGCTCGAAGTAGCCGACCACGCACGGAACGCGAACGGGGGCGCCATCATCGTGATGGCGCCCCCGTTGTGCATCTCGGTCCGCTCCGTTCCCCTCTTCGCTCCATCTCGCGTTCACGCACGACGCGCCACGCGCAGCGCCAGGTCCCAGCGCACCACGTGCACCGCATCCGCGGGCCAGACCGTCGCGAGACGTTCCGCGAACGGCGCGAGCGGATCGTGGCCCGTGCGCTTCCGGTGCTGGTGCACCGCCGACCAGGTGCTGACATAGCCGAGGAAGTCGTCGCGCGACCAGGTGGCGGTAAGCTGGAAGCGTGGCGCAGGGATTTCGGTGAACGGCGGCGGCATCACGACTTTAGCGTAGCCTTCTTCCACGAGCTTGCGTTCGGCGGGCCAATCCTGGCCGATGACGTTGGTGTAGAAGTCCGACTCGATCGGGTCGATCGCGGGGGTGATGCGCGCCGACCGGTAGGTCCAGAGCGCGAGCACGCCGCCTGGCTTGAGCACGCGTGCGGCCGCCTCGAAGAAGCGCGGCGCATCGAACCAGTGAAAGGCCTGGGCGACGGTCACGAGGTCGACGTTGCCCGGATCGAGCTCCGGCGCCTCGGCGGGTCCGACGCCATAGGTGACATTCGGATGCGGCTCGGCGTTGGCCACCTGCGCCGCGCTCGCGTCGGTGGCGATGACGCGCTGCATGACCGCGCCGAGCGCAACGGCGGCCTGTCCCGATCCCGTGCCGCAATCCCACGCGAGGGCGCGCGTCGGTGACTGCGCCGCGAGCCACTCGAAGAGCGCGTGCGGATAGCTCGGCCGGTAGCGACCGTAGTCTTTGGCGTGGCCTGAGAAGAGATCCCTGAACTGGCTCATGCGTCGTCGTCTCCTTCGAGTTCGGCTTCAGCTTGCGCGGCGCGCTCGATGGCCGCCATGACGAGGGCGGACACGCCAGGCGCCTCGCGCGCGCGGTTCGCGAACAGCAGGTCGATGTTCTGGAAGATGGCCGCGAGCAGCATCGGATCGTCAAGCAGGCGCGCCACGCGCATGTCGCGTTCGGCCGCGAACGCCGGATCGCGTCCCGCCGCGTCGGCGCTCGACGCGGCGATCAGGGTGCGGAGTGACGCTTCGTCGGCAGCAGTGCGTGACGGCCCTCGCCACAACCCGAGCACGTGCGAGACGAACGGCGCCAGCGCGTCGCGCGGTGCGGCGTCCGGAGCGCTCACAAGAACTTCACGACGCGAGCGCGGGGAGCACGGTGCCGCGCACCTCGCCCAATCCGATGCGCCGGCCTTCGCGCTCACACCAGCCGCGCATGATGAGCGTGTCGCCGTCGACGAGCCAGGCGCGCGTTTCGCCTCCGGGCAGCGCCACCGGTTCGGTGCCGCGCCAGGCGCGCTCCATCAGGCACCCCCGCGATTCGGGCGTCGGACCGCTGACGGTGCCCGAGCCGAGCAGATCGCCGGCGCGCAGGTTGCAGCCGTTCATGGTGTGGTGCGTGAGCATCTGCGCGAAGGTCCAGTAGAGCTCGCGCGCATTGCCGATGCTGACGCGCGCGGGCGCCACGTGCGCCTTGGCCATCGCCTGCGTCTGGATCAGTACTTCGAGCGTGAGGTCGAGGTTGCCACTGGCCTGGTCGGCCGCGTCGGCCAGGTACGTCAACGGTGCGGGGTCACCCTCGGTGCGGACGAACGCCGGCGCGCGGAAGGGCGCGAGCGCTTCCTGCGTCACGACCCACGGCGAGATGCTCGTCGCGAAACTCTTGCTCAGGAACGGACCGAGCGGCTGATACTCCCAGCCCTGCACGTCGCGCGCGGACCAGTCGTTGAGGAGCACGATGCCGAAGAGATGGGCGGCGGCGGCGCCGATGCGCACCGGGTGTGCCAGCGCGTTGCGCTGCCCAACAATCGCGCCGACCTCGAGTTCGTAGTCGAGACGCTGGCTCGGACCGACCGTGGGCGCGCTGCCCGGCGCGGCCGGCGCCATCTGTCCGACGGGACGACGCACCGGCATGCCACTCACGCCGACGCTCGATGCGCGTCCGTGATAGCCGATCGGGATCCACTTGTAGTTGGGCATCAAGGGCTGATCGGGGCGCAGCATCGTGCCGATGTTCGTGGCGTGATGCACCGAGGCGTAGAAGTCGGTGTAGTCGCCGATCTCGACGGGCAGGTGCAGCTCGAGCTCCGCCATCGGGAGCAGGATGCGCGCGGCGGCGGGGCCATCGGGGCGCAGACTGTCGGCGCCGACGCGCAGCAGTCGCGAGAGCGCCACGCGCAGCGCATGCCAGGCGTCGGGTCCGAGCAGGAGCAGTGCGTTGAGCGTGGCGCCACGACAAGCGCCCGCGGCAGCCTGCGCGAGCAGCCCCGCCTTGAGGAAGCAGGCGGCATCGAGCGCAGCGGCCACGTCGAGCACGCGATCACCAATGGCCACGCCGATGCGCGGCGCCTCGTGGCTGCCGCGCTTGTGGAAGGCGCCGAAGGGGAGGTTCTGCAGCGGGAAATCCGCGCCCGGAGCGTTCGCCGACTCCACCCACGAATGCAGCAGGGTGTCGTGCGTCTCGTCGAGCGCGGTCATGCCACTCCCAGCGCGACGAGATCGGCCACCGGTTCGCGGAAGGAGCACGAGCCGATGCCGCGCATGGTCTCGCGGAGGCGCGTGATCTGCGGCGTCGGGACGACCTGGTCGCGCCAGCGCGCGGCATCGCGGTCGATCGCGAACGCCGAGGGGTCGCGGTCTTCGAGTACTGCGCACGCCTCGACCTCGTCTCCGCCGCGCAGCACGACGTACGTCGCGAAGAGGAGGTTGAGGAAGCCGTGCATGGTGGCGCGCGGCGCGCCGGGCTCGTACGTGAGCGGGAAGGCGCCGCGGATGGGATGATGCAACCCGGCCGTCGCCTTGAACGCGATGCCCGACTCGCGGCAGCGCACGAGGAAGCGCGCCACCAGCTCGGGACGGGGAATCGCGTCGGCGACGACACCACCGAGGCGCGCCTTGGCCTTGAGTCCGAGCCGCGCGCAGTCGGCGATCAGCGCCGCGGGATCGGGATCAAGCGGCACCTCGACGAACCCCTCGAGGTCACCGAGCTGTCCGGCAAACTGATCGATGTCGGCGGTGGTGGACGCGCGGCCCTCGACGACATCGACGATCGCGCGCTCGGCATGCGCGGCGTTGAACGCTCTGATGTGCGGAAAGTCGGCCACGGGATCGGGCGCGAGTGCACTCACGCGCCACGGCGACTCGCCATCCCAGTGTGGCGCGGCGGCCTTGGCCAGCTCGGCGAGTCGCGCGGCCGGGCAGACGAAGCGGCCGAGCATCCAGGCATCACGCCCGGCACGATCGGCCGCATAGGCGGCGACGGCGTCGGCCATGCCGAGCGAAGCCGGCGGAAAGAGCCCCGCATAGTCGACGAGGCCGGAGAACAGCGTGGCGGCGGGCATGCGACGAATATACGGGCGACGCCCGCCGCTCGCCGCGTCGCGCTTACCTACGTCTTCGCGGCGCGGGCTGCGACCGTGGCCGCGACGGACTTCTCGAAGCGCGCGAGCATGCCCTGCGAAAACTCCGAGTGCGTGGACATCCACTCCGTGTTGTGGAGCGTGCGCGGCGCGCCGCGGGCGCGCATCTCGGTGAGGAACGGCTTGACCTTGGCCAGCACGAAGAAGCCCTCGCCGCCGCCGGTCTCGAGCAGGAAGTCGCCGTGGAGCACACCGCCCTTGACCATGCCGTACGCCATCTCCCAGTAGCTCGTGACCTGGCGCCAGGCGGCGTTGAGCGGGTGGTTCATGGCGGTGGGCGCGAGCGCCTCCTCGAGCGTGGCGGGCCAGAACTCGCGCGAGATCGCGGCGCGTGACTCGCGCATGACCGATTCGCGGCGGAGTTCATAGAGGCGCATCACGATCTCGGCGTCGTGATGGTCGGGAATGTCCTTGATGCGGAGCGTCATCGTGGCGTCTCGTGTTGAAGTGCTACGGCCGATCGGGCGCGGGCGGCCCGAGCTTTTCGAACGGCACGTTCAAGATGGGCCAGTGCTGCCAGCCCGTGTAGTCGAAGTGCCACCACTCGTATTCGTAGACGGCAAAGCCCTCGCGCTCCATGAGGCGGCGCAGGAGCTCACGGGCCCAGCGTTCACGCGCGGTGCCACCGGGCCAGTCGGGATAGGCCCGCGCCGACGTCTCGTCGTAGGTCGAAACCATGGGCACGGTGGCGCCGGTGGTCCGGTCGAACAACGCAAGGTCCACGGCGGCGCCGCGGTTGTGCTTCGACCCCTGCGCGGGATCGGCCACGAAGCGCTTTTCGTTGGGGCCCGCACCGTCCCAGAACATCTTGGTCACGTACCACGGTCGATAGCCATCGTGGATGAGCACGCCGAGCCCGTAGGCCGCCAACTGCTTGTGGACGCGCACCACGGCCTCCGCGGCGGGACGCTGCAGGAAAGCGCGCGCCTGCGAATAGAACGGCGTGCCGTAGAGGTTGTTGTCGGTGGCGTAGCGGACCTCGAGCTTGATCGACGGATCGAGTCGCGTGAGCTCGGTGAGCTCGACCTTGGCGTCGCGGCCGGTCTCCGAAGGAGGCGTCGCGGCCATCGCCTCCGCGTGCAGCTCGGAAATCGGGCGGACGGCCGCGACCTTGAGCTGGTTGCCGCTCTCGGGGCCGAGCGCACGGCGCGCGAGTCGCAACGCGCCGAGCATGAGCGCGGTGACGCGACCCGTGGCGTCGCGTTCGGCCACGAGCGTCTCGCGCGCGAAGGCGCCGCCGTCGGCGATGCGCAGCGTGTCGCCGGAAAGCGTGGCGCGCATCTGTTGTCCGGCGTTGGTCGCGAGCAGCGGTTGTCCGCGTTCCTCACCGACCACGAGTTCGAGCTGACCGTTCTCGTAGAAGCCGAGGAAGGGTTGCAGCGCTGCCGGGGGAGGCGCGGGCACGGTTGCAGCAGGTCGGACCAGGCGTCGGTCGTCGAACGCCGACGGCGTAGGCCCAAGGAGGGCGCGACCTGCGTGCGCCGTGCGTGCAAGCCGGAGGGCGTAGTCGGCGATGCGCGCGACACTCGCGGCTTCTGCGCTCGAGTTGGCGATGACCACGACGGCCAGCGAGTCGGCCGGCGCAATGCGCACGGTCGAGGCAAAGCCGGGCGCGAGTCCGTCTCGCCAGGCACGGAGTTCGGGCCACTGCCCTTCGGCGGCGAAACCCAGTCCAATGCGCGTCCTCGAGCCTGGTGCGACCGGATCGCCGATCCAGAGCGAATCGACGTGACGAGGGAGTGCAACCTGGACTTGATCGGAGACGCGGCCACGTCGCACGATCGCGAGCGCCAGCTGCGCAAGATCGCGCACGGTGGTGTTGAGGCCGACGACCGACGCGCTAGGCACGCGCGATGCGGGCTCCGGCGGTCCGGCGATCGTCCAGCCCTCGCCATGTGCGGCGAACGGCCCGTCGGGCGCACCGAAGTCGCTGTGCAGCATGCCGAGCGGTTGGAGCAGCTCCG
>JANYHJ010000074.1 GCA_025359135.1 Gemmatimonadota bacterium | reverse complement strand
TGTGCGAACGGTGAACGGGCGGGAGGTTCTGCTCGCGCGCGACGAAGTGCTGCCGCTGCTTCGCCTCCGTCAGATCGTTGGATTGCCGGAGTATGTCGCTCCGAGCGCGATCGAATTGGAACATGTCGTCATGATCGAGCTCGGCGATCGTCGCGCTGCGCTCGTCGTCGACGAGCTGGTAGCGCAGGAGGAAATCGTCGTGAAGCAGTACGACGGCCCGCGGCAAGGATTGCACTGCTTCGCCGGGGCCACCCTGCTCGGCGACGGTGCGCCGTCGCTCATCGTCGACGTCAGCAGTCTCGCGGCCTGAGGAACTCATGGAAGACACTCTGATCCTGAAGCCGAATCAGTTGGATGCGTTGCGGGAGGTGGCCAACATCGGCGCCGGCCACGCGGCGACTGCGCTGTCGCAGATGATCGGGGAAACGATCATGATCAGCGTCCCGCGCATCAACATCGCACCGCTCGAGGAGGTGCCGCCGCAGCTCTCGGCCCCCGAGGAGCCGGTGGCGGCCGTGCTCATGCAGATGCTCGGCGACCTCGCGGGACGGACGCTGCTCGTCTTTCCGAAGCCGACGGCGCTGCGGTTGTCGGAGCTGATGCTGAGGCGGCCGAAGGGCTCGTCCACCGACCTCGGCGAGCTCGAACAGTCGGTGATCAAGGAGGCGTCGAACATCTTGAGCGGCGCGTACATGAACGCGCTCTCCGATTTCATGGGGATGATGCTGCTGCCGTCGCCGCCGTCGCTCGCGATCGATTTCTCGGCCGCGGTGCTGACGAGCGCGTACCTGCAGTTCGGCAACGACTACGACCTCGTCTTCTGCGTCGAGAGCGCCTTCTACATGAAGGACTACGACGAGCACCTGCGCGGCTTCTTCCTGCTGCTGCCCGACGGGGCGAGCCTCCAGGCAATCCTGCGCGCCGTGCGCGTCGCATAAGGACGGTCGGACTCCGTGACCACCGGCACCCTCACCTCGGAGCGCGACCGCGACGTCCTGCGGTCGTTCGCGCGGCGGATCGATCCGTCGGACGCCGGGGCGCACAACAACCTCGGGGTGCTGTACTACAACAAGGGGCTGCACGAGGAAGCCGTGCAGGCCTTCATGGGCGCGCTCGAGCTCGACCCCAAGATGCAGGTCGCGCAGCGCAACATCGAAATCGCCTACTTCCAGACGGGCTACTACGATCGGCGCGTCGGTGAACTGCGCGACGTGCTCCGCAACGCACCCGCCGACCGCGCCGCGCGCTGGGAGCTCGCGCGCACCTACGCGCTGCTCAACGAGCACGCCGCCGCGCTCACCGAGTTCACGGCGCTGCTGCGCCATCACGCGGACGACTTCGGCGCGATCGTGCAGGTGGGCCTCGCCGAGAAGGCCATCGGCGACCTCGATGATGCGCTCAGCTGGTTCGACCGCGCGCTCGCGCTCGATCCCGGCTCCTCGGTGGTCCAGTTCTATCGCGGTGAGGTGCTCTACAACAAGGGCTTGAACGACGAGGCGCTCAAGGCGCTCGAGCGCGCCATCGAGCTCAATCCCGAGAACGCCGACGCGCACTACCTCACGGGTTTCGTGCTCGGCGACATGGGACGCCACGAGGACGCGCGCGCCGCCACCAAGCGCGCGATGCAGCTCAACCCGTCACTCGGGCGCGCGCAGGCCAACCTCTCCATCGACCGCTACAACGCGCAGACCTACGAGCAGCTCGTGCCGGGCGGCACCGAGCGCCGCTCGCAGCAGCTCATGGCCGTGTCGGAAGAGGGACAGCTCGCGCACTACAACCTGGGCGTTGCCTTCCGGCAGAAGGGCTACTACCAGGACGCGCTCAAGGAGTACCGCATCGCGCTCGAGCGCGGCGAGGACCGCGACCTCGTGCGGCAGGCGATGGCGGAGGTGTACCTGCTCACGCGCGACGTGCAGCAAGCCGTGGCCATGTACGACGAGGCGCTGCGCTACCAGCCGGGGAGCCCCAAGCTCTGGAACGAACGCGGCGTCGCGCTGCACCAGGATGGGCGCTTCGACGACGCGGCCACGAGCTACCGCAAGGCGATCGAGGCCGACGGGCGCTATCCGCTCGCCTGGAACAACTTGGGCGTGGCGCTCTACCACGCCGGGCAGAGCGACGACGCGATCGATGCCTTCCGCAGCGCGCTCGAGATCGAGGCGACGTTCGTCAAGGCGCGGCTCAACCTCGCGCTCCTGCTCTACAAGAACAAGCGACTGCAGCTCGCGCTCGAGGCGTACCGCCACGTGCTCGCCAGCGAGCCCGAACATCCGGTGGCCTGGAACGGCATCGGCCTCGTGCTCGCGGAGCTCAAGCGCTTCGAGGAAGCGCGCGCGTCGTTCGCCCGCGCGATCCAGTCGCGCCCGGAGTACGCCGAAGCGCACTACAACGTGAGCTTCACCCTGTCCAACCTCGGCGACTTCGAGGGCGCGCTGCGCGAGACCAAGCGGGCACTCGAGCTCGACCCGTACTACGTGGCGCAGAAGTTCGAGCTCGCCATCGACCTGATGCACGAGGATCCGGACTTCTCCGTCGTGCCGGATCTGGGCGGTGAACGCCGCACCTCCGCGCCGGTGCAGGAGTTCTCGTTCGATCCGCGACTCCTCGACTCGGTCTTCACGACGTTGGCGGCACCCGCGGCGGTGCCCGCGGCGCCGGTCGTTCCCGTCATTCGTCCGTACGCATCGGCCGAGGAGTTCCTCGCCATGCGCCAGTACGAGCGCGCGGGCGCCGAGGCGACGTCCGCGATGGGGCGCGGCGCGGATCGCGTCGAGGGACTCGGTGTCATCGGCGACGTCTACGCCGCGCGCGGGCTGCACGGCGAGGCGCTCGAGCGCTACGGCGAAGCCCTCGCGATCGATCCCGAGTCGCGCCGGGCGCGCATCGGGCGCGTGCGCGCGCTGCTCGCGCTCGGCCGCGGCCAGCTCGCACGCGAGGGCGCGGACGAACTCCTTGAAGAGGGCAGCCACGACCTCGAGACGCTCGTGCTCGTGGCGGACGCCCGCATGGCCGATGGCGATCCGGCGGCGGCACTCGAGGCGCTCGCGAGTGCCGGCGCGCTCGCGCCGCAGCGCGCGGACCTGCACAAGCGCACGGGCGACGCGCTGCGCGCCCTGGGCGACAACACGGGCGCGATGGGCGGGTACCGCCGTGCGCTCGACATCGACCCGGCCTTCGGCGTGGTGCGCCTCGAACTGGCGCGCCTGCTCGTCGTGGAAGGCGACGCGTCTGGCGCCGAAGCGCAGCTGCACGCCGCCATCGATGCGGTGCCCACCTGGTCCGAGCCCAAGCTGGAACTGGCGCGCGTGCTGCGGGCCACGGCCCGGCCGCAGGACGCCCTGACGCTCCTCATACCGCTGCTCAGCGCCAACCCGTACCAGTTCGACGCGCTGCTCGTGCTCGGCGAGTCGCTGCTCGACGCCGCGCGCGTGCGCGATGCCGCGACGGCATTCGCGCGCATCATGCGCTTCGACCCGACGCACGTCGGCGCGCTGTACTATTCGGGGTTGCTGCTCGCCCGGCAGAGCCGCTGGCGCGACGCGATCGTCGCGTGGCACCGGGTCGATGAACTCGAGCCCGCCAGCGACTGGGCGCGCAAGGCCCGCGGCGAAGCGCGCACGGCCGCCGAACTCTCGCACATCCTCACGCCGACGCCGGTTGCCGTGCCGGTGGTGCCCGCACCGGGGGAGGGCGTCTAGATGGCCATCGAGGGCCCGCTCCGTGAACTCGGCATCCACGACGTCTTCCAGCTGCTCGACCTGAGCCGGAAGACCGGCACGCTCACGGTCACGTCCGAGCTGCGCGACAACGAGGGCACCGTCTGGTTCGATGGCGGCAAGGTCATCTATGCCACCATCAAGTCGAATCCACACCCGCTCGGCCTGATGCTCGTCAGGTCGGGCAAGGTCACCGAGGCGGACCTCGACCGCGCGCTGCTCATCCAGAAGACGCGCAACGACGGGCGCCGCTTCGGCGAGATCCTCGTCGAGCTCAACGTCATCTCGCCGCGCGAACTCGAGCGGCAGGTCAAGCTGCAGGTCGAGGAAGTCGTCTTCGAACTGATGTCGTGGCGCGAGGGATTCTTCTCGTTCATCGAGCGCGACGTCACCGAGATTCCCGCCGGCGCGACCGTGCGCGTCGGCACCGAGTCGCTGCTCATGGAAGGCGCGCGTCGCATCGACGAGTGGTCGCGCATCGCCGACAAGGTGCCGCATCTGGCCGTCATTCCGCAGCTCGCGGACGTCTCCGACGTGCATGCGGCGCAGCTCGACCTGCTCCCGACCGAGTGGGAGATGCTGACGATGATCGACGGCACCGCGGACCTCAAGGTCATCGCGACCAACCTCGCCCGCAGCGAATTCGATGTCGCGCGCATCGCCTACGGCCTCGTCACCACGGGCGTGATCTCGCTCCGCATGCCGTCGCGCGTGAGCATGCGCGCCATGCTGCCGGTGGACGACGTCACGCCGCACGTCGAGGCCGCCCACGCCGCCCTCGCGGCGGGACAGCCCGAGGTGGCGCTCATCTCCGCGCGACACGCCGTCAACGCCGATCCGTCAAGCACCTTGGGCCGCCTCGCCGTCGCGCGCGCGCTCGGGCGCCTCGGCCGTGCCAGCGAGGCGCTCGACGAACTGCGCCGCGCGGCCCAGTCCGACCCATCGAACGTGGAGGTCTCGCTGCAACTCGCCTTCGCCGCCGCGCGCAGCGGCCAGCTGCACGAAGCCGTCGACCGCTGGACGCGCTACCTCGCCGATGTGCCCGCCGCACCGCACGCTGCACGCGTCAAGGCCGCACTCGACGCCGTGCACCGCCTCACCGCCCTGATCGAGGAACACGCGCATGTCGGATGACATCGCTCGCCTGAGCGAAGAACTTGCGCGTGACCCGGCGAGCCTGGCCTTCCTCGAGCTCGCGGAGGCGTTGCGCAAGCGCGCCGACCTCGAGGTCGCGGAGAAGGTGGCCGTGCGCGGTCTTGAACGACACCCGCATCTGGGCACCGGCCACGACGTGCTGGCCCGCATCTACGCCGACGCCGGCACCTTCGAGAAGGCGTTCGACGAATGGTCGATCGTGTTGCGCCTGAGTCCCGGACATCCCGGCGCGCTCAAGGGACTCGGCTTCGTCTGCTTCCATCAGGGGCGCATGGCGGAAGCCGAGCATTGGCTCGGACAGGCCGCCGTCGCTGATCCGGCCGACCAGCGCAACATCGGCGCGCTCGCGTACGTGCGGCAGCAGCTGGCGGAGTCGGCACCTCCGGTCGCAGCGGCGGCGGGCGCAGCAGGTGCGGCCGACGTGCCGGCTGCACACGATGCGCGCTCGCTCTTCACCGACATCCTCGGCGCGGAGCAGGGCATGGCCCTGCTGCTCGACGAGCACGGTCTGGTGCTGGCCGGCGGCCACGATGTCGATGGGCGCGACGTCGGCCAGGAGGTCGGTGCGCAGCTTGGCGGCGTCAGCGAGGAAGCCGAGCGCGCGATGCGCCATCTCGGGCTTGGCGGATGGACGTCGATCGTCTTCGAGACGTCGCTTGCCACGGTGGCCATGTCGCCGGGTCCGGAGCGGTCGCTGATGCTCGTGAGCGCCGGCAAGGCGACCCCTGTCGGCTTCGTGCGGCGCATGCTCGATCGTTCGCTCGCGCGGGCGAGGCAGTTCCTGGGGGCGGCATGAAGAATTCACCCTTCAGCGAGTTGCTCGGCGCGCTCGTCCGGCAGCGCGGTGTCACGGCGGCGCTCGTCGTGTCGGAGGCCGATGGCCTGATGGTCGACTCGCAGGTGTCGGTCGGGATGCGCGGCGAAGTGGTCGCGGCCCTCTCGGCGTCGCTCTACCGGCGCGCGCGTCTCGCAGCGCAAGCCGCCGGCTACGGCGAGACCACGGTCCTCCAGCTCGAGGCCGAGCAGGGGCGCGTCTGCGCCGTCGGCCGCAACGACCTCGTGCTCGTCGCCGTCACCGAGCTCGGCTCCAACATCGGCCTCGTGCGCATGGAGATGCTCAAGGGGCTCTCGGGCGGGGCCTTGGGATGAGTCCGGTTGCCGTCACTGAAGCGTGGGCCGAGGCGCCCCTCCGTCAGTTCGTGGAGGACGCCCGGGTCGAGCTCGCCCTGCTGCTGCACGTGAGCGGGCAGGTGCTCGGCCAGGCCGGCTTCCAACGGCGGATGGACGTGATGTCGGCCTGTGCGCTGGCGGCGGGCATCAACGCAACGGCGGCCGAGCTCGGTCGCATGCTCGATGGCAAGCCCTTCGGCGCGCTGCACTATGGAGGGAAGGCGAAGCAGACGTTCCTCGCCGGCACGGAGACGAAGCGCGGCCACTACTTGCTCTTCTGCGTGTTTGACGAGCGCGCCTCGCTCGGCATCGTGCAGCTCTACTTCGGTGAGTTCCGGCACCGGCTCGCGGCGGCAGCGCCGGAGGCCGATGGCCCGTCGACCCCGCTCAACGAGCACTTCGAGGGGGAACTCAACCGCAACCTCGCGGCCCTCTTCGGCCGACCCTGACGGAGCCCCGGCGTGTCCATCGTCAACTACGCAACGCGCGAGATCACCTGCAAGATCGTCTACTACGGCGCTGGTCGCTCCGGGAAGACGACCAACCTGCAGTACATCTATGCGCAGGTGCCGCCCGAGCGAAAGGGCAACATGGTTTCGCTCGCAACGCAGACCGACCGTACGCTCTTCTTCGATTTCCTGCCGCTCGACCTCGGCAACATTTCGGGCTTCACCACGCGCTTCCAGCTCTACACCGTGCCGGGCCAGGTCTACTACCAGACAACGCGCAAGCTCGTCTTGCAGGGCGCCGACGGCGTGGTGTTCGTGGCGGACAGCCAGGCGCGCCAGCTCGCGGAGAATGTCGAGAGCCTGCAGGACCTGCACCTGAACCTCGCGGAGCACGGCATGGATGCGCGTCACGTGCCGCTCGTCATCCAGTACAACAAGCGCGACCTGCCGCCGGAGATGCTGACCGGCATCGCCCAGTTGCAGGACGCGCTCAACTTCCGCGGCGTTCCCGACTTCCAGGCCGACGCCTTGCACGGGCCCGGCGTCTTCGAAACGCTGCGCGGCATCTCCGAACTCGTGCTCAAGCGGCTCTCCGCCACGCAGGGTACCACGTGACGACGGGCTCCCGCTACCGCTTCGACACGCTTATCGTCGGCGCCGCCAACCGGCTCGCGGTCGCGGCCGCTCGTGCCGTGGCAGAGGCGCCGGGCAGTGTCTACAACCCGCTCTTCATCTACGGCTCGAGCGGACTCGGCAAGACCCATCTCCTCGCGGCGGTCGGCACGCACGCGCGCCAGCTCGCGCCCGAACTCGAGGTGGAGTACGCGTCGTTCGACGATTTCGTCGAGCAGTTCCACGCGGCCGTGTCCGGTGGCGAGATGGAGACGTTTCGCAGGCGCTGGATTGCCGTCGACGTGCTGCTCGTCGACGATGTGCAGTTCCTCACGGGACGTCGCGAGCTGCAGAGCGAGCTGCTGCGGCTCTTCAACACGCTGCAAGGCACGGGCAAGCAGATCGTCCTCACGAGCGACCGTCCGCCGCAGGAGATCGCCGACGTCGACGAGCGCCTCATCTCGCGCCTCTCCGGCGGGCTGATCGTCGACATCGGCGCCCCCGACTACGAGACGCGCCTCGCAATCCTGCGCGCGGCCTGCACCGAGCGCGGCATGCAGGTACCCGGCGACGTGCTCGAGACTCTCGCGCGCCTCGAACTGCCGAACGTGCGTGAGCTGCATGGTGCGCTCAATCGCGTCGTCGCCGAACAGCAGCTCGAGGGCAAGCTCGTCGCCTCGCGCGACGTCTGGGCCCTGGTGGGCGGGAAGGGGCCGCAGCCCTCGGCGGCGGAGGACGACGGCGAGGCCAGCGAGTACGCGTCGTTCCTCTCCGACATCGCGAACGCCGTCGCCGCGAGCGTCGATCCGTGGAAGACGCGCCTCGCCGAAGCGATCGCGTACTGGCGCGGCGAAGGCTTCCGCACCGGTGTCCTCGAGCGCGCAATGCAGCTGCCGAACGCGCCCGACGTGCAGGGGCTGCTCGACACCTTCGCCTCAGCCGTCGATCACCTGCGCCAGCTCGAGCGCCAGGCGAGCGCTGCGGATCCGCTGCTCGCGGGACACGAGGTCTTCCGCGACCCCGAGCGCGTCGGCGACTCCGAGGCGTTGCTCGATCGTGCACTGGCTGGTGACACACCGCCCCCCGCGCCCGATCCTGCGCTCGTGCGCGCGACGTTCGAGGTCGCGGGCTCGAACCAGCTCGCCGTCCGCGCCGCCGACGCCGTCGTGGCAGAACCGGGCGCGCGCTACAGTCCGCTCGTCATGCACGGTCCGACCGGCACGGGCAAGTCGCACCTGCTGCACGCCGTCGGCAACGCGCTGCTCGCGAGCGGGGCGCGACGCGTGGCGTGCGTCAACGCGGCGACCTTCGCCGAAGAGCTGATCGGCGCGCTGCAGGAAGGCACCGTGCACCGCTGGCGCGCGCGCTACCGCGCCGTCGACGCGCTGCTCCTTGACGACGTGCATGCGCTTGCCGGCAAGGAGCGCACGCAGGAGGAGTTCTTCCACCTCTTCAACGAGCTGCACGGCCAGGGTCGCCAGATCGTCCTCACGAGCGGCGTCGCACCACGCGACCTCGGCGGACTCGAGGAGCGGTTGCGCTCGCGCTTCGAGGGCGGACTCGTGGTCAGCATCCAGCCGCCCGAGCGCGCGCTGCGCGAGGCGCTCTTCGCACGCTGGTTCGGCTCGCACGGCGTGCCGGCCGACGCCGAACTGCTCCGTTACCTCGGCGAGCGTCCCGCGGCCAACGCGCGCGAGGTGCTCGGCACCGCCAAGCGGCTGCGCGAGGCCGCGCAGCAGGCCGGCGTGCCGCTCGGCGTCGGCTTCGCCATGGAGACGCTCGAGCCGCCGCGGCGCACGTCGCTGGCCGTGCCGCGCCCGTCGGGCGGCATCGATGCCTTCCTCCTCAACGAGGAAAAGGTCGTGTGGGACTGGCCCGACGTGACGGGTCGCCTCATCGAGGAGCTGCGCTAGCATGGCCATCAAGGGCTCCCTCCGCGAAGCGTCGCTGCCCGACGTGCTCCAGCTGCTCACGCTGGGCAAGAAGACCGGCTGCCTCTCGGTCACGCATCGTTCGAACTTCGGCTACATCTACTTCGACAAGGGACGCATCGCGTATGCGTCCATCGTCAACCGGCGCGACCGGCTCGGCGACCTGCTGGTCAAGGGCGGCGCGATCCAGCAGGAGCAGCTCGACCAGGCCATCGAACGCCAGTCGCGCGAACGCGACAAGCGCCTCGGCGAGATCCTCGTCGACATGGGACTCCTCTCGCGCGACCAGCTGCACGCGCACATCCGCACGCAGATCGAGGAAGCGGTCTATTTCCTCTTCACCTGGACGCAGGGCACGTTCTCGTTCGAGCCGGACGTCCTCCCCGAGCAGCAGGACTTCACCGTCTCGATCAACCCCGAGTCGCTCCTGCTCGAGGGCGCGCGCCGCGTCGACGAGTGGTCGCTGATCGAAAAGAAGATTCCGAGCTTCGACCTCGTGTTCGACGTCGACCGCGTCAAGTTGCGCGAGACCGCAGTCAAGCTCACCGACGAGCAGACGGCGCTGCTCAACATCATCGACGGCCAGCGCGACGTCACGCACCTCATCGAGGACTCGGGGCTGATCGAGTTCGACGTCGGCAAGGCGATCTACGGCCTGATCACCGCCGGCTTCCTGCATCGCGTCGGCAAGAGCCGCTCGACCACCGATGCGGTCTCGGAAGCCCGCGTCGAGGAGCATCGCAACTTGGGCGTCGCCTTCTACAAGACGGGCATGCTCGACGAGGCCATGCGCGAGTTCCGCCGCGTGCTCGACCTCCGCGAGGGCGATCCGGGGGCGCGCTTCTTCGTGGCCCTCGCCCACGCGCGGCGCGGCGAGTGGGAGCACGCGGTCTCGATCCTGCAGGAAATCGCCGCGGTGCCTGGCGGTTCGCGCGTCGCGGTCTTCCACAACCTCGCCTGTGCGCTCGAACGGCTCGGCCGCGCGATGGAGGCGCGCCTCGCGCTCGACGAGGCCATCCGGCGCGGCGGTGCCCAGGATCCCGTCGTGCAGACCACCGCCGGCGTCATCGCCCTGCGCGAGGGCGACGCCTCCGGCGCCGATGCCACGCTCTCCGCGGCGCGGTCGCTCTGGGGCCGCCGGCCGCCGCCGCCCGCCTGGTTCCACTACGCCGCGCTCGCCGCCGCGCTCGCCGGCGACCTGCCGCGCGGTATCACCCTCCTCACCGAGGGGACGGGCATCCATCCGCACGCCGCCGCGCTGCACAACAACCTCGCCGCGCTGCTTGAACGGAAGGGACAGGTCGAGGACGCGATGAAGGCCGCCGAACGCGGTGTCGTCGAGGACGCCTCCTTGCCGCAGCTGCACAAGAACATCGGCGACCTGCAGTACCGCGCCGCGCATTACGACGAAGCGCTCGAGAGCTTCCAGCGCGCGGTCAAGCTCCTGCCCGAGCTCGGCGCCGACGTGCACATGAAGCTCGGCAACATCCGCTTCCGCCGGCAGGAGACCGCCGAAGCCGTGCGCCACTGGGAGCGCGCGCTCGAGCTCGATCCCGCCAACGCCATCGTGCGCGCCAACCTCGACGCCGTAAGGCGCGGCGGATGATGATGGCGCCGGCGGCCTCCGACGCGGGCTTCGAGGCCCTCACGCGCAAGATCGCGCGTGAACGCGGCTTCGCGTGCAGCGCCTACAAGCCGACCTGCCTCATGCGTCGCATCGCCGTGCGCATGCGCGCCCGCGGTGTGCACGACTACGCCGCCTACGCGAGCCTCCTCGACCGCGACCCCGCGGAGTACGAACGGCTGCTCGACGCGCTCACGATCAACGTCACGCAGTTGCGGCGGAACGCGGAGGCGTGGGAGGCGCTCGAGCGCGAGGCGCTGCCGGCGCTGCTCGAACGCCACGGACCGATCCGCGCCTGGAGCGCCGGCTGCTCGAGCGGCGAAGAGCCGTACACCGTCGCCATGTCGTTCGCGCGCGCTGCCGCGGAGATCGGTCGCCCCGCGGCACTCGATCGCGTGCACGTCGTCGGCACCGACATCGACGAGCGCTCACTCGAGCGCGCGCGTGCCGGTCGCTATGCCGAAGCGGCCTTTCGCGAGGTACCAGCCGACGATCGAGCGCGCTGGTTTACCGCGGGCTACCCCGCCGAGGCCGGACCCGTGCTGCGTGCGCGGGTGCAGATCGAGCGCCGCGACCTCCTCGAGCAACCCGCGCCCGCGGGCCCGTGGCACCTCATCACCTGCCGCAACGTCATCATTTACTTCGATCGCGCTTCGCAGGACGCGCTCTTCGAACGGTTTGCGACCGCCCTCGAGCCCGGCGGTGTCCTCATGCTCGGCAAGGTCGAAAGCCTGCTCGGTGCCGCGCGCGAGCGCTTCGAGCCGGTCAACGTGCGCGAGCGCATCTACCGCAAGCCGTGACGCAGCCATGAGCGAGCGCCGCGTGAAGGTGGCCGACCACGCCGTCGGTGGGGCGGGCGAAGTGCTCGCCACCATCGGGCTCGGCTCGTGCGTGGCGATCATGCTGCACGCGCCCAAGGCGCGCATCGGCGCGCTCGCGCATGCGCTGCTCCCCGATGACGGCATGGTGCGCGGCGTGCATCCGCCGGCCAAGTTCGCGGCGACGTCGGTGCCGCTGCTCGTGTCCGACCTGCGGGCCAAGGGAGTCAGCGAACCGCTCGTGGCCAAGCTCGTCGGGGGCGCGGCGATGTTCGCGAACCTGCTGCGTACGGGCGGCGTCAACATGGGGGAGCGCAACATCGAGGCGGCGCGCGCCGCGCTCAAGCTCGCCGACATTCCGCTCGTCGGTGAGGACGTCGGCGGTGACTACGGTCGCTCGGTGTACTTCACGCCGGACGACGGCATGGTCGTCGTGCGGTCGTTGCGCGGGGGGGACCGTGTCCTCTGAGCGGCGCAGCGTGCTCGTCGTCGATGACAGCGCCTTCATGCGGAAGGTGATCGTCGAGATGGTCGGAAGCGTCGACGGCTTCGGCGTAGCCGGTACGGCGCGCCACGGCCTCGACGCCATCGAGAAGATCGCCGAGCTCGACCCTGACATCGTCACGCTCGACGTCGACATGCCGGAACTCGACGGCATCCAGACGCTCGGCTACATCATGAGCGAGTGCCCGCGTCCCGTGATCATGCTGTCCGGCGCTCGTGCGCGCGACGGCGTCGATCCGGTCATCCGCGCCCTCGAACTCGGCGCCGTCGACTTCGTGCGCAAGCCGTCGGGGCCGATCTCGCTCGACCTCGACGTCGCGCGCACACGGCTGCACCAGGCGCTCCACGCCGCGCGCGAGTGGAACCTGGACGGCGTGCCGATGCTGGCGCGGCCCGCGCTGGCAGCGCCGCTCACGTGGCAGCCGCCGACGAGCGGCGCAACGCGCGTCATCTGCGTGGCCGCGAGCACCGGTGGCCCGCGGGCGCTCTGTGACGTCGTGCCGCGCTTTCCCGCCGGGCTCGACGCGGCCGTCGTCGTCGTGCAGCACATGCCCGCGGGATTCACGCGCTCGCTCGCGCAGCGCCTCGACAACCTCTCGCCGCTCGCCGTGCGCGAGGCCGAGGATGGCGCGCCGCTCGTGCATGGCGAAGTGCTGCTCGCTGCCGGCGGCCGACACCTGCGCCTCGCCGAGGGCCAGCGCGGCGTGGTCGTGCGACTCGACGACACTGCACCGGTCTGGGGGGTGCGGCCCGCCGCCGATCCGTGCTTCAAGGATGCCGCACGCCTCTTCGGGCCCAACGCCACCGCCGTCGTGCTCACCGGCATGGGGCGCGACGGCGCCGACGGTGCGCGCGCCATCCTCGACGCCGGTGGTGATGCGATCGCGCAGGACCAGGCCACGAGCGTCATCTACGGCATGCCGCACGCGGCGGTCACGATCGGCGGAGTCTCGCGCGTCCTGCCGCTGGGCGACATCGCGCGTGCGGCCAGTGCGCATGCGACCACGCGTCGAGGCGCCGCATGAGCGCCATGGAGCGTCATTGGGGACTCGCGCGCAAGGCGTTCGCGAACGCGCCGGATCCGGCGTTCCTCGTCACGTCGCCGGGTTTCGAGGAAGCGTTTGCACGCCTCGTCTACGACGTCACCGAGGCGCGCGGTGGCCTCTCGCTCGTGACGGGCGAGATCGGCTGCGGCAAGACGATGCTCGCGAACGCGCTGCTCGACCGGCTCGCCGGCACGCCGCACGCCGCCACCATGCTCGGCACGCCGCGCCTCACCTCCGCCGAGCTGCTGCGCGAGGTGATGCGCGCGACCGCTGGTGCGCCGCCGCCGCGCGGCCGTCACGCGCTCGTCGAAGCCGTCGGCGCGCACCTGGCCGCCGCACACGCAGCAGGGCGTCGTCCCGTGCTCGTGGTCGACGAGGCGCAGCTCGCGACGCCATCGCTGCTCGAGGAGGTGCGCCTTCTCACCAACTTCGAGGATCGCCGCGACAAGCACATCCATGTCGTGCTCGTCGGACAGCCGGAACTGCGCGCGCGCATCGCGAAGCAGCGGCAGATCGACCAGCGCGTCGGATTGCGTGCGCACGTCGTGCCGCTCGATGCCGATGAAGTCGCCGCATACCTCGCACACCGGCTGCGCGTGGCCGGCGGTGACGTCTGCCGGGTCTTCGCTCCCGAGGCCGTCACGCGCCTCGCCGAGCGCAGCGGCGGCGTGCCCCGCCTCATCAACAACATCGCCACGCAGGCCATGTTCGTTGCGGCCGCGCGCGGTGAGCGCCTCGTGCAGGCCGACCTCGTCGATGATGTGGCCGAGGATCGCGAATGACCAAGCGGAAGCCGAAGATCAGCTACCGCGACCTGCTCGCGCAGCGCGAGCCCGCAGAAGGCGGCGTCGCGCCCATCACCCTCACGCCAGAGAAGAGCGCACTCCCCACGCCCGCGCCCGACGCGCCGGCGTCGGCGACGAGCGCGGTTGCGGCACCGACACCAGTCGCGCCCGCGTCGGAGCCGAGTGCGGTCGCCACTCCAGCCCCAGCGGCGGCCGATACGCCTGCCCCGATCGCCACGCGCAGCGACACGCCGCTCTCGCTCGCCGCCGTACTCAACGCGCCGCGCCGACTCACCCCCATCGGCTCGGCGCTCGTGCCGCCCGCGCCGGCAGGTGCGCCACCCAGCATCACGACATCCAGGCGCACGCCAGTCTCCGCGCCGCGCATCGCTGCGCGTCCCACCCGCCGCATGACGCGCGCGACAGTCGCGGGCCGCATCGCGCTCGACTCCGCGATCCGCACCGATCTCGCGGCCTTTGGCAAGGCCGAGCTGCTGCGCTTCCGCGTCGGACCCGAGCGCTTCGCGCTGCGCCTCGCCGACGTCGAGGAAGCCGTCGAAGCGCCGGTGCTCCATCCGCTGCCCGACCTGCCGCGTCACGTGCTCGGCGTGCTCGCCATGCGCGGCCGCCTCGTGCCGGTGCATGCGCCTGCGCACGTGCTCGGCGTCGGCATCGGCAGCCTCGGCGTCGCGCTCGTGCTCAGCGGCGATCCACCGCTCGCGCTCGCCGTGGACGACGTCGAGGACGTCTTCACCATCGAACCGCGCGTGTTGCGCGATGCGCCCGGTGTCGATGATCCCGATGGCGTGCTCGTCGGCGTCACGCGCCACAACGGCAAGCTCGTGGGCGTCCTCGATGCTCCGGCGCTTGCGCTCGCCTGCCTTGCCCCTGCCGCACCGGAGAGTCGTCGATGACCGCCCCGACGCCCAACACGCAAATCGTCATCTTCCGCGTGGCCGATGACTGGTTTGCCGCCGATGTCTTTTCCGTGGAGCGCGTGCTCCGCTACAAGGCGCCGACCGCCATCCCCGACGTACCCGACTGGATCGTCGGCGTCCTCGACTACCAGCAGCGCGTCGTGCCCGTCATCGACCTGCGTCGCCGCTTCGACTTGGCCGCCGTCGCGCCGTCACCCGAGACGCGCATCCTCATCTTCACCGCCGACGGCGAGTGGATCGGCGCCGTGGCCGACGGCGTCGTCGAGGTCACCGCACTCGAGGACGGCGCGATTGCCGCGCCGCCGCCGATGTTCCGCGGTCTCGCGGCCGAATATCTCCTCGGCCTCGTGCGCCGCAGTGATCGCCTGGTGATCGTCCTCGATGTCGCCCGGCTGCTCTCCACCACCGACCGGCTCACGCTCGACCAGGCCCGTTCCGGGAACACCCATGCCTGACCACGATCTCGCCACCTACAAGGCCCAGTACGGCGCCATCGACGCGCGCCTCGAGGCCGCCCAGACTCCCGACGACGTCGCCGCGCTCAAGGGCGAGATCATCGGACTCTTTCGCAGCGTCGAGCAGCAGATCGCCGATCTCTCCACGCTCAAGGACCAGATCAAGGCCCTCGTCGACAAGTGGAAAACGCTCTCGGCCAATCCGTCGCTCGCCCCGCAGTTCAGCGGCGAGAAGCCGGTCGTCGTCGCCGACCACATCGGTGCCTCCACCTTCGTGGAGAAGGGCTGGAGCCGCCTCTCGCTCGGTGACCACGCCGGTGCCGAGGAGGCGCTCACCAAGGCCAACGCGCTCTCGCCCGGCGACCCGCAGACTGAAGCGCTGCTCGGCTGGGCCCAGATGCTGCAGGAGAAGTACGACGAGGCGCTCATGAACTTCCAGAAGGTGCTGCTGCGCGAGCCGGCCAACGCGCTCGCGCGCATCAACGTCGGCTACATCTGCCTCAAGAAGCGCATATTCGGCGAGGCCATCGAGCACCTCTCGCGCGCCATCCGTCTCGACAACGACCGCAAGGCCACGCTCTACGCACACTTCTACCTCGGGCTCGTCTACCTCGAACGCGAGATGTTCGAGGACGCCGAGACCTTTTTCCGCAAGACGCTCGCGCTCGGACCGAACCTGATCGAGGCCTACTACGAACTCGGCCGGTCACAATGGTTCAACGATGAGCGCGACGCCGCCCTCCAGACGTGGCGCGACGGATTCGCTGCCAACAAGTTCAATCCATGGGGCAAGCGCTGCGCGCAGGTACTGCAGGTGGTCGAGGCGGGCGGGGAACCACCCGGCCTCGCCGACTAGCGCGCGCACTCCCGTTCGCCGCCGCCCTGCTCGTCGGCGCATCGCGCACGGTGCCGGCGCAGGAGCCGGGACTGGTGCGGCACGACGCGGGGCGCTTCTCCATCGTCTGTGATCCGGCCGACGAACCTCTCGCCCGGGCCCTGCTCGCCAGCGCGGCGGAGCGCGACACCTTTCCCGGACTGCCGCGACCACGCCAGGCCGTGACGGTCATGATCGCACCCGACGCCGGGCGCTTTCGTCGCTGGGCCGGCAGCGGTGCGCCGGAGTGGGGCGCGGCCGTCGCGTTTCCCGCGCTGCGACAGATCGTGATGCAGGGGCGCTCCGCCAATACGAGCGCCGGCGACCCCGTGGCCGTGCTGCGCCACGAATTGGCGCACCTCGCCCTCCATGAAGCGCTCGGCGACAAGCCGCCGCGCTGGTTCGACGAGGGCTACGCGAGCTACGCCGCGGGCGAATGGGGACGCGACGAGTACCTCGCGACGTCGCTTGCGCTCGTGGTACGACGCGGTCGTTCGCTCGAGGCGGTGGACTCGGGCTTCGCCTCTGGGGCGCTCGCGGCCGAGGCGAGCTACGCGCTTGCGTATCGCGCGGTGGCTGAGATGGCGTCGCTGGACCAAGAGCGAGGCCTGACGCTGCTCTTCCAGTATTGGCAAGAGACGCCGCGACTCGATGCCGCGATGCGGCTCGCATACGGCATCACCCTCGATGGCTTCGAGAAGCGCTGGCAGCAGCGCACGGGGCTCCGGTACGGTGCGTTGGCGCTGGCCGCCGACCTGACGTTGGCCACGCTCGTCTTGCTGGCGCTGCTCGGTCCCCTCTGGTGGATGCGCCGGCGTCGTGACCGACAGCGGCTGGCCGCGATGCGTGCCGCTGATGCGGCCGCGGAGCAGCGGGACCGGGAGTCCGCGATCGATGCGTTACTGCGGGAGATCGGTCCTGTAGGGGATTCCCCGACAGAGTAAGAGCCCGATTGGCCGTCGTACCGAGCGGTGACCACTCCGTTACCGCCCCATCGTGTAACGATGGACAAAAGGGATAGGTTCAGCCCGTTACAGCACGAGTTTCTTCCCCAACCTTTGGGATTCGCATGTCTTCTTTGTTGTCTTCTCGTTGGTGGAGGCTGTCGGCCTTGGCCGCCGCGCTCGTCGCGATGCCGTTCAGCGCGATCCTCGCGCAGGGCGTCACGAGCGGCGCGATTGGCGGCTCGGTGGTCGATTCGGCCAATCGCCCGCTCGCGGGCGCGCAGGTGACCGTCACGAACGTGTCCAACGGATTCCGCACGACGGCGTTGACGCGCGCGAGCGGCCGCTACCTCGCGCCGTCCCTCGAAGTCGGTGGTCCGTACACCGTGCAGGCGCGCGCGATCGGCTACGCGCCGCAGGTCCGCACCGACGTCTACGTGACGATCTCCCAGACGCAGGCGGTGGACTTCAAGTTCACCCCGCGCGTGGTGCAGCTCTCGGCGGTGGCCGTGACCTCGACGCAGCAGACGCTCGAGTTCGGTCCGTCGCGCCAGGGCACGCAGACCCGCGTGTCGGACTCCTCCATTGCCCGGCTTCCGAACATCAACCGCAACGTCACGGACTTCATCCGGGCGGCGCCGCAGGTGACGGTGAGCCCGACGGGCACGGCCTCGCCGGGTGGGCAGAACAACCGGTTCCTGAACGTGCAGGTGGACGGCGCCTCGATCGCCAACCGGTTCGGCCTCGGTGGCAGCCCGGAGATCGGCGCGCAGGTCAGCGGCCGCGGCATCACGATGGACGCCGTGAAGGAGTTGCAGGTCGTGCTTACCCCGTTCGACGTGCGACTTGGCGGCTTCACGGGAGCGCTCGTCAACGCGGTGACCAAGGGCGGGACGAACGACTTCCACGGCTCGCTCTTCTACTACAATCGCGACCAGACGTACGGCGCGGATGATCCGATCATCCGTGGCGTGCCGTTCTATCGCAACCAGTGGGGCGCATCGGTGGGTGGCCCGATCCTCAAGGATCGCCTGCACTTCTTCGCCAGCATGGAGTACCAGCGCCAGCTCGCGCCGGCCGCGGGCGTCTACCAGGGCCAGCCGGCCAACTTCTCGCCGGCGTTCCCGGCGGCGGTGACGCAGGCGCAGATCGACTCCTTCACGACGCGATTCAACCAGCTCTATCCGGGCCAGGGAGCCGGGACGTTGGGCCAGATCACCAACGGCAACCCGCTCACGAACACGTTCCTGCGGCTCGACTTCCGCATCAACGATCACAACCGCCTCGTGGTCCGCAACATCTACAACGACCAGTCGAACGACAGCTTCGGCCGCAGCACGGCAACGGCGAACCCGATCCTCAACTTCACGTCGAACGCCATCGGTCTGCGTGAGCTGTCGAACAGCGCCGTGGTGCAGCTCTACAGCAGCTTCGGCAGCGGTGGCACCAACGAGTTGATCGGCAGCTACACGCGCACGCGCTTCGCCCGCGGCACGCCGGTGATCACGCCGATGTTGACCGTCCAGAACATCGGCGGCGGCAACATCGCGCAGTTCCGTGCCGGCACGGAGAACAGCTCGCAGGGCAACTTCCTCAACGAGGATCTCTACGAGCTCACGAACAACACGACGATTCCGGTCGGCACCAACCACCGCGTCACCGTCGGCGTGCGCGGCGAGATCTACAAGGTCACCAACGGCTTCCTGCAGAACTCCTTCGGCAACTGGACCTTCGACAACCTGCAGAACTTCTACAATGGCGTGGTGAACGCCAACACGCTGTACTCGGGTTCGGGGGCCGTGGTGCCCGGCGCGAACGTGCTCGCACAGTTCGGCGCGGCGCAGCTCTCGATGTATGCCCAGGACCAGTGGGAAGTGACGCCGCGTCTCTCGGTGAACTACGGACTGCGCATCGATGCGCCGTACTTCCCCAACAAGCCGCAGAATCAGCCGCGCGTCGACTCGGCCTTCCGGGCCTTCACGACGGCCGGTGGCGTCGGCAACGCGTTCCCGAACGGCTTCAGCACCGGCGTCATGCCGAACGGCAACCTCCAGTTCTCGCCGCGCATCGGCTTCAACTATGACATCTCGGGCAACGGCCTGAACCAGGTGCGCGGCGGCATCGGCGTCTTCCAGGGCGCCCCCGCGTACGTCTGGATGTCGAACAACTTCCAGAACAGCGGCGTGGGTCTCGGCCAGATCAGCTGTGGCGGTGGCAACAACGCCTCGTTCGGTCAGGCGCCGGCGTTCACCGGCGTGGCCGTTGCACCGACGCAGTGCGGCTTGCGCACTGGCGGGGCCGCGGGCGTGGTGCTCGGCACGACCACGGTGGGCACGGTCAACTTCGCCGATGCCAACCTCAACTTTCCGCAGACAATGCGCGCCGTGCTGGCCTTCGATCGCAAACTGCCATTCGACCTCATCGCGAGCCTCGAAGGGTTCTATGCGAAGGACCTCAACAACCTGTTTTACACCGACGAGAACATGCGCGTCCCCGCCGACACCGCGCGGGACCTGAACGGACGCACCCTCTACGGAATCCTGTCCACCGGCGCTGCCGGTGGCGTGGCGGCGCCGAACATCGTCACGTCGCTCGTGCCGCGGGCCATCCGCATCTCGAACGCTGACGGCTCGTACCAGTACGGCATCACGGGCTCGCTGCGAAAGGTGTTCAGCCGTGGATGGGAAGGCATGGCGGCGTACACCTACCAACGCTCCTTCTCGATCACCGACCTCACCAGTTCGGTGGCGCTCTCCAACTGGCAGTTCGGCCGTATCTACGCCGGATCCCAGTACGCGAAGAACGTGGACGTGTCGGCCTTCGATCAGCCGCACCATGTCATGCTGTCCGGCACTTGGACGACGCCGTCGAAGAACTTCCCGACCGCCATCTCGCTCATCTACAACTGGCAGTCGAGCACCCCGTTCGCCTACATCGCCGGCGGGTCGGGTGGCCGCGGCGACCTGAACGGCGATGGCTCGAATGCCAATGACCCGATCTACGTCCCCAAGAACGCACTCGATCCGCGCGAGATCCAGTTCTCCACGCTGACCGTCGGCGGCATCACCAACACACCGGGACAGCAGGCGGCGGCCTACGAGAAGTTCATCGCCGGCGACGACTGCCTCAACAGCCAGCGCGGCGGCATCATGACCCGCAACAGCTGCCGGAACCCGAGCTATGCCACGCTGGATATGTCGATCCGCCAGTCGCTGCCGAGCATTCGCGGCAATTCGCTGTCGCTCGAATTCCAGGTCTTCAACGTGCTCAACCTCATGAATCCGAACTGGGGCAAGGTCCAGCTCGCGGGTGGCACCGCGAACCCGCAGGTGACCCTCGTCCAGCAGACCGGCGAAACGAACACCGGCAACATCCGCACCAACCAGCCGATCTTCACGTTCGATCCGAACAACCTGCCCACGCGCTACATCACCTCCACCTCGGCGTTCGGGTTCTGGCGCACGCAGGTCGGCATCCGCTACAGCTTCTAGGGGACATCCATGCGTGCCTATCTGACCTTTGCCTCTCTCCTCGCGACGGCCGCTCTGGCGGCCTGCAGCGAGGGGGCGACGGCGCCCTCCGGCTCGGCCAAGCTGCGCGTCGTGAACGTCGCGGCCACGGCCGGCGCGATGGTGCGGCGCATCGACAACGGGGCCACTGCGGCCATCGCGCTCAACGACACCGCCTCGGGCACCACGCTCGTGACGCTGACGCCGGGCAACCACCAGATCCGCGTCTACCAGGGCGTCGACACCACCGGCGCCGTGCTCGTCAACACCACGCTCACGGTGCGCGAGAACGAGAGCTACGCCGTCGTCGTCTCGGGGAACCTCCCCGCCGCGCCCGCCGCGCCGACGCTCCGCTCGACCGTATTGCAGGTGCAGCCGTTCGCGCTGCCCGCCGGCACGCTTTCGCTCACCGGCGTCTTCGCGGCGCTGCCGGCGAGTGCGGCCGCGGTGCGCGTCGTGCACGTCTCGGCCAACGCCAACGGTGCGGCCCCGACGTCGCCCACCTTCAATGCATACCTGTACTCCGCGGCGACGGCGCGGCCCGCAACGGCTACGCTGGCGTCGGCGGCCTTTCCGTCGGCCTCCGACTTCCAGTTCGTCGACGTTTCCGCGGCGCCGTACAAGCTCGACATCACCAACACCGCGGGCACGCTCACGCGTGGTACGATCGCATCGCTGACGCTCGCTGGTGGCAACATCCGCACGGTGCTCGTGCTCGATGGTGCAACCGCGGCCACCGTGCAGTTCGTGGTCCTGAACGACAACTGATCGACGCCCAATGCCCCTCGGACGGGCGGACGATTGCGCAGGACGGCAGGCGGCGGGGGAACCATTTCCCGCCGCCTCTTGTCTTCGCTGAAGCCGGCGCACTCGTCCCGGGATGTTGCTCCACGGCTTCGTCGGACCCCGCCCGAACGAATGGCTCGAGTCCTGCGTATCGGGGGGGACGATAAGTTGACACAACTATATATGAGGCATAACGTTCCGGACCATGGCTGATGCTGAGCAGAACACACCTTCGCGAACCCTGATCTGGTGGGGCGCCGCTGTCGTTACGCTGATCGCGGGCTACGCCGATCTGGCGTTGGGGGGTATCACCCTTGCGCCCATCCTGCTCGTTGTCGGTTATTGCGTCTTGGTGCCGCTGGCCATTCTGAAGTAGGGAACGTCATGCGCGTTTCGCCTGAAACGCGTGCGGCACCCGAGAACTCCGGGCGAATAGCTCAGTTGGTTAGAGCGTCTGCCTTACACGCAGGATGTCGGGGGTTCGAGTCCCTCTTCGCCCATCTTCTCCCGGGCGGGACCTCGTTGGGGTTCCGTGGGGTAGCGCAGGTCAAACACTGTAGGAGGTACGGACCGTGATCGAACGCATCGCTTCCTTCCGCGGAGCACTCACCGCGCTGACGGCCGCCGCCGCCCTCCCTGCGCTGGTACATGCGCAGCGGACCCCGCAGCCGCCGCACATCATGGTGACCGCCTTCCACTCGGCCACGGGAGAGAAGACGCTCGGTTGTCAGGCTGCCGTGGCGGTTCGCGAGAAGCTGGCCGATGACAACCCGCAGCGGATCCTGTTCATCATCCCGCGTGAGGACCTCAAGCGGGCGCTCGAGGACTCCGGCTACGGGGAGTGTGACCAGCTTGGCGCCAACGAAGCCAAGGCGCTGGCCAACTTCGCCCGCGCCGACGAGTACGTCGAAGGGTACGTGACCAAGACTGCCTCGGGCTTCAAGCTCGACTCGCGCCTCTTCCTCGCACGCGACAACACGTACTCGCAGCCGCTGCAGGTCGTCGAGGGTGCCCGACTCAACGACATCGCCGGAAAGTTCTCGCGCGCGCTCGATGACGTGCGCAAGCAAATCGACGAGGAGAAGGAGTGCTATCTCCTCACCCGCCAGGACAAGCCGCGCGAAGGGATGCAGAAGGCGCGCGACGCCATCAGGCGCTATCCGCGCGCCGTCCTCGCGCGTGTCTGCCTGCTGCAGGCCATGGACAAGGCCAAGCTGCAGAAGGATTCGATGTTCGCGGTCGCGAAGGAGATCCTCGCCATCGATTCGTCGAGCCGCCCGGCCCTCCAGATCACCTCGAGCTGGTACCGCGAGAAGGCCGACACGAACAACTACGTCGGTGCGCTCATGCGCCTCGTCGCGGCCGACCCGACCAACCCGCGCCTCGTCAACGAGGTCATCATCCAGCTCGGCCAGATGAAGCGGTTCGCGCTGGCCATTCCGGTCATCAAGCACGCGATCGCGGAGCAGACCGGCGACGTCCAGCTCCTCTCGCTCGGTTTCCGCGTCTACTATGGCGCCGAGGCGTGGAAGGACTTCATTGGCACGGGCGAGGAAATCGCAAAGATCGATACCGCGATGCTGGACAGCTCGTACTACTACCGCATGGCCCAGGCCTACGCGGCCGACAGTCAGGCGGCGAAGACGGCCGAGATGTTCGCGAAGGCGTCGCAGAAGTATCCCTCGAGCTCGACGTGGCTCCTCCTGCTCGCATCCTCGCAGCGCACGGCCGGGCAGAACCAGCAGGCGATGGAGACGCTCAAGAAGGCGCTCGCGGCCGATCCGAAGACCAAGGGCATCTATCTGCAGCTCGCGCGTTCGTACGCCGAAACCAACCTCATCGACTCGTCGATGTCGGCGGTCCGTGCCGGCGCCACGGCCAAGGACGACACACCGTTGCTCGCCACCTTCGCGCTGCAGCAGGGCAACGCGTGGTACAAGAAGGGACAGGCGAGCAAGTCGCGGGATGAATTCGGCACGGCCATCCGCTGGGTCTCGCTCTCCGACAGCCTGCAAGCCGACCCGCGCGCCAAGCTGCTCATCGGTGCCAGCGCGCTCTCCGTCGCCGTCTCGGCGCTCCAGGAGGCCGGCCCGGCCAAGAGCTGCGACCTGGCGAAGGTCTCGGCCGACAACTTCAACACGGTTAGCATGATGGTGCCGGGTGCCGGCGCGGCCAACAAGGAACAGGCCGGTCAGCTCATGCAGGTGGCCATGCAGTACGGTCCAGTCGCCGACAAGCTCAAGACGCAATTGTGCAAGTAACGGACGGGGCCTTTGACGCCCCGTACCATGCGCCGGTTCTCGTGGCCGAGGTGCTTGAGCGCCTCGGCCACGCGCGTTCCGTACTCGATGGAACGCTGGGTGGTGGTGGTCACACTGCGGCCCTGATCGCCGAGGGCGCCGAGGTCACGGCGCTCGATCGCGATCCCGAGGCCATTGCGGCGGCGCGTGAGCGGCTCCCTGACGCCGAACGGGCGGGGAAGTTCCACCCGGTCCAGTCGAATTTCGCCGACATCGATGTGGTCCCCGCGCTCGACAATCTGACCTTCGACGGCATTCTCCTCGATCTCGGCGTCAGCTCGCACCAGATCGACGATGCCAAGCGCGGCTTCACATTCCGCGAGGGCGCGCCGCTCGACATGCGCATGGGCGCCGACGCCGAGATGGACGCGGCCGAATGGTTGGCGGTGAGTGAAGTGCCCGCCATGGCGCAGGCGTTCAAGGAGTACGCCGACGAGCCCAAGGCGATGCGCTTGGCGCGCACGATCGAGAAGCGCCGCTCGCGTGCGCCGCTGCTCGTGTCCGACGACCTCGTGGGCGCGATTCGCGAGGCCTTGGGCCCCCGCTCGGGCTCAGGCGACTTTGCGCGGCTCTTTCAGGCGGTTCGCATCGCCGTCAACGGCGAGCTGACGGCGCTCGAACGGGCGCTGCCCGTGTTGCGTGACCGACTGGCCGAGGGCGGCGTCATGGTCGTGATCGCCTACCACTCGGGAGAAGACCGGATCGTGAAGCACGCCTTTCGCGCCTGGAGCGTGGACTGCATCTGTCCGCCTCGGCATCCGGTCTGCACGTGCGGCAACAATCACAGTCTGGGCGAGGTTCTCACGCGCCGGGCCGTGACCGCCGCCGAAGGGGAGGCGACCCGCAACCCGCGCGCTCGTAGCGCGCGCCTCCGCGCATGGCGACGTCGCGGGTAGGGGGACGCGGGCGATTCGTCGTCGGCGCAGTTCTCCTCGGTTTCGTCTGCGTGGCCAGCGGCGTCATATGGAGGCGAAGCGTCGGCTACGCCGGCGCCCGCGCCCTGGCGGACCTCGAGGGCAAGAAGAAGGCGCTTGAGGACCGGCGGGTGCGTCTCGAAGCGGAGCTGCGCGACCTCACCAGTCGCGAGAAGCTGGGCGCCGTGGTCGAGCGCAACCTCGACATGCGCGTACCCGCGGACAACAGCGTCATCCTGGTGCCGCGTCCGCTGCCCCACTAGCTCACCACCGCCTGCGATGTCCCGCCCTGATCGACTGCGCCTCCTCAACATCGGCATGGGCCTCTTCGTCGTCGCGATCATCGCGAAGGCGGCGCACGTGCAGCTCTGGCAGGGCAATCGCTGGTCCGTCGCCGCGCACCGCCAGCAGTTCGAGGGCACCGACCTGCCGGCGCCACGCGGCCGGATTCTCGACGCCACGGGCGACGTGGTGGCCGAGAGTCGCGAGCTTGTTCGATTGAACATCGCGCCAAAGGAAGTCGCGAAGAAGAACGGAATCCCGCGTCTTCGGCGCGCGCTCGCCACGCTTGGCTTCGACTCCGACGACATTGCGCGCGCCAGCGACGTGAAGCGTGCCTGGGTCCAACTCCGCACCCCGGTGCGTCCGGGCCCCGATACCGCGGCCACCAACATCTCCGGCGTGCACGCCGTGCGCGTCATGGAGCGCGTCTATTCGGGCGCCGAGGGGCTGCGCCGCGTGGCCGGGTACGCGAACGCGAATGGAGCCGTGGACGGAGTGGAACGCTCCCTCGACACCCTGCTCGCCGGCAAGAAGGGAAGCGCGGCCGTGCCGCGCGATGCGCGTGGCAACCGGCTTGCGCCCGCCGATGCCGGCAAGACGCCGGTCACGCGCGGGCAGACCGTGGTGCTCACGCTCAACCACTCCGTGCAGGACATCGCCGAGCGCGCGCTCGCCGATGCGATGCGCAACACGGGTGCGAACGGTGGTGACATCGTGGTGATGGATCCGCACGACGGCGCCGTCCTTGCGCTTGCCGCGCGGCGTCCCGCCGCCGTCACGGCGGTGACCGCCCTCACCGAGCCGTACGAACCGGGCTCGACGCTCAAGCCGTTCGTGGCTGCGAAGTTGCTCGCGCTCAAGCGGGCGCGCGCCGACGAGGTCATGGGCACGTTCAACGGCACGTACAAGGTCGACGGGCGCACCATCACCGACGTGCACAAGGCGACACAGCTCTCGCTCCGCGATGTCATCAAGTTCTCGAGCAACATCGGCATCGTGCGCTTCGGCGAGCGGTTGACGTCGAAGGAAGAGTACGACCTCATGAAGGACGCGGGCTTCGGCGCCGCCACGGGCGTTCCGTATCCGGTGGAATCGCGTGGACGACTGCGCACGCCGGACCGGTGGAGCAAGCAGTCGCGCGCGTCGATGCTGATGGGCTACGAACTGGCCGTGACGCCGCTCCAACTCGTGACCGCGTACGCCGCGTTCGCGAACGGCGGCGAGTTGCTCAAGCCGGCGCTCGTGCGCGAAGTCCGCGACGCTGACGGACGCACCACGTTCCGTCATCAGCGTACCGTGGTGCGTCGCATGATGACCAAGGCGCTCGCCGACTCCGTGCGCGATATGCTGGTCGACGTGGTCGACGGCGGCACGGCCGAGGGCGCGGGACTCAAGGGATTCGAGGTGGCGGGCAAGAGCGGCACCGCGCGACGCGTCGAGCACGGCAAGTACGTGAGCGGGGCCTACACGGCCAGCTTCGTCGGACTCTTTCCCGCCGACAAGCCGCAGCTCGTCATCCTCGTGAAGCTCGACAACCCGCGCGATGGCTACTTCGGTGGCAAGGTGGCTGCGCCCGTCTTCCGTCAGGTGGCGCTGGGCGCCATCGCGGCCAACAACGCGTCCCTCGACTTCGCCCAGCTCGCCGGCAGCCAGCGCATCGCGGCCACGCCCGAGTCGGCGAGCAGGCCGCTGACGCGGTCCGATGCGCTGCGCCCGATCGTGGCGGCCATCGACCCGGCTACGCGCGCCGACTCGTCGGCGCTGCCCTTCGTCGTGCGACTCGACGCGCCGCGGTCGACCGTCGCGCCACTCACCTCGCCGCGCGCAGTGCCGGATGTGCATGGCCTGCCGCTGCGTCGCGCGGTGCTCGCGCTCCACGAAGCGGGCTTCCGGGTATCGCTGGGCGACGGCCCCGCGGGTGCGACCGTGCCGGTCGCGGGCGCCATGGCGCGACCGGGCTCGATCGTGCGCCTGGGCGCCTGGTAGGAGGAGGCGCGGCATGCCCAGCGTGCAGGTCGTCGCGGATGCGCTGCGGGAGGCGGGGCTCCTCACCGACCTGTTCGGCGATTTGCCGGCAACCGTCACCGGCATCAGCGATGACTCGCGGCGCGTGAGCCGCGGCGGAATCTTCGTGGCCGTGCGCGGCAGCGCCCGCGATGGCCACGACTATCTGGCCGCCGCAGAGAAGTCGGGCGCCGCGCTCGCGATTGTCGAGGACTGGTCGCGCACCGCGCTGCCCGTGCTGGTCGTGACGGACGCGCGTCGAGCCGCCGCCGTGGCTGCCGCCGCGTTCCACGGCTGGCCCGCACGCCAGCTCGTGATGGTCGGGGTGAGCGGCACCAACGGCAAGACCACCACGGTCGGCATGCTGCGCCACCTGCTCGACGGCGAGCCGGGTCATCGCGCCGCGTCGATCGGCACACTCGGCGTACTCGTGGGAAGCGAGGGCACGCCACTCGACGCCGGCAGTGGGCTCACGACGCCCGGTCCCGTGGAGCTGCAAGGGGTGCTCGCGCGTCTCGCCGAGGGCGGCGTGCGTCGGGTGGCCATGGAGGTGTCGAGTCACGCACTGGACCAGCGGCGCGTCGAGGGCATTCAGTTCGACGCCGGCGTCTTCACCAACTTCACCCGCGACCACCTCGACTACCACGGCACGATGGAGGCGTACTTCACCGCCAAGGCGCGCCTCGTGGATGCCGTGCGCAAGGACGGCACGGTGGTCGTGAACGCCGACGACATGGCGTGGGAAGCGCTACCGCACACGCGTGCGCAGCTGCGCTTCGCGTTGTCGGACGAGGGCGCCGACGTGCGCGGCGAGCAGGTGCGCTTCTCGCCGCGCGGCAGCACGTGGACGCTGGTGTCGCACGGCGAACGAGCGAGCGTGGTCCTGCCGCTCATCGGCGACTTCAACGTGGCCAACGCGCTGGGCGCGGCGGCCACGGCAATCGCCCTGGGCATGACGGTGCCCGAGGTGGCGACTCGCCTCGCGACGCTGCCACAGGTGCCCGGGCGACTCGAGGTGCTGCGCGAGGCGCCGGTGGTGCTGCGCGACTACGCGCACACCCCCGATGCGCTCGAGCGCGCGATCGCCGCGGTGCGCCCGTTCACGGCGGGTCGCCTCATCGTCGTCTTCGGCTGTGGCGGCGACCGCGATCGTGGCAAGCGGCCCGTGATGGGGCACGTGGCAGCCACCCGCGCGGACCTCGCCATCGTCACGAGCGACAACCCGCGCACCGAAGATCCGGAGAAGATCCTCGACGAGATCGAGGCCGGCATGCTTGGCCTCCCGCACCAGCGTATCGAGAATCGGCGCGCCGCGATCGCGGCCGCGCTCGACGTGGCCCACGCCGCCGACGTCATCCTGCTCGCCGGGAAGGGGCACGAGGACTACCAGATCCGCGGCACGGTCAAGGAGCCGTTTGACGAGAAGTTGATCGTCGCCGAGCTCTCCGCCAAGCGCGGAGCCGCGCACGGCGCGTCGTGAGCTCGTCAGCCACGCGCTCGCTGGAACCAGCGATTCCCGTTGCACGATAGCTTTCACGGGATGCCCTTCTGGACGCTCGCCCGACTCGCTGCCGCGCTCGACGGCGCTGACCCTGCCGTCGGCGCACCGCCCGTCGGTGGTCGCGCGCCGATCGCACGTGGCTGGGACGAGCGGCCGCTTCGCTCCATTGCCACGGACACGCGCGACATCCAGCTGGGTGACGCCTTCGTGGCGCTCAAGGGCGAACGCTTCGATGCGCACGATTTCCTCACCGACGCCGTCGCTAAGGGCGCCGCTGCTGTGGTCGTGAGCGACGCATCGAAAGCAGCACACCTCGGCGTGCCCGTGCTCGTGGTCGACGATACGCTCACGGCGCTTGGTCGCCTCGGCCGGTACCGTCGTCGTGCCTGGGGCAGGCCAGTCGTCGCCATCGGTGGGTCCAATGGCAAGACGAGCACCAAAGCGCTCGTGACGGCCGCGCTCTCCGCGAGGCTTCGCGTGCACGCCACCGCCGGCAACCTCAACAACCAGATCGGCGTTCCACTCACGCTGCTTGCCATCCCCGACGACTGCGACATCGCCGTGGTCGAAATGGGCACGTCGCTGCCGGGCGAGATGGCGATCCTGCGCGACATCGGCGTGCCAGATCTCGTCGTGATCACGAGCATCGGCGAAGAGCACCTCGAGGGGCTCGGCAGCTTGGACGGCGTGCTGACGGAAGAAGCTGCATTGGCCGAGGGGGCTGCCGTGGTCATCGCCCCCGCATCGGAAGAGACGCTCCTCGCACGCATCGCGAGCCACGCTCGCCGCGTCGTCACCGTCGGACTGACCGCTGGCGACGTCACGGCCGAACGCTCGTCGCTCGAGCCCGATGGCCGTGGCTCGCTCACCGTCGCGGGTACGACGGTCGTGCTTCCGCTCGTCGGCGAGCACAACCTGCGCAATGCCATGCTCGCCGTCGCCGTCGCCATCGAGGCCGGCATTCCGGCAGCCGAGGCCACGGCAGCGCTCGCGCGCACGGCGCCGCCTGCGATGCGCTCAGCCGCCGAACCGCTCGGGCGCGCCCGCCTCATCAACGATGCCTACAACGCCAACCCGCCATCGATGCGCTCGGCGCTCGCGCTTCTCGATGCCGTGGGCGACGGCCGTCAGCGGGTAGCGGTGCTCGGCACCATGCGCGAACTCGGTGCCCAGGCCCAAGCGCTCCATGCCGAGATTGCACAGCGTGCGCTGGCGTCCAGGGCCGCGGTGATCGCCGGGGTCGGGGAGATGGCCGACGCCCTCGCAGCCGCAGCGCCAGGTGACCCTCGCGTCATCGTGGCCCCGGACCCCGACGCCCTCTGGCCGCTGCTGGAACCGCGGCTCGACCCCGAGGCGCTCATCCTGCTCAAGGCTTCGCGTGGCGTTCGGCTCGAGCGAATCGTCCCACTTCTTGCGGGGTGGTCCGCGCGCCAGCAGTAGACGCCAGCGTCCCGGACTCACCGTTCGCTCCCGCCAGTCCCAACCGTACCACACGTGCTGCCGCTCCTCCTCGGGCCCCTCGCCGCGAAGTTCACCTTCCTGCGGCTCTTCAACTACATCACGTTCCGCGCCACGATGGCGGCGGTGACGGCGTTGCTCGTTGCCTTCGTGCTCGGACCGTGGATCCTGCGGCGGTTGCGCGCACTCTCGGTGCACCAGGTGGTGCGCGAGGGCACCCCCGACACGCACAAGTCGAAGGGCAGCACGCCGACCATGGGTGGACTGATCATCCTCGCGGCCACGATCATTCCCACGCTGCTCTGGGCGCGGCTCTCGAACGTGTACGTGATGATCGCGCTGCTCGTGATGACGTGGATGGGCGCCATCGGCTTTCTCGACGACTGGCTCAAGCTCAAACAGAAGCGCGAGGGCAAGAAGAACGAGGGATTGGTCGAGCGCTACAAGCTCGCCGGTCAGGTCACGCTCGGCCTCGGGCTCGGGCTCTACCTCTGGCTCGTGCCGATCTCGAACCTGCCGGGCGCGAGCACGACGCTGCCGTTCTACAAGTACGTGCTCGTGGTGCCGGCGGCTTCGTGGCTCGCATGGACCTACGTGCCCTGGGTGACGTTCGTGCTCACCGGCGCGAGCAACGCCGTGAACCTCACCGACGGGCTCGATGGTCTCGCGACCGGACTCACGGCCATCGCCGCCATCACCTTCGCCGTCTTCGCGTACGTCATCGGCCGCGTCGACACGTCCGCGTACCTGCAGATCTACTACATGCGTGGCGCGGGCGAGCTCGCGATCTTCTGCAGCGCGCTGCTCGGCGCCGCCATCGGCTTCCTCTGGTACAACACCTTCCCGGCGCAGGTCTTCATGGGCGACACGGGCTCGCTCGCGCTCGGTGGTGCGCTCGGCGCCGTCGCCATCCTGCTCAAGAGCGAGTTCGTGCTCGGCATCGTCGGCGGCGTCTTCATGGTCGAGACGATCTCGGTCATCATCCAGCGCTCGGTGTTCCGCTACCGGAAGCACAAGCACGGACTCGAATACGCGCAGCAGCATCGCGTCTTCCTGAGGGCGCCGATACACCATCACTTCGAGTTGAAAGGCTGGCCGGAGACACAGGTCGTCGTCCGCTTCTGGATCCTCGGTATCGGCTGCGCCTTTCTTGCCCTCTCCACGCTCAAGCTCCGCTAGCTGCCGCGCCGGGCGGCGCGCATCCACATGACTGACCTTCTCGCCGGTCGCCGCGGTGACGTGGCCGTGATCGGCCTCGCCAAGTCGGGGCGTGCAGCCGCGCTTCTCCTCGCGCGCCACGGAAACGTCGTCTACGCGAGCGATGCCGGTGCAGGCCCGGCGGTGCAGGAGGCGGCGCAAGTCCTGCGCGGCGCAGGTGTCAGCGTGGACGTCGGCAACCATGACCTCGCGCGCATCGCGAAGGCGGCGCTCGTCGTCGTGAGTCCGGGCGTACCGCCGACCGCGCCTCCGCTGCTTGCGGCGCGCGCGGCCCAGGTGCCGATCGTGAGCGAGATCGAGATCGCGTTGCGCGCGCTCCCCGCGCTCCGCACCATCGTGGTCACGGGGACCAACGGCAAGACCACCACCACGGCGCTCGCGGGACACCTGCTGCGCGCGCTCGGTCAGGACGCGGTCGAGGCGGGCAACATCGGACTCCCGCTCGCGGAAGTTGCCATGCGGGCGCAGCCGCCCCGGTGGTGCGCGCTCGAGATCTCGAGCTTCCAGCTGCACGACACCCCCGGTATCAACCCGACGGTGGGCGTCGTCACCAACCTGAGCCCCGATCATCTCGACCGCTATGCGAACGTCGACGCCTACTACGACGACAAGGCGCTGATCTACCGGAATGCGCATGCGGGGTCGCGCTGGATCACGAACGTCGACCAAAGGGAGACGCGCGCGCTCCCCGCGCAGCGCCCCGGTGCCGCCGCCACGCGCGAGCCGCTGCTCGGCACACTCTGGCGCTTCTCCACTCGAGAGAAGGCCGAGGCGTGGTACGATCGCGATGCCGACACGCTCATGGTGCTCGGCGCACCGCTCGTCGAGCGCCGGGCCATCCAGCTCGTCGGCGACCACAACGTGGCCAACGCCCTCGCGGCAAGCCTGGCCGTGCTCGTGGCCGATCCGACGCATCAGACCCCCGCCGCACGCGCGCAGGTCGCGAGTGCGCTCGCGAGCTTCCGCGCGCTCAAGCACCGGCTCGAGACCGTCGCCGACGTGAACGACGTCGTGTGGATCAACGACTCGAAAGCCACGAATGTGAGCAGCACCCTCGTCGCGGTGCAGGGCATGACCCGACCCACCATCGTGCTGCTCGGCGGTCGCCACAAGGGCGAGGCCTATGCCGCGCTCATCGAGCCGCTCCAGAAGGTGGCGCGCCTCGTGATCGCGTACGGCGAGGCTGCGCCGCTCATCGCACGCGACCTCGGGGGCCATGTGCCGCTCGAGCGCATGGGATCGTCCTTCGAGGAGATTGTCGCACGTGCACGCGCCGCTGCCCAACCGGGCGACGCGGTCCTGTTGTCTCCCGCCTGCTCGAGCTTCGACATGTTCCCGAACTACGAAGTGCGCGGCGCCACCTTCGCCACGCTCGCCAAGGGCGGCGCGGCCGCGACATGACGAGCATCGCGATGCCCGGCTTCGGTGTGCACGGGCCCGCTGACACGAGCGCCGCTGCCGGCGCGGCCGTGCCCGCCGGCGTGCGCGTCCGCTGGCACATGGGGTTCGAGGCGCGCGTGCTGCTGCTGCTCACGGCCGTGCTGCTGACCTGGGGACTCGCCGTGCTGTACTCGGCGAGCGCCATCGTCGCCATGCAGGAAGGTCGGAGCGGTTCGTACTACGCGCTCCGGCAGGCGCAGGGAGCGCTGGTCGGCATCGTCGTCTTCGCCATCAGCGCCAAGATCGACGCCGACCGCTGGCAGAAGTGGGCGTGGCCCGTGATGGCGCTGTCGCTCGTGACGATGTGCCTGGTGATCCTGCCGTGGACCGCCAGCCTCGCGCCGCGCGTGAATGGATCGCGCCGCTTCCTCATCGGGTCGTCCATGCAGCCATCGGAGCTGGCCAAGCTCGCGGTCGTGGTCTGGACCGCGATGATGGTGGTGCGGAAGGGCGACACGCTGCGGCGCCTCACCAAGGGACTCGGGCCCTTTCTCGTCGTGATCGGCCTGCTCGACCTCTTCGCGATCCTCGAGCCCGACCTCTCCACGGCCATGATGTACACGCTCGTGATGGGCATCGTGCTCTTCGCCGGCGGTGTGCGCATCGGCCACTTCGTGGCGCTCGGCATCCTCAGTGTCCCGCTGCTCTGGCACGAGATGCAGCGGCTCACCTACGTGTTCAACCGGTTGCTCGTGTTCTACACCGACACGGGCGGGCTGGAGAAGATCGGCTACCAGCTCAAGCAGTCGTTGATCGCCGTGGGCTCCGGCGGACTGCTGGGCGTCGGCTTCGGCGAAGGGCGCCAGCAGCTGGGCTACCTGCCGCTGCCCTTCAACGACTTCATCGCCGGCAACATCGGCGAGGAGTGGGGCTTCGTGGGGATCACCGCCGTGACGCTCGCCTTCGCGCTCTGGGGCTGGCTCGGATTCCGCATCGCGCGACAGGCGCGCACGCCGTTCCTGCAGCTCACGGCGGTCGGGCTCACGTTCACCGTGGTCATCACCGCCTTCCTGCACATTGGCGTGGCCATCGGCTTGCTGCCGACCACCGGCCTCACGCTTCCGTTCATCTCGTACGGTCGCTCCAACCTGCTGCTGTCGCTCCTCATGACGGGAATGCTGGTCAACATCGGCAGCACCCGGGAGCAGGTCGCGGATCCCTCGCGCGCGCACGCCGCGTAGGCGCGCGCCGTCGTCGTGGACGTCATCTTCGCGGGCGGGGGCACCGGAGGACACCTCTATCCGGCCCTCGCAGTCGCCCGGGCCATGGTGCGTCTCGACTCGCGGGTACGCCCTTTCTTCATTGGCGCCGAGCGGGGAATCGAGAAGCAGATCCTCCCGACCACCGAATTCCCGTTCGCCCTCTTTCCTCTGCACCCGATCTACCGGTCGGACATTGGCCGGAACTGGACGGGCATTCGCGAGACGATGGGCAGCTGGAGTGCGCTCGGCAGGGCCATCGGGGCACGCAAACCGGCTGTCGTGGTGGGCGCGGGCGGCTACGCCTCCGGCATGGCGCTCGCCTGGGCCATCTCGCACGATATCCCGACGGTGCAGACCGTTGCGGACGCCATTCCTGGAGTGACGGCTCGCATCACGGCCCGTTGGGCGAAAGCCCTCTACCTCGGCTTCGGCGAGGCGAAGGACCGGCTCAGCGCCGGCAGCGGCACCGCCGTCCTCGTCACCGGCAACCCGATCGAGCCGCCACCCACCCCGCGCCCGGATCGGCTCGCGTCCCGAGAGAAAATCGAACTCTCTGCCGATCCGAGCCTCCAGGTCGTGCTCGTCTTCGGCGGCAGTCAGGGCTCTGACGCCATCAACACCGCCGTCGGCGAGTGGCTCAGCGGACCCCTGCCGCCGACCCTTCGAGTCATCTGGGGTGTGGGCACCCGCAACTACGAAGCGCTCAAGAACAGGGAGACGGAGCAGGTGAGTGTCCGCGCCTACCTGAGCCCGATCGGGGACGCATACGCGGCCTCCGACCTCGCCATCACGCGCGCCGGTGCCATCACGTGCGCCGAGCTTTGCGCGTGGGGACTTCCTGCCATATTGATCCCGCTGCCAACCGCGGCTGCGGACCACCAGACCGGAAATGCGCGGGCGTTGGTGGAAGCCGGGGCAGGGGAGCTCTTGCCCCAAGTCGACGGCTTTTCCAGCCGGATTGGACCCGCGGTGGCTCGACTGCTCGCTGATCGGGGAGCGCTCGCGCTGATGGCCAAGCACGCCGTAGAAATCGGTCGAGTTGATGCGGCGCAAGTTATCGCAAAAGATATACTTACGCGATTCACCTGATGCGAATTATCGCTGCTATGCAGTCCGATGCATGACCATGCATAACCTTCCAACCCCGCTTTCCGGGGCCGAAATGGCCCTGCTTTTCGACCGAACCGACCGGCGGCCTGTCCATTTCGTCGGGATCGCCGGAGCGGGCATGAGCGCGCTCGCGGAGCTCTTCCATCGGCGCGGAGTGGTCGTCTCAGGATGTGATGCCAATCTGGCTGGGACCTCGGATCTGCTCGAACTCGGGATCCAGGTCAGCGAAGGCCATTCGCCGTCGCACGTTGAGAACTCAAGAGCGCTCGTCGTCACCTCGGCCGTGCCCAAGGATCACCCCGAACTCGTCGCTGCCAGGGCTCGCGGACTTCCGGTCATTCGGCGCGCCGAGGCGCTGGGCGCTGCCGTCAATCACGGCCGGCTGGTGGCGGTGGCGGGCACCCATGGAAAGACGACCACCACTACCATGACCACCGAGGCGCTCGCCTCGGCCGACTTGGACCCGACTGGCGTGGTCGGAGCCCGGATCGCGGACTGGGGGGGCAACCTGCGGCGCGGCGGCGACGAGCTCTTCGTGGTGGAGGCCGACGAGTACGACCGCTCGTTCCTGACCCTGATCCCGACGGTCGCCGTCATCACGAACGTCGAGGCCGACCACCTCGACATCTATACGGATCTCGACGACATCCGGGCCACCTTCGCCCGCTTCGCCGCTCCCGCGCGTTTCGTGGTGCTTTGTGCCGACGACGCCGGCGCGATGTCGGTGAGCTTGCCGCCGACGGCGGAGCGGATCACGTACGGACACGCGTCGCCCGACGCCCGGCTCCGGGCCACATTGGTCGCGCCCCACGGAACTGGGAGCCGCGTTGCCGTGACCTTCGACGGTCGCACGCTTGGCGAACTCCGTCTCCGCGTACCCGGCCTTCACAACGTGCAGAATGCGCTCGCCGCGGTCGCATCGGGTCTGGCACTCGGCGCCTCGTTCGACGCCCTCGCCGCGGGTCTCGCCGCCGTCACGGGAGCCGAACGCCGCTTCCAGGTCCTTGGCGAAAGGCGCGGCGTGCTGGTGGTCGACGACTATGCGCATCATCCCACCGAGATCGCAGCCACGCTCTCGGCGGCGCGGACGTCGTATCCGGGGCGACGCGTGGTCGCGGCCTTCCAGCCGCATCTCTACACGCGCACTCGCGACTTCGCGAAGGAGTTCGGGGAAGCGCTCGCGATGGCCGACGTGGCGATGGTGGCCGACCTCTATCCGGCGCGCGAGCAGCCGATTGCGGGAGTCAGCGCCGCCCTCGTTGCGCGGGCCACCGAAGTGGCCGGAAAGTCGATCGCGTGGGAGGGACCGCGAAGCGAGATGGCGGCGGCGCTCGCACGTGCCGTTCGCGAGGGTGACATCGTCATAACACTCGGGGCCGGCGACGTGACAAAGACCGGCCCGGAACTGCTTGCCCTCATGTCCTGACCCGCCTCGCCTCCATGGAAGCGACCACCACCCCCGAACGCGACGACCTTGCCACGCGCCCGAGGGCGCGGTGGAAGACGGTCGCGTACGGCGCGCTGGGTCTCGTCCTCCTGGCCTCGCCCTTCTGGGGGCGAGCGCTGCTCCAGCAGATGCGGTTCTTCAACGTGCACGCGGTGCGCGTCGAAGGGGTGCGCTACCTCGATCCGGCCGTGGTCGTGGCCCGACTTCGTGTGGACACGACCGTTTCCCTTTTCGACGATAGCGATCGGTGGGCCGAGCGCGTCAACGGCCATCCGCAAGTGGAGTCCGTTCGCGTCACGCGCGAACTGCCCGGCACCATCGTGCTGCACGTGAGCGAGCGGCTGCCCGTGGCGCTCGTCACGTCGAATGAGGGACTCGTGCCGATCGATGCGGAGGGGCGCCGGCTGCCCGTCGAGCCGGCGCGCATGCCGATGGACCTTCCGGTGGTCGGTTCACGCGACCGCCAGCTGCTCGCCATGCTCGACACCGTGCGCCGCACCACGCCGGCGCTCTATGCGGCGCTCTCCGACATCCGGCGCGAGCGGGGCGAGCTGCGTCTCCGCGTGACGGGCGTCGAGGTCCGCGCCTCCGTCGGGCTGGGCGCCGCGCGTCTCGCCGACATCGTGCCCGTCACCGACGACCTCGCGCGCCGCCGGGTGCGCGTGGCCGAGCTCGACCTGCGGTATCGCGACCAGGTCATCGCGCGGCTCGCGCAGTAGTCCCTTTCTCGAACCGTTCCGTTTCATCCGTGGCTGACACCAACACGCAGACCCTCGTCGCCGGACTCGACATCGGCAGCGCGAAGACCACCGCCGTGATCGCGGAAGTGGTCGGCGAATTGCGCGCGCCCGAGATCCGCATCCTGGGCGTGGGGCAGTCGCGGACCACCGGCCTCCGGAAGGGCGTCGTGAGCGACATCGAGGAAACGACGCGCTCGATCAAGAAGGCGCTCACCGACGCCGAACGGATGGCGGGCGCGCAGGTGCCGTCGGTATTCGTCGGCATCGCCGGTGAGCACGTGCAGGCGACCACGAGCCAGGGCATCGTGGCGGTCAACGGCAGCGAGATCATCAAGTCCGACGTCGATCGCGCGCACGAAGTGGCGCGCGCGCAGGTGATTCCGCAGGACCGCGAGCTGCTCCACGCGATTCCGCAGGAATACACCGTCGACCGGAACAAGGGGATCCGCGACCCGATCGGAATGATCGGCACGCGCCTCGAGACGGAGATGTACTTGGTCACGATCGGGGCGAGCCCGAGCATGAACCTGCGCAAGGCGGTCGAGCGCGCGGGCTACACGATCAAGGAGATGGTGCTCGAGCCGCTCGCCTCCGCGCTCGCCGTGCTCACCGACGACGAGAAGGAGCTGGGCGTCGCGCTCATCGAGATGGGCGCGGGCACGACCGACGTGGCCGTCTTCCACGAGGGCAAGATCCGTCACCTCGCGACGGTCAACTTCGGCGGCAACAACGTCACGAGCGACATCGTGCACGGACTCGGCGTGACCCAGGCCGACGCCGAGCGCCTCAAGGAGAAGTACGGCTGCGTCTACGAGAGCATGGTGCCGCCGGACGAGGTCATCCAGCTGCCGAGCACGGTGGCGCAGGGTGACCGGCGCATTCCGCGCGAGCTGCTCGCGCACATCATGCACCAGCGCACCGACGAGATCTACGATCTCGTGCAGCGCGAGATCGAGCGTGCCGGCTACATCGGCAAGCTGTCGGCGGGGATCGTCTGCACCGGTGGCGCCGCGGCGCAGCCCGGCACGGTCGAGCTCGCCACGGATGTCTTCGGCATCGGCGCACGCGTCGGTTCACCGATCGACCGGGTGGGCGGGCTCTCCGATTCCGTGGATGCCCCGCGCTTCAGCACCGTTGTGGGCCTCGCCCACTATGCCGCGCACCGCGTCATGATCGAGTCGCCCGCGGGGCGCGGCCGCATGAGCATGGGAGCACCCAACGTCGACAAGTTGGCGCAGCGCGTGAAGACCTGGCTGCAGGATTTCTTCTAGCCGACGCTGCGCTTTCATCCGTAGCTTTGAGGCGCCGTTCGGGACACGCTGTCCCGGACGGCGCTTCGACCTTCGGCCCCCGACTCCATGCTTCGCGCCCAGTATGCCACCCGCGGTCCCGTGCCGTCCGCCGCGATCGACGCCGTCGAGTTCACGCTGCCGCCACTCACGGAGGGCCAGGCGCTGATCCAGGTGCTGGCGGCGCCGATCAATCCGTCGGACGTGCTCACGCTCACGGGCGAGTACGGCATGCTCCCGCCGTTGCCCGCGATCGGCGGCAGTGAGGGCGTCGGCAAGGTTGCCGCACTCGGTCCCAACACGACGAGCCCCGCGGTCGGCACGACGATCCTCTTGCCCGTGGGACTGGGCTCGTGGTCGACGCACCTCGTGGCGGAGGCGAAGAAGCTGATGCCGTTGCCCGGCAACGCCGATCCGCTGCAGCTCTCGATGCTCACCGTCAACCCACCGACGGCGCTCCTCATGTTGCGCGACTTCGTGAAGCTCGAGCCTGGTGACTGGGTCATCCAGAACGGCGCCAACTCGGCCGTCGGCGGCTACCTCAACCAGATCGCGAAGCTCAAGGACTATCGCACGGTGAGCGTGGTGCGCCGCGAGTCGGCGGTGGACGGTGTGAAGGCCGAGGGCGGCGACATTGTGGTTGTCGATGGTCCTGATCTCCCCAAGCGCGTGGCAGCGGCCACCGACAAGGCCAAGATCAAGCTCGCGATCGATTGCGTGGCGGGCTCGTCCACCGACCGGCTGGCGGCCTGCGTGGCCGAAGGCGCGACGGTGGTGAACTACGGCCGCATGAGTGGCGAGCCGTGCCAGGTGTCACCGGGCAACTTCGTGTTCAAGGACGTGACGCTGCGGGGTTTCTGGCTCGTCTTCTGGTTCCGCAAGTCGACGCCGCAAGATCAGATGGCGGTGTTCGGTGAATGCGCGCAGTTGATCGCCTCGGGCAAGCTCTCGGCCCGCGTGCAGGCGACGTTCGACGTGCGCGACATCAAGGCGGCGGTGACGCTAGCGGCGAGTGGCGAACGTGCGGGCAAGGTGCTGATCGTGCCCAAGGTGTAGCGCCCGCCGGCCGCGGCTGATCGTACCGCAGGCGTGGCGCTGGCTACGGTACGATGACCACCGGAATCAGCCGCCGGCGCGCCGTGTCAGCGAGGGTGAGGGTGATGCTCCTGCCTGTGCCGGTATCAGTCGGAAATTCGGTAGTCGTGAGTGTCGGTCGCTCCGTTGCGATCGAGTCGATGATCACTAGCATGCTCGAGGCCGGGTTATAGCGGATGATCAATGACCGGGTGCTGTCCACTCGCCCCGTGACGGTCTCGCGGTAATTGACCGGCGACTCGAGGTCCACTCGGAAGCGGTACGCGAGGCTGCGGCTACCGAAGATCGGAATCGGCTGCGGCACGTTCGTCACGCGCCGTCCGGTAAGCACGAACGCGAGCACCGCAGCCTGCTCGGCCGTGAACAGCGGATTCCAGTCGAGCGGAGCGTTGTACCAGTCGAAGCCGGCGGAACGATCGAGTTGCGCAGAGAGCGCTGAATCGGCCATTCCGAGACTCGTGGCTAACGCCGTCACGCCGATCATGCCTCGGAAGATGCCATCTGGATCGCAGACGGGGGCGGAGTACCACGGGCCGAAGGTCCAGCGCGTGTTCGGTGAGACAGAGTCCGTGATCGGAAACGCCCATGCGCGATTTATTCGCGCCGGGCCACAGACGCGGATGTCCGGGTACGTGAGTTCCACGTAGGCATCGCCTCGCGACCAGATGATCAAGGGCAAGTCCCTGCGCTGCAGGAAGGAGAGCAGCAGCGCGCTGGCGCGTGCCGGGCTGATCAGACTGTCGGCACCGAACGCCGTGTCTGCGGCAACGCGAAAGAAGCCATCCGCACCGATCGCGGCCTGCGCTGCACCCGTGACCGCGCTCGCGAGTGGTGGCAACACCGGCCGGCCGAGTGACGGCTCGGTCGGTGAGTCGCATGCCCAGCTGATGGCGAGGGCCAACGTGGCGGAGATGATGACGCGCGGGCGCACGCGCTCAGGCTAGGGCCGGCGGCGTTCCGCAGCAACAGCTCCATCAGCGACTTAGTGCGGCGTGCGAGGTTGGAGCATCATCAGCTGCGGACGCCTGCGCTTAGCGCGAGCCCGCTGAGGTGACGAATGCCCTATGCCGCTCGGCGCTTCTTCGGCTTGTGCGTGGCTCGCGCGCGTGCGAAGAGGGCGTCCATCGCGTTCGCGGCGCGCGCGTCGGCGTGTGCATCACCCAGGAGGCGCCGCGCGACGCGATGGGCGAGGATGATGCCCAGCGCCTCGCGCACCCACGGATCGGGCTCGACGTCGTGGTGGAAGTGCCCGTTTTCGGTGGCAATGGTGCACGCCGTGGCGAGTGAGCCGAGCCAGCGCTGCTGGATGCGCACGAGGTAGTCGCGCACGACGCCGGGGCGATCGTCCAGTTCGAAGGCGGCGGCGGCGAGCAGGTCGCCGCCATGTGCGACGCGGGTGCGCTCCCAGGCGAGCCAGTGGTCGCAGAGGGCGCGGAGGCGTGGTTCGCCTGACTTGGCGCGCAGGGCGGGGAAGAGGACGTCGTGGTCGAAGCGATCGGCGGCGCGCTGGAGGACGGCGAGCTGGAGTCCCTCGCGAGAGCCGAAGTGGGCGAAGAGGCCGCTCTTGGACAGGTCGAGCGTTCTGGCGAGGACGCCGATGGTGAGGCCGTCGAGTCCGAGGGAGCCAGCGAGGGACTCGGCCTCGCGGAGAATGCGATCGCGGGTATCGGCGCCTTTTGTCATGCATCATAATATAACGAACGTTCGTTTGTATCAAGTACTAACGTCGCGCTGGTGAACGTTGCCCGCGCCCGAGCCGATAGTCATCCAGACATGCGCTCTCCCCGTCTCCGCGCGTCCGCCCGGCGCCTCCTCGCGCCCGCCCTCGCGTCCGCCCTCGCGCTCGCCACCGCGTGCAGCCCCGCCACCACCGGTGACATCGCCGGCGGCGGAGGCACGGGCACCAGCGGTACACTCGACAAGTCGGCCTTCGTCACGTACGCGCACATCCTCATGACGGCGACGACGGCGTCCTCGGCGCTCGGCTGGAAGACCAATGGCGTGCAGAAGGCCACCGGGACGGCCTACCTCGCCACCCTCACCAACGACACGGTCAAGTTCGCGAGCTCATCGCCGCTCGTGACCTTCGAGGCCAACAACAACGGCGGCACCACGCGCTTCCTCTCCGAAGCGCGCCTGCTCGTCGATGGCCAGCGCTACAGCGCCTTCGCCTTCGGCATCATCGGTGCCACCAACGCGAACTACGTGCCCAACCTGCTCCTGGCGCCCCTCGACACGCTGACGCCCGCAGCCAACAAGGCGCACGTGCGCTTCGCCCACTTCATTCCGGGCGTGGCACCGGTCGACGTCTGGAGCGGCGCACCGGGCGCGGAGGTCAAGGTCGTCACGGCGCTCGCGTACGGCGCCATCTCCGACTACGTCGACATCACCGCCGCAGGCGGCGCCGTGCCGTCGATCAACGTGATCGTCACCCCGACCGGGGTGGCGCCCGGCGGCGGCAACATCATGTCGATCGCGGGCATCTCGAACATCGCCAACCCGTTCGCCTTCACGCTCGCGCTCATCTACACGGCGAGCAACTTCAGCGCGCCGTCGAGCAAGTCGCTCGGCATCTATCTCGAGCGCTGACCGTCGCAGCACCTGAACAGCGAGGGGCGCCCCGGCACACGGCCAGGGCGCCCCTCTCGCATCGCCAACCGCCCGCTGCTACTCGAGCTTGAACGTCGCCTTGCGGCCGACTGCCACGGGCGCCGCACCCGTGGCCGCCAGAAAGACGCGCTCGACCGGCGCCGCATCGCCCGTGAGCAGGTAGTCGCGGCAAGCGCGCGCGCGGGCATCGGCCAGCGCGCGCAGTTCCGGCGCACCGATCACGATCGCGTCGAGCACACCAGCCTCCACGTCCCGGCCGGCGAGCGCCTCGGCCAACGGACGACGTGCCGCGCGTGCCGCCGCGACCACGCTGTCCGATGGGAACAGCGACGCGAACTCGGCCGCCAGTCGCGCACTGCGCACCGACGGTAGGAGGAGTGCGGTGTCAGCCATGATCGGCGCCTGCGCGCGCAGGCGCTTGTCGAGCGCCAGCCGACGGAGTGCCGCGCGATCGGCAATGGTGTCCACGGCGCCTTCAATGGACAGCTTGAGGTCGGGACGCTCGCCGAGCGACTTGCGCAGCGCGTCGAGGCGGGCCGTTGCATCGGCGCCGAGGGCACTCGCACCGGCGTCGAACGGCGCTTCGCTCAGGTCGGCACTGCCGCCGCCGAAGAGCGAGCCGAGCAACTTGAACGGCGCCGTGACGATGTTGCGGAGGATGTTGAGCAGCGCGCGCACGATGACGCGACCGAAACTGAAGTCCGGATCATCGAGCGACCCTTCCACCGGCACGTCGAGCACGATCTGTCCGCTGCGATCGCGAAGCACCGCGAAGCCGAGCTTGACCGGCATCGACGTGGCGTCGGGGTGATTGACCTTGTCGCCGAAGGTGAAGCCGTCGAGCGTCAGCACGTTCTCCGACTTGACGCGTCGCTGCTTCACCTGCCAGTGCAACTTGGTCTTCATCTTGCCCTTGGCGATCAGGTAGCCGAGGTAGCGTCCGCTGTAGCCGGCGAACGGCAGCAGGTCGACACCACCGGCGTCGAATTCGAGGATGCTCTCCTGCGTGTCGGAGAGCGGGTTGAGCTGACCCTTGATGGTGAGCGGCGCAACCTCGTCGACCATCGCCTGCAGCGCGAGCTCGCCGCGATTGACGTTGTCGGAGTCGAAGCGTCCGGTCGTGCCAGTCACGCGCCCGATGGTGAGGCGCATGGTGGGACTCACCGATTCATCGGTGATGCGGAACGCGCCATTCGCGATCGTCACCTTGCCGACCGTGATGCGCTTGAGCTTGCTCGTGGAGTCCTGCGAGAGTGCGGTGTCGCTGCGCGCGGGTAGCGGCGCCTTGGGACCCACGAACGCGCTGTCCGCGGCAGCGGAGTCGGCGCTGGCCTTGAGCTTGGCGGAATCGGCGGGGGTTTTCGGTGCCTTCGGAAAGAGATGCGCGAAGTTGCTGACGCCGGCCGAGTCGATGTCCATGAGGATCACCGGACGATCGAGGCTCACCTGCGCGATCTCGAGCGTGGCCGCCTTCGTGTCATAGGCGATGCCATCGAACCTGAAGGAACGCCAACTGAGGAACGGATCGCCGTCGGCGCGCTCCTGCGTCCCGAGGTTGTCGACGCGCACGCTGCCCGAGATGGTCGCGCTCGGGGCCGCGGGATCGCTCGCGTCGAAGGGACCGGCGAGCTCGAGATGCATGCGGCCCGACGTCAGCGCAAGTCGCCCGCCAGCGGCGGCGATCCACGGATCGGCCTGGAACATCGGCAGCGAGTCGAGCAACAACTTGAACGTGCCGCGCTTCCGCGCGAGCGGTCCCTTCGCCTCGAGCACGAAGCGACCGCCCCCTTCGAGCCTGAACTCGGCGTGCGCCGTGGAGGCGATGTCGGGATTCGACGTGAGCGTGTCGAGGCGCGCCGCGACGTACGTGGCCTTGAGCTTGCCGACGAGCGTCGGCACCGAGTCGATGAGCGACACGCTTGCGCTGTCGAGCGCAAGGTGGTGCACGGTCCAGCTCCACGGTGCACTTGCCGCTGCGCTGTCGGGCGTGGCGGCAGCAGTGACGGCGGCAGGCTTCGGCTTCGCGCCTTTTGCGCCGCTCGCGCGTTTCGCCGGAGCGATCGCCGTGACCTTGGGTGATGGCGCGCCCACGAGCCCGGTGAGGTTGATCGCACCCGACGGGGACCGCACCACGTCGAGTGCGAGCTTGCGGATCGTGAGCTCGCCGAGCGTGGCGGTGTGCGCAACGGCATCGGCGTCGAGGCCGCCGATGTGGAGGGCGCCGAGTCGTGCGGGGGTGGCGCCATCGAGGGCGAGGGCGAGGTCGCGGATGTCGAGCGTGCCGCCGATGAGCTTCGTCTCGCGGTTCTTGGGGTCGGCCTTGATGGCGTACTTGGCGTCGAGATCGAGCGTGCCGCCGGTGACCTGCGCGCGCAGCGCGTCGCCGTAGTACGGGGCGTACTTGGCCACCTTGAGGTTTTCGAGCCGGATCTCACCGTCGGAGGTGAACGGCGTGACGCCGAGCGTTCCCTTCCACGAGAAACGCTCATCCTGTTCGGTGCGGCCCGCGAAGGTGTAGCGCGAGAGCGAATCGCGCCGCGTCGAGAAGTCGCGCAGGTCGATCGTGGCAGGACCGAGCTGCGTGTAGAACGGCTTCGCGCGGGCGCTGTCGTACCACTCGAAGCGCATCTGCTCGATCTGCAGGTGCCCGATGGCGAGCGGCGGCAACGGACGCGAGGGCGTGGCGGCGAGCGAGTCGAGGATGTCCTGGATGCTGAGGACGCCGCGCGCCGAGAGGCGGAAGCGGACGTAGGGCCGCACGATCTGGATCGCGGAGAAGACCACTTCGCCGGACTGCACGAAGCTCTTGAGGCGGTAAGTGACCGCCAGCCGGTCCCACTGGAAGAGCGGACCGCCGTCGCGGTCGTCGATGCGCACCGAGTCCACGCGAAAGGTGAGCGTGTACGGATTGACCGAGATCGGCCCGAGGTGCGCGGGCCGGTGGATGTACTGCGTGATGCGGTCTTCGACGCGCCGCTTGAACCAGCCGGGCCCGAAGAGGGCGATGAAGGCGCCCCACGCCGCGACAAAGAGGACGAAGCCGAGCGCGATGTTGCGCCAGAGATGGCGGCGGGGCGCGGCGGCGGGGAGAGCGGAATCGGCAGCGGAAGCGGTCATACGGTGGGTAAGGCTAGTCGCCGTCGCGGGGCGGACGCCAGCACCCGGGCGGCTCGAAACCCTACATTGTAGAGCTACGTATCAGGGACAGCGCTCACCACCCGTGGAGGATTGGTCCGTGGACAAGATGAAGTACGAGTTCGTCCTGATGGTGTTGGCCATGGTCTCCGCCACGGTGCTGGCGCTCACGGGCATGTTGATCTGGGCCTTCAGAAACAAGCGAAGCCAGAAGGCGCTGCCGGATACCGGCGTGGCGCAGCTTTCCGCACAGCTCGACTCGATGCAGCAGCAACTCGACGCCATGCATGTCGAGGTCGAGCGCGTGGCCGAAGGCCAGCGCTTCACCACCAAGCTGCTGTCGGAGCGGAGCGCGGCCGAGCGCATCGGCGGCTGAGCGTGCAGGCCGACCGTCGAGCGATCCGCTAGGGAATCGCTCCCGCCGCGCCGGCACGTCGCGGATCTGCGCCCGCCGTGGCTGTCTTGCCGTCGATGGCGACGGCGGCGCCGTAGCCCATGCGCAGTTCGCCGCGCAACGAGATCGGCACCATGTCCCAGCCCTTGGCCTGCAGCGCGCGAATGACGCCGGGCGAGAAGCCGTCCTCGTACTCGATGGTGAAGTGCGCCGTGGGATCGCCGCCGCCAAAGAAGCCGCGACCACCGGGCAAGAAGCGCGGCTGCTCGAGTGCGCGCTGCGGATCGAGGCCGAAGTCGAGCCGGCCGACGAGCGCGGCGTAGACCGCACTCGTGATCCAGGCGTTGCCCGCAGCGCCGACGCCGAAGACCAGCTTCATGTCGCGTCCCGTGCCCTTGAAGACGATCGTGGGCGTGATGATGCTGCCGTGCCGCGAATTGCCCACGCGGGCACCGTAGCCGTTCGGGTCGCTGTTGAACGACGTGAGCTTGTCGTTGTAGAGGAAGCCAAGTCCGGGGGTGACGTAGAAGTTGCCGCCCCAGGTGCCGAGTGTTTGCGTGACGACGACCATGTTGCCGTCGTTGTCGGCAACGGCGAACGAGGTGGTGCCCTGCGCACGGCACATCGCGACTTCGCGCGCGTGCTCCGCCGGGTCGCAGCCTTCGGGCGCCGCCATGCGCGACGCGAATGCATCGCCGTTCGAAGGCGGTGCGGACGGTTGCGGCGGCGTGGCGGGACCATTGCCCGCGCAGGCGAGCACGCCGGTGAGCAGACGCGGTGTCGGTGCCGCGCCCGCGTCGAAGCAGCGCCAACGCGCGCGCGCGGTGTCCTTGTCGATCGCGGGCGCAATGTCGACGGGCCAGAGCCCGGGATCGGCCACGCGGCTGCGCGGCGCGAGCAGCCACGCCGAGAGGAAGGCGTGTGCGCTGAGCGGATCGTCGGTGATCGGCTTGAGGCCGCCCTGTTGCTCGAGGAGGTTGAGCTGCGCGACCATCTGCGTGCCGCCCGAGACGGGCGGCGCACTTGAGTAGATGGTATAGCCGCGATAGGTGCCCTTGACGGGTGTGCGATCGGCCGCGAAGTAGCGCGCCATGTCGCGCATGGTGATGGCGTTGCCCTGACCGTGCAGGTCGGTCACGAGCCGGCGCGCCACCTCGCCACGGTAGAAGCCGTCGGCGCCGCGCTCGGCCACCTGTTCGAGCACCCACGCGAGATCCGGGTTGCGAATCGTGTCGCCGACGTTGAGGGGCTCCCCGTTGCGGAAGAAGAGGGCGCGACTGCCCGCGTACTTCGCGAAGTGGTCGCGCTCGACGCGTAGCGTGGTGGCAAGACCTTCGGTGACCGCATAGCCATCGCGAGCGGCACGAATGGCCGGCGCGAGGGCGGCCTTCCACGTGACCTTGCCCGAGCCGAAGCGCGTGAACGCGCGGTGCATGCCGGCCACCGTGCCGGGCACGATCGGCAGCACCGGGCCGTCGTTGGGATAGCGGCCGTTCTCGAGGAAGCTCGCGTTGTCGAGCGACGCCGCTTCAGGCGCGCGTCCCATGAACTCGATGAGCTGCGGCTCGGCCCACCCGTTCTTGTGCACGACCATCTGTCCGTAGCCGGCGACGCCGCTCGCGTCGGGCTCGACGACGCCGAGCGCGAAGGAGACCGCGACGGCCGCGTCCACGACGTTGCCTCCGGCGCGGAGCACATCGAGTCCGGCTTCGGTGGCCACGGGATTGGCGCTCGAGACGACGGCGCGCCCGCTGGCCGGGACGCGCAGTGGTGGACGCTGCTGGAGCATGTCGTGGATCGCGGCGTCGAGCGCGCTGTCGTTGGCGGCGGCGAGGGCGCGCGCGCGCACGCGCTCGCGAACGCTCGCCCACTGCGCCTGCCTCGCCGCATCGTGCGCGAAGTAGAGGGTGTTGGTGCGCTGCCAGGCGCGATCGAACGCCTCGGCGTTTCGCGCGGCGCGATTGACGCTGATCGCCGTGGTCGTGAGTGCGACATCGGCGCGCGCGGCGTCGGTGGGTGCTGGCGCCGCGACGGTGATGAAGCGGCCCGGCGCACCGAAGCGCTCGCTGACGCGCAGGCCAAGTCGATCGGGATCGCCGTTGTAGCCGGGCTCGTCGTCGTTGCGCTCGGCGATCAAGAGCGTGTGGCCGTCGGCGCTCCACGCCACGTCGCCACGCACGGTGCTGGCGGGTTGGACCGTGCGACCGTCGGCGCCCGTCACGAAGACGCCGCCACGGCCGCCGCTCGCACTGAGCGCGAGCCGGTCGCCGCTCGGCGACCAGGCCGCACCGTCGACGTCGCGGTCGCCGACGATGACGCGGTCGACGCCGGTCGCGATCACGCGCACGCGCAGTCGCCCGCTGCCGTCGACGTTGTCGACGTACGCGAGGCGCGTGCCGTCGCTCGACAAGGCCGGTGCGCTCTCGGGATTGCCAAGCGTCGTGACGCGCTTCTCGGTGCCATCGGTCTCGCGCACGAAGAGGCGCATCGCGGCGTGGCGGCCGCGCACGAAGTAGATGCGGCCATCAGTCGACGCGACCGGGTCGGTGTCTGTACCGCCGGTGGTGAGCACCTCGGGCTCGCCCGTGGCCACGGTGTCGTCGAGCGCAAGGCGATGGATGCGCCAGCTCCCGCCGCGATCGGAACTGAAGACGAGCGCGCGTCCATCGCGCGTGAAGCTCGGCTGCATGTCCCACGCGCTGCCGCTCGTGAGGCGATGCCATGGCGCAGCAGCCGACGCCGCGCGCACCCAGAGGTCGCCGTCGATTTCGACTGCGACGCGGCCGTCCGCGGCCACAGCGGGGGATCGCACGGTGCGGTCGAGGGTGACGACCTGCGCCGCGGAGCGGAACGCGACGCTGGCGAGGAGGACGGCGACGATGGCGATCAGGCGTGCGGAGCGCGGCATGACGAGAGGTGCGAGGGAGACGGAAGCGTGAGAGTTACGTCTTGGACAATCCTGTCGTTCTGAACGAGCGAAGAACCTGCTTCGCGAGCGCTGAACGGCACAAGCAGGTCCTTCGCTTCGCTCAGGACGACGCGAGAATGTCAAATAGCTGATGAAATTCTCGGGAAATGTGGAAAAGTGGTGCCGGAAGGGCGAGTGCCGTCCCGCGCATTCGGTCGTCCAATGCACAGCCATGCCGAGTGAACAACGGGCTATATTCTGCCCTCGGTGTAACATCCCTGCATTGTTGATAACCCGGTCGCCTGCGGGCTGCTGGGTCCCATCACGTCACCTTTCCAGCCACGTGGAGTCGCGAGCGCCATGATCTTCGAATTCGAGGAGAGCGCGACACAGAACGCCCGCATGAAGGTCGTGGGCGTCGGCGGTGGCGGCGGCAACGCCGTCAACCGCATGATCGATGAACACCTCGAGGGGGTCGAGTTCATTTCGGTGAACACCGACGCCCAGGCGCTGCTGGCCTCGAAGGCGGACGTGAAGATCCAGATCGGCAAGAAGCTGACGCGCGGTCTGGGCGCCGGTGCGCGCCCCGACATCGGGCGTCAGGCCATCGAGGAAAACCGCGATGAAGTCTCGCGCGTGCTCGGCAACGCCGACCTCGTCTTCATCACCTGCGGCATGGGCGGCGGCACCGGAACCGGTGCGGCGCCTGTCATCTGTGAACTCGCGCGCGAAGCTGGTGCGCTGACCGTTGGCATCGTCACGCGCCCGTTCCTCTTCGAGGGACGGAAGCGCATGCGGCAGGCCGAGGCGGGCATCGCCGAGATGCGCAAGCATGTCGACACGATGATCGTTGTCCCGAACGAACGCCTCCTCGCGGTCGTCGGCAAGGGGATTCCGTTCCAGGACGCGCTCAAGAAGGCCGACGAGGTGCTGCTGCAGGCGACGCAGGGTATTTCGCTGCTGATTTCGCGGACCGGCCTCATCAACGTCGACTTCGCCGACGTGCGCACGGTGATGCAGAACGGCGGTTCGGCGCTCATGGGCACGGGCGTGGGCCGCGGCGAGAACCGCGCCACGGAAGCGGCGCAGCAGGCGATCTCGAGCCCGTTGCTCGACAACGTGTCGGTGGCGGGCGCGGCGGGCGTGCTGCTCAACATCACCGGCGGCGAGGACCTCACCCTCGGTGAAGTGACGCAGATCTCCGACATCATCCACGATGCGGTGGGCGACGACTCGCAGATCATCTTCGGATCGGTGACCGAGCCGGCAATGCAGGGCGAAGTCCGTGTGACCGTGATCGCGACCGGGTTCGATCGCGGCGCCGAGCAGGCGTCGGCGTCGGCCTCGGAGACGACCGGTCGTCCCTCGCAGGGGGTGCGGTCGGCCGGCGCGCCGGTGATTCCGTTCCCGAAGGCCAAGACGCAGCCGAACTCGACGGCTCCGGCCACGCGCCCCTCACGCGCGAACACGGAGCTCGGCGACATGGAGATCCCGACGTTCATCCGTCGCCAGATGGATTGACCTCGACCGCGTTCGAGGTAGTCACGGGCCGGTGTTCCGCAAGCGGAGCGCCGGCCCGCTAGCTTGTGGTCCGCATGTGGACCTGGTTGATCGCACTCATCGCGGGCGCCGTGGCCGCGCTCGCCGGATACTGGCCCCTCGCGCTGCGCACAGGGTGGGCGGCGCGCGCGTCCGTGGCCGCGCGCTTCGTCATCGTGACGCTGGCGGTCGCGCTCGCGCTCGACGCACCGGCAGCGCCGGCCTCGCGCGCACGCCCCTTCGTGGCGCTGGACGCGTCGTCGAGCTGGCGACGCGGCGGCGACACGTCCGCATGGCGCGCGGCGGTGCGTGAAGCACGTGATGTGAGCGCCGACTCTATCTTCCTGTTCGGCGACACCGTGCGCGCCGGAGCGATGCCCGCTGTACCGGGCGACGCGGCCTCGCGTGCGCAGCCCGTCGTCGAGCGGGCGCTGGCGGCGGGCCGCGCGTTGATCGTCGTCACGGACGGTGAGCTGGTCGATCCCGAGGCGCTGCAGTCGTTGCCGTCGGGTTCGCAGGTGATCGTGCCGCCGCGTGCCGCGCGTGCGGACGTGGCAATCACGACGCTCGAGGCGCCCTCGGCGGCCGTCGCCGGCGATTCCATCGATGTGCGCGTGTCGGTGGCGGCGGGCGCAGCGGGCTCGAGCGCGGGACGTGTGCGCCTCGCGCTCGATGGCACGGTCGTGGCCGAGGCCGCCCTCGAGGCGCTGGGCGCGTGGGGCGAACGCAGCGTGCCGCTGCGGGTGCGGCTCGGTGATCGCGCCGGAGCACTCGTGTTGCGGGCGAGCGTCGCGACGTCTCCCGATGCGGAGTCCGCGAACGACACACTGGGCGTCGCCCTCGATGTCGCCCCGCAGGCGTCGGTGGTGTTCGTGTCGAGCAGTCCCGACGCCGACGCGCGCTGGATCGTGGCGCTGCTGCGCGGCGCGGTGGGGTTGCCGACACGCGCCTACCTGCGAGTCGCTCCGGCCCAGTGGCGTGTCGACGGAAGCCTCGCGCCGATCGCGGAAGCGGACGTGCGGCGCCTCGTGGCGGGAGCACCGATGGTCGTGCTGCACGGAGATACGTCAATCTTCGGTGAGCCGACGAGCGCCGCGCGCGGCGCGCTCGCGTTGATCGCGCCGCCAAGGGAGCACACGGGCGAATGGTACGCCGTCTCGGCGCCTCCATCGCCGCTCGCGGGCGCGCTCGGTGGCGTGTCGTGGGATTCGCTGCCGCCGATCGAAGCGGGACCGCCGGCCACGGGCGAGTGGACCGGCCTGATGGCGGCGCGCGCGCGCGGTGAACGGCCGGTGGCGATCGTGGTGGGGCGCACGACGCCACGCCGCACGGTGGTGGTGACGGCGAGTGGATTCTCCGCGTGGCGCGTGCGCTCGGGGATTCCCGCCGATGCGTTCGGCGCCTTGTGGGGCGCCGCCGCGGACTGGCTCGCGTCGGATCGTCCTGACGTGCGCGCGGCTCGACCCGCCGCCGGTCTGGTGCGCGAGGGCGATCCGGTACGCTGGCGGCGTGGAGGAGTCAGTGACACGCTTGTGCGCGTCTCGCTCAAGCGTCGCGGCGCGCGGAACGGTGAGCGCGCCACGCCCGACACGCTGGAGCTGCGCTTCGCCCGCGACGTGAACGAAGCGCTCACGGCGGCGCTGCCGGCCGGCATCTATGACGTGCGCGCAACCGGCGGTGCATCGGTACTCGTGGTGAATCCGTCGGCAGAATGGGTCGCGCGCCGGCCGACGGTGGTGGCGGGCGCGATCGGCAGCGGCGCCGCGATGGGCGAGGCACCGGGCCTGCGCACGACGGTGTGGCCGTTCGTCGTGATTGTGCTGCTGCTCTGCGTGGAATGGCTGCTACGGCGACGCGCGGGGCTCCGGTAGGACGCTAGCTTCCGCCCCATGCGGCTCATTCCGAAGGCGGGCGATGTCGCCCGGCGCTCGCTCTGGCAGCGCATCAAGGACGTGGCGCTGGCCGACGTGGGCGTCTTGCTCACGGGCGGCGTCAAGGCGGGCGACCTCGAGGCGCTCGAGGAATTGCTGCTGGCGGCCGACTTCGGCGTCGCGACGACGCTGCGGCTCGTGGCCGAAGTGGAGCGGCTCGCCAAACGCGGCGAGGCGAAGAGCGAGGACGAGTTCCGCGAGGCGATGCGCGCGCTGATCGAAGGCGAACTACGCAAGGGGAACAGCGCGCCGGCGCTCACGTGCAGCGCTGTGCCCCCCACCGTGTTGCTCATCGTCGGCGTGAACGGCGCCGGGAAGACGACCTTCATCGGCAAGCTCGCGCACCAGTTGCGCGCCGAGGGACGCACGGTGTTGCTCGGCGCCGCCGACACGTTCCGCGCGGGGGCGATCGACCAGCTGCGCATCTGGGCCGAGCGCACGGGCGCGCAGTTCGTGGGAGGCGCCGCCGGTTCCGATCCCGCCGCCGTGGCGTTCGACGCGATCGACGCCGGCGTGACGCGCGGCGTCGACACGGTGATCATCGACACGGCAGGCCGCCTGCACACGAGCGAGGGTCTCATGACGGAGCTCAAGAAGGTGGCGCGCGTCGTGGCGAAACGCTTGGACGGTGCGCCGCACGACACGTTGCTCGTGCTCGACGGTACGATCGGGCAGAACGCCATCGCGCAGGCGAAGACCTTCATGGCTGCGGTACCGATCACGGGACTCGTGGTCACGAAGCTCGACGGCACGGCCAAGGGTGGCATCGTGGTGGCCGTGCACGATGCGCTCGACGTCCCCGTGAAGTTCGTCGGTACGGGCGAGTCGGCAGTGGACCTCGAGGAGTTCGACGCGACGGCGTTCAGCCGCGCGCTGCTCGAGTAGGGCGGCGGCGCGCAGATGGCGGGCACGCGGCGGCGCGATGGCACGTGGAAGTCGGACGGGCAGCCGCGCATCACGCTCGAGACGCCGGTCACGTACCTCAAGGGAGTGGGGCCGGCGCGCGCGCTCGCGTTCGAACGACTGGGCGTGCGCACGGCCGGTGACCTCCTGCTGCACGTGCCGACACGCTACGAAGACGCGAGCACGATCACGCCCATCAACCGGCTCGAGACCGGAATGGACGGCACCATCATGGGCACGGTGATCTCCAAGGGGATTTTGCCGACCCGGAAGGGACTCAAGATCTTCCAGGCCGTGCTGAAGGACGAGAGCGGGATGATCGAAGTGGCGTGGCCGGGGCAACCGTTCCTCGACCGCACGATCGAGAAGGGCGACTTGCTGCTCGCCTCGGGGAGCGTGCGCTTCTATCACGGCCGGCAGCTCGCGCCGCGCGAGTGGGTGAACCTGGGCGACAACCCCGAGGGACTCGGTGGTCGCGTGCTGCCCGTCTATCCGGCCACTGAGGGTCTCTCGTTCAAGCTCATTCGCGGGCTGATCGAGCAGCACCTGGGCCCACTCGCGCCGCTCGTGAAGGATCCGCTACCCGAGGCGTTGCGCGAGCAGGTAGGACTCGCGCCGCTCGGCGAGGCACTGCGCCTCGTGCACATGCCGGCGACGATGGCGGAGGCGCTGCGCGGACGCGATCGGCTCGCCTTCGACGAATTGTTCGCGGTGCAGCTGCTGCAGCGGCGCGCGCGGGCACTCGCGCGCACCCCGCGCAACGGCGTCGCGTTCGCCAAACCCGGCGCCCTCGCGAAGCAGCTCAAGGCCACGCTGCCCTACACGCTCACCAAGGCGCAGGTGCGCACGATCAAGGAGATCGTGGCGGACATGCTGGTGCCCGAGAAGATGCACCGGCTGCTGCAGGGCGACGTCGGCGCGGGGAAGACCGTCGTGGCGGTGTTCGCCGCGCTCGTGGCGATCGAGAGCGGATACCAGGTGGCGCTGATGGCCCCGACGGAACTGCTGGCCGAACAGCACCACCGCACGGTGAGCGCGCTGCTCGCGCCGCTCGGCATCAGTCCGCTGCTCGTGACGGGCTCGCTCGGCGCTGCGGCGCGGCGGGAAGTGGCCACGCGACTCGCGAGCGTGGAGCCGGTGTTCGCGATCGGAACCAACGCCCTCGCGCAGGAGGGCACCACGTTCGCGAAGCTCGGGCTCGCGATCGTCGACGAGCAGCACCGCTTCGGCGTGGCGCAGCGCGCCGAACTGGGCGCGAAGGGCGCGGTGACGGATGTGCTGCTGATGACGGCGACACCGATCCCGCGCTCGCTCGCGCTCACGTTGCACGGCGACCTCGACGTGAGCGTGCTCGACGAACGACCGCCGGGCCGCACGCCGGTCACGACGGTGCGCCGGCCGGAATCGGCGCGCACGCGGGTGCTGGAGTTCGTCTCGCGGCAGCTCGAGTCTGGGCGACAGGCGTACATCGTCTATCCCGTCATCGAGCAGTCGGAGAAAACGGACTTGAAGGCGGCCACGACGATGTTCGCGTCGCTTGCAGCGGGGCCGTTCGCGGGGAAGCGCTGCGCGCTGCTGCACGGGCGACTGCCGACGGCGGAGCGCGACGCCACGATGCGCGCCTTCCGCGACGGCGCACTCGACGTGCTCGTGGCCACGACGGTGATCGAAGTGGGCATCGACGTGCCGAACGCCACCGTGATGGTGATCGAGCATCCGGAGCGGTTCGGCCTCTCGCAGCTGCACCAGTTGCGCGGACGCGTGGGCCGCGGCGCGGAGCAGTCGTACTGCATCCTGTTGGGTGACGTGGGCGACGTGGCCGCGAGTCGCCTCGCGCTCTTCAGCGCGACCGAAGATGGTTTCAAGATTGCCGACGCCGACCTGACGATGCGAGGCATGGGTGATCTCTTTGGCGAACGGCAGCACGGCGTGCCGACGTATCGGGTGGCCGATCCACTGCGCGACATCGCACTCGCGAAGCAGGCGCGTGCAGCGGCGGATCGCACGCTGGCCGCCGACCCGACGTTGACGCGCGCGGAACACGGTGCGCTGCGCGCCATGCTGGGAGCGCGCTATGAGACCGCACTGACGCTCTTCCGCACCGGGTGATGGCGGGCGACGGGGGGCGCCTTAGCTTTCCGCGCATGGCCAGCGTGAACGGCGCCGATCTCCCGGACCAGGTCGACTCGCAGCTCTTTGAACGCCTCTTCGCGCTGACATCCGAGGCGATGCTGGCGTGCACGCTCGACGGAAAAATCCTGCGCACCAATCCGGCGTTCACCGCCGTGCTGGGCTGGAGCGACACCGAAGCGCGCGGCCGACAGGTGCGCGACCTCGTGCACCCGGACGACATGGACGAGATGCGCAAGCGCTGGCGAACGCGCGACGATGCCGAAACGCCGGTGTCGCTCGAGTGCCGCTGGGCACACCGCGATGGCGGCTGGGTGTGGCTGGCCTGGTCCGGACGCGCCGACCCGTCGTTGGGGCTCATCCTCGGCGTCGGCCGCGACATCTCGCGCCGCAAGACCGCCGAGGTCATCGATCGCGGACAGCGCACGGTGCTCGACGCGATCGCGAGCGGTCAGCCGTTGCACGCCGTGCTGGACGCCGTGGTGCGGTTCGTGGAGCGGGAAGCGCCGGGATCGATCTGCACCGTGCTGATGCTGGATGCATCCGGTACGCACATGCGGGTGGCGGCGGCGCCGAGCGCGCCGAGCGCATACAACGTCGCGATCGACGGAGTGCCCATCGGACCCACGAGCGGGTCGAGCGGAACGGCGCTCTGGCGTCGCGAGCGCGTGCTCGTCACCGACATCGCGAATGATCCGCTCTGGGCGGAGTATCGCGCTCTCGCGCTCGAGCACGGCCTTCGCGCCTGCTGGTCGGAGCCGTTTTTCGGGCCCGACGGCACCGTGCTCGGCGCGCTCGCGCTCTACGAGCGCACAGCGCGCGGGCCGTCGGCGTCCGAGCTGCCGCTCCTCGAGGCGGCGGCGCGGCTGGCCGGCATTGCCGCATCGAGCCGGCGCGCCGCCGAGGAGCTGGAACTGGCGCAGCAAGCGATGGCGCACCTCAACGACATGGTGCTGATCGCGCGACACGACGGCAGGAGCGACGAGCCCGGACAGCTCGTCTTCGTGAACGCGGCGTTCGAACGTACGCTCGGCTGGACGCGCAGCGAAGTGCTCGCGATGGGCGCCATCAAGTTGTCGGAGCTGGTCACCGACGTGGAGGCCGCGACCGAGCGCCGCCGGCACGTCCGCGAGGGTGAGCCGGTACACACACGCACGATGCTGCGCACGCGCGACGGGCGGACGCTGACTGCGGATCACGAGGTGCTGCCGATCCGCGATGCGGCGGGACTCGTCACGCACTCGCTGACGATCCTGCGCGACGTGTCGCGCAGCGTGGAGGCGCAGGACGAACTGCGCCGCACGCAGGGAATCTTCCGCGCGATCCTCGACGCAGCGCCGCTCGTCGTCTGGTCGATGGATCGTGCGGGGGTCTTCACGCGCGTGGAAGGACGCGGGCTCGAGGCCACCGGCATCGCGGCCGGCGAGTTGGTCGGGACGTCGGCCACCGACTTCTTCCGCGACGTGCGCATGGCCCGCGACGACGGGCGCGTCTTCGACGCCGACGAGGTCACGCGGGCCGTGCTGGATCGCGGCGAGCGCATCACGGGCACGGTCAACTTCCGCGGCCAGCACTTCGAGATCGCGGTGGGACCGCTGCGCGGACCCGACGACGCGATCGAGGGCGAGGTCTGTGTCGCGCTCGTGGTCTCGGACCGTGTGCGCCTCGAGACGCAGCTGCGGCATGCGCAGAAGATGGAAGCGGTGGGCCGGCTCGCCGGCGGCGTTGCGCACGACTTCAACAACGTGCTGACCGCGATCCTCGGCTTCGCCACGGTCACCCTCGAGGACGTGCCGGCCGATGGCGCCGTCGCGAATGGCCTGATGGAGATCATCGCGGCCACGCGCCGCGCCGGCGACCTGACCAAGCGGCTGCTCGTGTTTTCGCGCCAGCAGGTGCTGCAGCCGCGCTCGCTCGTGCTGCGCGAGGTCGTGGCGACGTGCGAGAAGCTGCTCGTGCGCCTCATCGGCGAGGACGTGCACCTCGAGACGTCGCATGACGACCCGGCATGGCAGGTGCGCGGCGATCCGTCGCAGCTCGAGCAGGTGGTGATGAACCTCGCCGTCAATGCGCGCGACGCGATGCCGTTCGGTGGCACGCTCACGATCACGACGTCGCACGTGACGGCCTCGAGCTCCACCCCCGCGGCTGACGCGGCGGTGCCGGACGGCGAGTGGGTGCTGCTCGCGGTCACCGACACCGGCGTGGGGATGGACGACTCCGTCCTCTCGCGCATCTACGAACCGTTCTTCACGACGAAAGCGCCGGGCCGCGGCTCCGGACTCGGCCTCTCCACCGTCTACGGCATCGTGACGCAGAGTGGTGGGCACGTCCACGTGGCGAGCCGTCCCGGCGAGGGCACCGCGTTCCGCGTCTACCTGCCGCGTGAGGAGCGCGAGGCGACGCGCGTCGAAGTCGCGGCCGTGCCCTCGCGTCCCGGCGCGGGCAAGGAGACGGTGCTCATCGCCGAGGATGATCGCGGCGTGCGCGACCTGATCCGCCTCGCGCTCTCGCGCTTCGGCTACTCGTGTCTCGTGGCGGCCTCCGGCGAGGAGGCGCTCGCGATCGCGGCGGCCCACCAGGGACCCCTGCCGATCCTCGTCACCGACGTCGTGATGCCGCGCATGAGCGGGCCGCAGCTCCGCGACCGGCTGCTCGCGATCCGTCCCGAGACGCGCGTGCTCTTCCTCTCGGGCTACACCGACGACGAGATGATCAAGCGCGGCGTCCTCGAGGATGGCGTGGCGTTTCTGCAGAAGCCGTTCCCGCCCGATGTCCTCGCGCGCAAGGTGCGCGAGGTGCTCGACGCGAACTGAGCGCGCCGAGCCCTCGACGCTCCCGCGTTACCGGCCGCGCTAACGTCCGCGCTAGCGGCCGCGGATGAGCGCCATGCCGTCCGGCTCACGCCCGGCCGCGAGCAGCCGCACGACGACGCGCTTGGCGAGATCCACTTCCGCGATGCGGTCCATCGCCGCGAGCGCGACGAACGCGCGCTTGCCCGACGGGTCCATGAGGATGCCGAGCGGCGTGGCCGAGCTGCCCATCTGCGATCCGAGCATCTGCGGACGCAGCAGCGAGGAATCGACGGCGAAGGTGATCTCGCCGTCGGGCCGGCCCTTCGCGACGTCATAGAACGCGAGCGTGCCGCTCTGCGCATTCGAGAGCACGACTGTCTTGCCGTCGGGGGTGAACTTGAGCCGGTTGGGGAACTTGCCGGTGGGCAGCGACCGCACGGTGTCGAGCGTGGCGGCATCGAGCATCGTGACGCGCTCGAGCGTGCGATCGGCGCTCCAGAGCCACTTGCCGTCGGGCGAGAGGTCGATGGCCTCGGGGAACTTGCCGAACGTCGTCGTCTTGAGCTTCGTGCGCGCCACGAGGTCGATCATCGTCACCGAACCCGAGCCGATGTTCGACGTGTAGGCGCGCGTGCCGTCCTTCGACATGACGAGCAGGTGCGTGCCCTGCTGTTCGGTGCCGATCGACTGCACCACCGAGCCACCTTCGATGTCGACGACGAGCACCGCCTGATTGGCTTCGACCGTCACGACGACATGCTTGCCGTCGGGCATCCAGGCGATGCCGTGTGGCCGGCGGTAGCTGCCCAGGTCGATGGTGCGCACGACGGCCATGGTCACGAGGTCGAGCACCGTGAGCGAGCGTCCAGGCGCGGTCCCGGTGCCGTAGTTGCACGCGACGGCGACCCTGCCGTCGCCGCGAACCGCGACCTCATGCGGCCCTTCGCCAACGGGCAGTGTCGCGACCACCTTGCCGTCGGAGAGCGTGATGATCGATGCGGTCGCCTCGGCCTTGTTGAGAACGATGAGACGGTCGCCGGTGCGCTGTGCGCCCAGGGGCAGGGCTGCGAGGACGGTGACGGCGACGAGCGCGCGCATGGCGATCATTGATTGCTTCCCGTGCGAATGGTGGCGCGCTCGGCGGTGCGGGCGCGGAAGGCGAGGATCTCGCCGATGAGGTCGAGTTGCGACGGGCGTGGGCCGATCATCGCGCCGACGTGCGCGCCGAACTCCATCGTCTCGTCGCCCGCGATGGTGAAGCGCGGCCACGCCGCGAGCTGCGGAGCGTTGGGGTCACCCTGCGCAGCGAAACGCGCCCACGCGCCCGACATCGCCACCGCGAGCGTGGTGTCGTACGGCGTCACGCCCCAGAGCGGGGAGGTACCGCCGCGCACGCCGAACACGAAGGGGATCTCGGACGCATGGAAGGCGCCAAGCGCGAGACCCGCCATGCCGCCAGCCACGCGCGTGTAGAAGTAGCGATAGACGGGGACGCCGGCGCGCGTGAGGGCGCGCGCGGTCTCGCGGGCGGTCGCGGTGAAGACGTCGTCGGTCCAGAGCAACCGGTACGCCTTGACCGGCCCGGTCACGCCCTCGGGTGGCGGATAGGCCGCGAGCGCGCGCTCGGCGAAGGGGGCGGGATACGAGGCGCGCACGGCCGAATCGAGTTGCGGCGCCGTGCGCAACTTGAGGTCGCGCACGAGCACCGTGCTCTCGTCGGCGTTGGAGCCGATGATGACCGGCACGCGCGCCACGCGCCCCTCGAGCAGCGAACGTGTCGGTGGTTCGACGAGAAACTCGCCGTCGACGACTTCGGGATAGGCCTCGATCCCCTCGTTGGCGACGCGCGCAAGCAGTGAATCGGCGCTCAGGGCGCGCAATGCGCTGAGCGCGTCGGCGCCGCGGCCCGTGACGCCAGCCTTGGCGGCGATCGCGAGGCCCGCGCGCTCGCCCGTGCGCGCGGAATCCGGCCCATTGAGCGGCAGGGTGAAGCGGTAGGTGCTGCCGCTTTCCATGATGGCGCGGTGGAAGAGGCCGCGCGACATCGGCGAGACGAGGTGGAAGCCCACCGAGAACGCGCCCGCCGACTCGCCGAAGATGGTGACGTTGTCGGGATCGCCGCCGAAGGCCGCGATCTCTCGCTTCACCCAGCGGAGCGCGGCCACCTGGTCGAGAAAGCCGTATGCGCCCGATCCCTTGGCCCCCGACTCCGCCGAGAGCGCGGGATGCGCCAGGTAGCCGAAGACGCCGAGCCGGTAGTTGATGGTGACGACGACGACGCCGAGCTGTGCGAGTCGCGTGCCGTCATAGATCGAGCTGCGACCGCTGCCGTGGGTGAAGCCGCCGCCATGGATCCAGACCATCACCGGCTTCTTCGCGCCGCCGGTCGACGTCGACCAGACGTTGAGCGTCAGGCAATCTTCGCTCACGGGGTCCATGGGGCCGCCGAAGAGCTTTGTGAGGCGGTCGGTCTGCATGCACATCGGACCGAACGTGGACCCGTCGCGCGGCGAACTCCAGGTGGCGGGTGCCAGGGGCGGACGCCAGCGCAACGCGCCCACGGGCGGCGCTGCGAACGGGAGTCCGAGCCAGTGCGTCACGCCGGCGGAGTCTCGTCCGTCGACCGGGCCCTGCGACGTGGCGACGCGCAGTGGCGCTGGCGACTGCGCGCGCAACGGCGGAGCGGAGACGACGAACAGGGTGGCGAGCGCGAGGGCGGGGCGAAGCATGCGCGTCACGGGCACGGGGAATCAGGCAGCGAGAAAGTGGTCGCGCGCGGTCTCGAGTTCATCGCGCAACGCGTGCTGCACGTCGCTCGAGGCGGTCGCGAGGTGCTCGAGCCCCGCTTCGAGTGCGCGCGCCAGCGGGTCGCGCCACGCGGGTGCGGCGTCCCATCCGCTTTCGGCGGCGGCGAGCAGCGTCAGCAGCAGGTCGCCGGGCCGGCCGTCGGCCGCGAGCAGCGGATCGGCGGCGAGTCGCTGGAGCGCCAGCGGGATGACGCGACCCAAGGCGCGCCCTTCGCTCAGGAGGAAGCGCACCTCGCCATGCGAGAGCGCGTCGAGCGGCACGCGCAGCGCCCGCGAGAGGCGCGCCACGCGTGGCCCGCCGTAGGCACCCTTCGGAACGTCGAGCCCCTCCAACGCGGCCAGCGAGCCGGGGAGGGGTGGGTCGGTGTCCACCATGCACGAAAGGTGAGGCGGGGGGTGGTCTCGCGCCATTATCTTTCCCGGCCACTCGCTCCTTTCGCCTGCTTCCATGACGACGCCCTTCGCCCGCATCGCCGAACTCCCGCAGCACGTTGGTCAGACGGTGACCGTGCGCGGGTGGGTCACGCACCTCCGCTCCTCGGGCAAGATCGCGTTCATCGTGCTGCGCGATGGCACCGGCTTGATGCAGGGCGTGGTGGTCAAGAATGCAGTCAGCCCGGAGGCGTGGGCGCGCTTCGGTGAACTGACGCAGGAAGCGTGCATCGCCCTCACCGGCGAAGTGAAGGCCGAGCCGCGTTCGCCTGGTGGACACGAGCTGGGCGTGAGCGAACTCGCGATCATCGGGCCGTCACCGCTCGACTACCCGATCCAGCCCAAGGAACACGGGATCGACCACCTGCTCGACAACCGTCACCTCTGGTTGCGCACGCCGCGCCAGGTGGCAATCGCCAAGATCCGTCATGAAGTCGAGCAGGCGATCCACGACTTCTTCTACGAGCGTGGCTTCCTGCGCGTCGACACGCCGCTCCTCACGGCCGCGATCGGCGAACGCAGCGGACTGTTCAGCACCGAGTACTTCGAGGAGGGCAACGCCTACCTCGCGCAGACGGGCCAGCTCTACGGCGAGGCCGCGGCCGCCGCGTTCGGCAAGATCTACACGTTCGGCCCCACGTTCCGCGCCGAGAAGAGCAAGACGCGCCGCCACCTCACCGAGTTCTGGATGATCGAGCCGGAAGTCGCGTTCAACGACAGCAACGACAACATGCGCCTGCAGGAGGACATGGTGTCCTTCATCGTCGAGCGGGTGCTGGAGCGCCGCATGCCCGAGCTGACCGAGCTCGAGCGCGACGTGAGCAAGCTGCGCCTGGTCGTGCCGCCATTCGTGCGCCTCGACTACACCGACGCCATCGCGCTCGTGCAGAAGAAGGGGAGCTCGGCCAAGTGGGGCGACGACCTCGGCGCCGAGGACGAGGCGCTGATCGTCGCCGACTACGACAAGCCGGTGTTCGTGATGAACTACCCCAAGGAGGCCAAGGCCTTCTACATGAAGGAGAACCCGGCCGATCCGCGCACCGTGCTCTGCGACGACCTGCTCGCGCCCGAGGGCTACGGCGAGATGATCGGCGGATCGCAGCGCGAGGATGACTACGACAAGCTGCTGCACCGCATCCGCGAGGAAGGTCTGCCGGAAGATGCGTACGGCTGGTATCTCGACCTGCGAAAGTACGGCACCTTTCCCCACGCGGGCTTCGGGCTCGGACTCGAACGCACGATCGCGTGGATCTGCGGCACGCCGCATATCCGCGAGGTCATCGCGTTTCCGCGCATGATGCACCGCCTTCGTCCGTAGGAGCCCGATGACGACACGACCGACTTCCGACTACGCGTCCGGCTCGTGGGCGCACGTCTTCGGACCACGCAAGGACGGCGAACGGCGCTACTGGCTCGTCAAGTCGGAGCCGGACGTCTTCTCCTTCGTCGACCTGATGGTGCGACCCGAACGTACGGCGCACTGGGACGGCGTGCGCAACTACTCGGCGCGCAACTTCATGCTCGACGGCATGCAGCTCGGCGACCTCGTGTTCTTCTACCATTCGAGCACGGACCCGCAGGCGATCGTCGGCATCGCGGAAGTGGTGAAGCTGGCCTATCCCGATCACACGCAGTTCGAGGAGGGGCACCACGGCTACGACGCCGACGCGAAGGCCGACGCGCCGACGTGGTGGATGGTGGACCTGCGGGCGGTCGAGGCGCTGCCGCGGGGCGTGACGCTCGCGGAGATCAAGACGACGCCCGCGCTCGCGGAGATGAGCCTGTTGCGCGTGGGGCGATTGTCCGTGGTACCGGTGACGCCAAGGGAGTGGGCCACCGTGCTCGCGATGGCGGCCAAGCCAGCACCCGCGGTAGCTGCGAAGACGCCGACAAAGACGCCGACAAAGACGCCGGCAAAGACGCCGGCAAAGACGTCGCCCGGGAAGTCGCCGGTCAAGCAGGCGGCGCCGAAGAAGACGTCCGTGAAAAAAGTGGTGAAGAAGAAGGCGCCGTCCAGGAAGAAGTAGGCGCGGACGACGACACGCGCACGCATTCGCATCGCTCAGGACGACTACGGCACGCCAACCCCTCCGATCATGACAACCGCCACCCTGCCCGTGCTCACCGCCCAGGACCTCGACGCGTACTGGATGCCGTTCACGGCCAACCGCGCGTTCAAGCAGGCGCCGCGGTTGCTCGCCCGCGCGGAGGGGATGTACTACACCGACGTCGACGGCAACTCCGTGCTCGATGGCTGTTCGGGCCTCTGGTGCGTCAACGCGGGCCACGGCCGCAAGCCGATCAGCGATGCCATCGCGCGCTCGGCCGCCGAGCTCGACTTCGCGCCGAGCTTCCAGATGGGACATCCGTCCACGTTCCAGCTGGCCTCGCGTCTTGGCGCCATGCTCCCCGGCGACCTCGACCACGTCTTCTTCACCAACTCGGGGTCGGAGGCCGTCGATTCGGCCCTCAAGATCGCGATCGCGTACTGGCGGGCGCGCGGTGAGCCGCAACGGACACGCTTCGTCGGGCGTTTGCGCGGTTACCACGGTACGGGATTCGGCGGCATCTCGGTGGGAGGCATCGAGGCCAATCGCGCACCGTACGCGGCGCAACTCCTGCCCGGCGTCGATCACCTCCCGCACACGCACGGCATCGCGGCCAACTTCTTCAGCAAGGGACAGCCGCCCGAGGGCATGACGCTCGCCGATGAGCTCGAGCAGATCATCAAGACGCGTGGCGCAAACACGATTGCCGCGGTCATCGTGGAGCCCGTGGCAGGTTCGACCGGGGTGCTCGTGCCGCCCAAGGGCTATCTCGAGCGGCTGCGCGCGATCTGCGACGCGCATGGCATCCTGCTCATCTTCGACGAAGTGATCACGGGCTTCGGGCGTCTCGGCGCGCCGTTCGCCGCCGACTATTTCGGTGTCGTGCCCGACCTCATGACCGTGGCCAAGGGGATCACCAACGGGACGGTGCCGATGGGTGCGGTCTTCGTGCGACGGGGCATCTACGAGACCACGGTGGACGCGACCAAGCGCGGCATCGACTTCTTCCACGGCTACACGTACAGCGGGCACCCGTTGGCCTGCGCGGCCGCCATGGCCACGCTCGATGTCTACGAGGCCGACGGCCTGTTCACGCGTGCCGCGACGATCGCGCCGCACTGGGAGTCGGTGCTGCACGGGTTGCGCGGGCTGCCCAACGTGGTGGACATCCGCAACCTCGGCCTCATGGGCGCCATCGAGCTGGCGCCGCGCGACGGACTCGTCGGTGCGCGCGGCATGGAGTGTCTCTCGGGCGCCTTCAAGCGCGGTCTCCTCATCCGCACCACCGCCGACACGATTGCGCTCTCACCGCCGCTGATTTCGGAAGTGACGCACCTGGATCGCATGGGGGAGATCCTCGCGGAGGTGCTGCGCGATGTCGCGTAGGGCGCACGACGCGCCAACATCCTCGGTGACGGCGCCCAGGATGCCCGGCAAGCGGAAGGCGTCCGCGACCCCGCCGAGGATGCGCGGCGCGCAGAGAGTTTCGCGCGCATGCGTGCTCGTGGCGTTGGCGGTCGTCGCCACGTCGTCGGCCACGGCGCAGGCGCGCAAGCCGCGCGCGCGTGAGCTTGGCATCCCGATCGGCGGTACCGCCGGCACGCTCGACGCCATCACGGACGTGGCCGGCGTCGAAGTCGGTCACACGACGCTCGTGAGCGGCAGCGGCAAGCTCGAGATCGGCAAGGGGCCCGTGCGCACCGGCGTGACGGTGGTGCTGCCGCGTGGCCGCGCGAATCAGGATCCCGTCTTCGCGTCGTGGTTCACGCTCAACGGCAACGGCGAGATGACGGGCACTACGTGGGTGAAGGAGTCGGGTTTCCTCGAAGGGCCCGTGGCCATCACCAACACGCACTCCGTGGGCGTGGTGCGCGATGCGGTCATCAAGTGGGAGCTCAACCAGAAGGTGGTGCTGCAACCGTGGTGGCTGCCGGTGGTGGCCGAGACGTTCGACGGCGGTCTCAACGACATCAACGGCTTTCACGTGAAGCCCGAGCACGTGCTGGCGGCGCTCGACGGCGCACGCGGCGGAGCGGTGGCCGAGGGGAATGTCGGCGGCGGCACCGGCATGGTCTGTCACCGGTTCAAGGGCGGCATCGGCACCGCGTCGCGCGTGCTCAGTACCTCGGAAGGCGGATACACCGTCGGTGTGCTCGTGCAGTGCAACTACGGCGCGCGCCAAGATCTGCGCATCGCGGGGGTGCCCGTCGGCCAGGAGATCGCCGATCTCATGCCGTGTGCCGGTGCCGCAGCTCCGACCGAGACCGAGCGGGGCGTTCCGCGGTGTGGCGCCGCGCCCGCGCCGGGCGCGCGAGAGTCCGACGAGCAAGGCTCGATCATCGTCGTGGTGGCCACCGACGCGCCGCTCCTGCCGCACCAGCTCGACCGGCTCGTCAAGCGCGTGGCGCTGGGCATCGGCCGACAGGGCGGCTTCGGCGGCAACTCGTCGGGCGACATCTTCATCGCCTTCTCGACGGCCAACCCGAAGGTGTGGACCTCCGACTCGACGAGCACGCTGCACATGCTCGATAACGACCGCCTCACGCCGCTCTTCCGCGCCACCGCGCAGGCCACCGAAGGCGCGATCACCAATGCGCTGCTCGCAGCCGAGACAAGCGTCGGCGTGAACGACTACACCGTGTATGCGCTCCCGCATGACCGGCTGCGCACGGCCATGTCGAAGTATGGGCGACCGCTCATGACCACCCGCTGACCCGCGTTCCCGCTCCAATTCGCTCGTCTTCCGTTTCGACGTTGAAGTCCCCCGACCCGGAGTTCGCATGACCCCACGATTCGTTCGCGCCGCTGCCGTCGCGCTTGCCGTTGCCGGCGCCGCGCTCCCGTCGCACCTTGCCGCCCAGGGCGGCATGGACACTGTCACGATCCGCACCATCAAGGTGTCGGACGGCATCTACATGCTGATGGGGCAGGGCGGCAACATCGGCGTCTCCGTTGGTGACGATGGCGTCGTGCTCATCGATGACCAGTTCGCGCCGCTCACGGCCAAGATCCTCGCGGCCGTCAAGGCACTCTCGCCGTTGCCGGTCAAGTTCCTCATCAACACGCACCTGCACGGCGACCACACGGGCGGCAACGAGAACCTCGGCAAGAGTGGCGTCATCATCGTCGCGCAGAACAACGTGCGCGAGCGCATGTCGAAGGAGGCGTTCTCGGCGCGCTTCAACCGCACATCGCCCGCGAGCCCGAAGACGGCGCTGCCGGTCGTCACGTTCCCGACCGAGATGGAGCTGCACCTGAACGGCGAGACGCTCGAGGCGCACCACATCCCCAAGGCGCACACCGACGGCGACGCAATCGTGAAGTTCGCCAAGGCCAACGTGGTGCACGCGGGCGACGTGTTCGTGCGCTACGGCTTCCCCTTCATCGACACGGAGAGCGGCGGCTCGCTGCTCGGCATGATCAGCGGCATCGAGCGGATGCTCGCGGTGACCGACGCCAGCACCAAGTTCATTCCCGGCCACGGTGACCTCGCCAGCCGCGCGGACGTCGAGGGCGTGCTGACGATGCTCAAGAACATCCGCGACCGCACGCAGGCCGCACTCCGCAAGAAGCAGCCACTCGACGCCTTCCTCGCCGGCAAGCCGCTGGCGGACTACGAGGCGAAGTTCGGCGCCAACGGCTTCGTGAAGGCCGACGACATCCTCAAGCTCGCATACGGGGAGCTCGGCGGCGCGAAGAAGTAGCGAACGCCGCTTCATCAAGCGGCAACACGCTCGTCATCAAATCGCAATCTGCCCCAAAGGGGCGCGTAACCCTCCGGCGGTACTGATAGGCAGCGGGCAATCCCGCCCGCCTGTCACCTGCCGGAGGGTTCATGCTGCGTACCCTGCTCGAGACCCGCCGCCCCGCGTCGCGCGACCGCGGCGGGGCCGCGCTCAGCGTCGTCGTCCACGCCGGCGTGATTGCCGCGACGGTGGCCGCCACGGCGACGGCCGATGCGCACGTCGCGCCGGTGCGCCCGCCGTCCGTCATCTTCACGGCGGAACCGCCGACCCATCCGCCGACGACGATCGCGGCGCCAGCGCACACGTCCACCAGCACCACGACCGTCACATCACCCTCGGTGCCGGTAATTTCGGTCGAGGTCCCGAGCACGCTTCCCGACATCGGTTCTGTCACGACCGTAGCGATGCCCTCGACCGAGCCGTGGACGCCCGCCGGAAACTTGTCCAGCACCACGACCAGCGGCACGCCCGGTAACGGCATCTGGAGCGAACACACCGTGGAAAAGCCCGTCATCGCGCTCGGCGACACTCCGCGGCCGCGCTATCCGGAGCTGCTGCGCAGTGCCGGCGTCGAGGGCGAGGTGCTCGCGCAGTTCGTCGTCGACACCACGGGACGGGTCGAGGTGGGCTCGCTGCGCGTGCTGCGCAGCTCGCATGCGCTCTTCACGCAGGCCATCGAACGCGTCATCCCACTCGCGCGCTTCGTGCCCGCCGAGGCGGGCGGCCGTCGCGTGCGTCAGCTCGTGCAACAGCCGTTCAGCTTCGCGATCCAGCATTGAAGCTCGCGGGCGTCGGCAGACACGTGCCGGCGCCCGCGGTCACTCGCCCGCCTTGACCTCGCCCCAGAAGGTCGAGTCCAGCCGTCACTCGCCGGCCTTCACTTCGTCCCACAACAGGTCGAGTCCCGCGAGGTCGAGCGCGCCAAGGTTGATGCTCCGGTCGCGCGCGAGGGCACTCACGCCGTCGAGTCGGCGCACGAACTTGAGATTGGCCTGCTCGAGGGCGAGGGCCGCGTGCACGCCGGACTTCCGGCAGAGGTTGACGACGGCAAAGAGCAGGTCGCCGAGTTCGGCCTCGAGCCTGGGTGATGCCACGCCAGCCGACGCTGCGAGTTCCGCTTCGGCTTCGCGCAGTTCTTCCTCGACCTTGAGCGCGGGGCCTGTCGCGTCGGGCCAGTCGAAGCCCATGCCAGCGGCCCGATCCTGCAGCCGGTGTGCGCGGTGCAGGGCGGGGAGGTCGAGCGGCAATCCGTCGGCCACGGAATCGCGCGCCTTCTTCGCCTTGTGCGCTTCCCAGTCGACCTTCTCACCGCCGCCATACAGGTGCGGGTGCCGGTCGCGCATCTTGTGCACGAGGCCGCCCGCCACGTCGCCAACATCGAACGCACCGCGTTCCTCGGCCACGACCGAATGGAAGAGCACCTGCAGCAGCAGGTCGCCCAGCTCCTCGCGCAGCAGCGCATCGTTGCCGGAGCGGATCGCATCGTCGACTTCCAGCGACTCTTCGACGAGGTAGGGGCGCAGTGACTGGTGCGTCTGTGCCGCGTCCCACTCGCAGCGGCGGCGCAGGTCACGCATCAGCGCCAGCGCGTCGTAGAGCGATCCCCTATTTTTCGTGGTTTGTTCGGTCATGCGGGAACGCTAGCACCCAACGGATGGACCGCCAACCATTGCCGCCGGACGACGCCCGGGCCTGGCTCGACGTGGATCTCGATGCCCTCCGACGCAACGCGCGCCGGATTGCCGCGCATTCCGGCACGCGGCTCACGCCGGTGGTCAAGGCGGATGCATACGGCGTCGGAGCACCAGCAGTCGCGCGCGCGCTCGAGGGCGAAGCACCGTGGGGCTTTGCGGTGGCGACGGTGACCGAAGGCGTCGCGCTCCGCGCTGCCGGCGTGACGCGTCCGATCCTCGTCTGTCCTCCCGTGCTACCGGCCGAGTTTCCCGCAGCGGCGGCATCGAAGCTCACGCTGGCCCTGGGGCAGGGCGGGCACGTCGACCAGTGGAAAGCCGCTGGCGGAACGGCGTGGCACCTCTCGATCGACACGGGCATGTCGCGCGCGGGCGTGCGCTGGGACGAAGTCGACGCGATGCACGCCGCCGCCCTGCGCTGGGCGCCCGAGGGTGCGTTCACGCACTTCATGGCGGCGGAGCGAGGCGAGGCGAGCATGACGGAGCAAGAGGAGCGCTTTCGGGCGGCACTCGCCCAACTGCCTGAGCGACCGCTGCTGCTCCACGCCGAGAACTCGGCCGCCGCCGCGCGCCGCACATCGCGCTACGACTTCATCCGGCCGGGCGTCTTCCTGTACGGCGTCGGCAGCGGGCCTGGCGCGCAACTGCTGCCCGAACCCGTGGTGGCCGTGCGCGCCCGCATCACCGACGTGCGGCGCGTCGAGCGCGGTGAATCCGTAAGCTACGATGCGCAGTGGATCGCACACGGCTCGCGCCGCATCGCGACCGTCGGGCTTGGTTACGCGGACGGCTATCTGCGCGCGCTCGGCAACCGTGCCCACATGCTGCTGCGCGGGAAGCGCGTCAACGTCGTCGGTGTCGTGACGATGGACATGACGATGATCGACGTGACCGACGTGCCCTGCGAGATCGGTGACACGGTGACCGTGATGGGCGCCGACGGCGACGACGTGATCACGGCCGAGGAGTTGGCAGCGCTGGTGCCGGCCTCGCCCTACGAGTTGCTGACCGGTCTGCACCTGCGCCTCATGCGGCGCTATGCCGGAAGCGGCGCATGAACCGTCGCGCCCTCATCCTCGTGCTCGATGGCGTGGGCATCGGCGCGGCGCCCGATGCCGCCAGCTACGGCGATGCGGGGAGCGACACGCTCGGCAACATCGCGCACGCGGTGGGTGGGCTGGCGCTGCCCAACCTCCAGCGCGCGGGACTGGGCAACATTGCGCCGCTCGCGGGATGTCCGCCCACCGCCACGCCAACGGCCGTGTGGGGGCAGCTCGAGCCGCGCTCCGCAGGCAAGGACTCGACGGCGGGCCACTGGGAGTTGGCGGGGGTGGTGCTCGAGAAGCCGTTCCCCACGTATCCGCGCGGCTTTCCGGCGGACGTCCTTGCGGAGTTTTCGCGTCACACCGGCCGGCCGGTCATCGGAAACGTTGTTGGAAGCGGCACGCAGGTGACCGCCGATTTCGGCGCCGAACATGAGCAGACGGGCGCGTGGATCGTCTACACGTCGGCTGACTCTGTTTTCCAGGTCGCGGCGCACGAGGGGACGATTCCGCTCGCTGAGCTCTACGCCGGTTGCGAGGCGGCGCGCGCGCTGCTCGTGGCGCCCCACGATGTGTCGCGCGTCATCGCACGGCCCTTCGTCGGATCACCTGGCGCCTACGAGCGCACGCCGAACCGTCGCGATTTCTCGATCGCCCCGCCGGCCGACACGCTGCTCGATGCGCTCGCTGCGGCGGGCGTGCCGCGGCACGGGGTCGGCAAGGTGGACGACCTCTTTGCGGGTCGCGCCATCCGATCGGTCCACACCACGAGCAATTCCGAGGGAATCGCGCAGATTCGCGACTGGCTGGCCTCGGGGAGTGGGTTCCTGTTCGCCAATCTGGTAGATTTTGACCAGTTGTACGGGCACCGCAACGACGTTGCGGGGTTCCATGGGGCGTTGCGCGACTTCGACGCCGCGCTACCCGGCCTCCTTGAGCTCCTCCGCGACGACGACGTGCTGTTCATCACCGCTGACCACGGCAACGACCCGACGACGGCCAGTACCGACCACGCCCGTGAGTGTGTGCCGCTGCTGGCCTTCGGCCGCGCGGTACGTCCCGGTTCGGTGGGTCGCCGGGCCGGCTTTGGCGACGTGGGGGCCACCGTCGCCGACTGGCTCGGGGTCCCGTTTCCAGGACGCGGCACATCGTTCCTCGGACCGCTGGAGCGCCCGGCATGACGGATCCACTGGACCGCGTCCGGGCCGAGGCTCGGGCCGCCATGACGCAGGCCTACGCGCCGTACTCGGGATTCAAGGTCGGGGCCGCGTTGCTCTGCGAGGACCTCTCGGTCGTCGCGGGGTGTAATGTCGAGTCCGCGAGTTACCCGTGCGGTGTCTGTGCCGAACGGGCGGCGCTGGCGGCCGCGGTCGCGCGCGGCCAGCGCGAGTTCAGGGCGGTGGTGATCGTGACGGACGCGATCGAACCAACCCCACCGTGTGGCATGTGCCGGCAGGCCTTGGCGGAGTTTTCGCCGGGGATGTCGGTGGTCAGTCGTGCCACGTCGGGCCGGGAGGCGCACTGGATCCTCTCCGACCTGTTGCCGTCGCCGTTCACGCCGTCGTCGCTCCCTTCGCAACACTGATGCAACTCTTGCCATTCCACGGCGCGGCCCGACGCGCGCTGTTCATCCTGCTCGCTGGACTCGTTGCCGCCGCCACCGCCTGTACGGAGAACGACGTTGGCACGCAGGCCTGTCCGGCGCTGTGCCCGAACCAGAACGTCGGCATCAAGGACACCACCTTCGAGCTCGAAGTCACCGACACGACGCTGACGGGCTTCCCGACCTTCGGACTCGAACTGCAGCTCGTGCTCGCGCAGGTGAGCAACACGCTGGACGCGCGCGGGATCATCCGCTTCGACTCGATCGCGACGGCGTACCTGCCCCCCGGCTTCACCGTCGATTCGTCGCCCGTGGCGATCACCAATCCCGACAGCGCGCACCTCTTCCTCACGATCGACACGCTCAAGTCGCACGTCCCGGCGTCGTTCACGATCAACGTCTACGACGTCGACACGACCGTGGTCGACTCGCTCACGCAGCTGCTCGTGCCGCTCTTCCGTCCGTCGCGCCTCATCGGCAGCCGCACCTTCACGTCACTCGACTGGCTCGACACGGTCAGCGTGCCGATCGATACCGCGAAGATGCGACAGGTGGTGGCCGGCCCGGGCCGCCTCCGCGTCGGGCTGCAGGTCGTGGCCCCGGGCTCGGATGTCTTCGTGCGCATCCGGTCGAGCGAATCGGGGCTCGGGCCGCGCCTGTACTACAAGGCCGCCCCCGACTCCGGCGCGACGATGGAGCAGTTGGTGCCGCGCTCGAACACGCCGCTCCTCTTCTCGACGGCACAGGCGTCGTTTGCCGACTGGACGCAGGTGGTCATTGGCTCACCGTCGCCCGCATCCACCACGAACTCGGTCGGCGGCGTTCCGGCGCGGCGCCCCGTCTTCACGTTCAACATCCCGACGAAGATCGTGGACTCATCCGAAGTCGTCCGCGCGACCCTCACGCTCACGCAGCTGCCGAGGCGTGGGTACCGCGACACCGACACGACCGCGCTCTACCCGCTCGTGTCATCCGCGACCGCCTTCGTGACCGATCCCGTGCGCGCGATCTCGTTCGCCCAGCCGCTCACCGGCACCCTCCGCGCCGCGTACGCCAAGGGAGCGTGGACCGACTCCCTCGATCTCGTGCCGCGGGACAGTGGCAAGCGACTCGTCGAGGTCACTGCGGTGGTGCGACAGTGGCGCGTCAACCCGACGCTGCTGCGCCGCATCCTCGCGCTGCGTGTCGCGGACGAGGGCTTCACGCAGGCCGAGATGCGTTTCTTCTCGTCGACGGCCCCGAGCGGCCTGCGCCCGACCCTTCGGATCCAGTACATCCCCCGCCCCACGACGGTGACGCCATGATGCACCGCGTCATCTGCCTCGTCGCCGCGTTCACGCTTGCACCGCATCTGGTCGCGGCGCAGGGCACCCTCGGGTCGCAGGGCTACGGCTACAACGGGGGCGAGGCGAGCACCCGCTCGCGCGGTGCCGCCGGTGCCCTTGCCGAATTCGACGCGGCGTCGCCGCTCAACCCGGCCGCCATGCTGCAGCTCGGGCGCTCGGCGATCATCATCCAGTACGATCCGGAGTTCCGCACGACGACAGTGCCGGGTGGCTCCACGTCCACGTCGGTGTTCCGCTTTCCGCTCTTTGCGGCCATGATCGCCGTCGGTCCGGAGTCGCGCGGCATGGTGGGAGTGAGCGCGTCGAGCCTCTTCGACCGCACGTGGGGCATCTCCGATTCGGCCGTCCAGAACATCAATGGCGACACGGCCACGTACCGGCAGACGCAGCAGAGTCGCGGTGGCATGTCCGACGTGCGCCTCGGTTTTGCGTGGAAGTTCACGGAGCGGCTGCGCGCAGGCCTGGGCTTGCACGCGATCGTCGGCAGCAACCAGATGACGACGGTCCGCACTTTCCCCGATTCGCTCGCCAAGTACGTGTCGGCGCAACTCACGAGCGACCTGCGTTACTGGGGCAAGGCCGTGTCGGTGGGCGCCGAGTGGACGCCGGTCGACAAGATCACGATCGCGGGCTCGGCGCGTTTCGGTGGCACGCTCACCGCATCGATCCGCGACTCCGGCCAGCTGGTGAGCGGACGGGTGCCGGCGCGGTTCGGACTCTCTGCGCGCACCGACATCGCCAAGGGCGCGCAGATCACCGCCGCCCTCACGTGGAACGGATGGTCGGCGATGCGCTCGATGCTGCAGGATCCGCGCGGCACCCAGGATGCGTGGGACGGTGCGCTGGGCGTCGAGTCCAACGGACCGCTCACCTTCGGCATTCCGACCGTCTGGCGGGCCGGGTTGTCGTCGCGCACCCTACCGTTCGGTGTCGGACCGTACGGCGTGAAGGAAGGGAGCATCTCGGGCGGCATGTCGTTCTTCCTCGGGCAGGGGCGGTCGATCCTCGATCTCGCCCTCTCGCGCGCGGCGCGCAGCGCCTCGGGCGGCCTGAGCGAGACCGCCTGGACCTTCTCGGTCGGCCTCGGCATCCTCCCGTAGTCGGGTCATGAGCGCCGCGCTCAGCCTCGACGCGCCGCTCGTCCTCGTCGCCGACGACGTGCCGGCGAACGTGGAGCTGCTGCAAGACCAGCTGGCCACGCTCGGCTTCCGCACGGTGGCCGCCGCCGATGGACCCGCGGCGCTCGCCGCGGCCGCGGAGCACCGCCCGGTACTCGCGATCCTCGACGTGGCGATGCCGGCCGGCGATCTCGGCTGCGAGGATCGCGCCACCGGCTTCGAAGTCTGTCGCCGCCTCAAGCGCGACCCGCGCACCGCCCGCATCCCCGTGGTGTTCGTGACGGCGCTCAACGACACCACCGACCGGGTCAAGGCGATCGAGGCGGGCGGCGACGATTTCCTCACCAAGCCGCACAACCGCATGGTGCTCGGCGCGCGCATCCGCTCGCTGCTGGCGTTGCGCACCGCTACCGACGAACTCGAGGGCAGCTACCGCAAGCTGCGCGAACTCGAGAAGGTGCGCGACGATCTGATGAAGATGATCGTGCACGACCTCAAGACGCCGCTTGCCGCCGTGCAGGCCACGCTCGAGATGCTGGGTGACGGTGACTTCGGCGGAGTCACGCCGGCACAGGCCGGGGCGCTCGGTGATGCCCAGCTGCGCGCAGGCGACCTGTTGAGCCTGATCGAGGACCTGCTCGAGCTCGCGCGGCTCGAGGAAGCCCACGTGCAGCTGGAGCGCGCTCCGCTCGACGTGGAACCGTTTCTGCGCGGCGTCATCGACGAATGGGAACTCCGCTTCCGGCAGGACGGCGGCAGCGCCGCGCTCGATGCGAGTGCCGAGCTTCCCGTGGTGCACGTCGATCACGCGCTGCTGCGCCGCGTGCTCAACAACTTGATCCAGAACGCGGTCGTGCATGCGCGACGTGCGGTGACGATCACGCTCAGTGCGCGCGCCGACCAGGGCGGCGTGCGCATCTCGGTTACGGATGACGGCCCCGGCATCGCACCCGCCTATCACGAGCTGATCTTCCGCAAGTTCGAACGGGTGCGCGTGGCCGGCGTGAGCACGGCGCGTTCGTCGGGGCTCGGGCTCTCCTTCTGCAAGCTGGTGGCCGACGCGCATGGCGGCCGCATCTGGGTCCAGAGCGCCGAGGGCGCCGGTGCGACGTTCCACCTGTACCTGCCCGTGGCCCACGCCGGGGCGTGAGGTCCGTGCCCGCGCGACTATCGGGCTGCCGGCGGTGTAAATTTCCCCCGCGCCGCCTTCCCTCGACATGCGCCCCACGCCGATGACCGACGCTCGTCGCACGGTCTACATCGAGACCTACGGATGCCAGATGAACGTGAGCGATTCCGAGCTGATGCTCGGGACGCTCACGGCCGCGGGCTACGAGCAGGCCGAGGGACCCGAGGGCGCCGACGTGATCCTCGTCAACACCTGTGCGATTCGCGAGCACGCCGAGACACGCGTCATCGGCCGACTGGGCGAACTCAAGCGCCACATGAAGGCCGGCACGATCATGGGCGTGACGGGCTGCATGGCGCAGCGTCTCGGGCCGCGGCTGCTCGATCAGGCCAGACACGTGTCGCTCGTGATCGGGCCCGACGGCTATCGCGCGCTCCCGGACCTGATCGACGGCGCGCGCAACGGCCAGCGCAGCGCGGTCACCGACTTCGACCTCGAGGAGCACTACCAGGACGTGCTGCCGATTCGCGGCGACCGGGTCAAGGCGTGGATCCCGGTGCAGCGCGGCTGCGACTATCGCTGCACGTACTGCATCGTGCCGACCACGCGCGGACCCGAGCGCAGCCGCGACCTGGGCGACGTCGTGCGCGAAGTGCGCGCGACCGCGGAGCAGGGCATCACCGAGGTGATCCTGCTTGGCCAGACCGTGAATTCATATCGCACGGGCGGCCACGACTTCGCGGACCTGCTGCGCGCAGTTGGTGCGGTGGACGGCATCAAGCGTCTGCGCTTCACCAGCCCGCATCCCAACGACTTCTCCGATCGCGTCATCGCCGCGATGGCCGGGGTGCCTGCGGTGTGTGAACACGTTCACCTGCCGATGCAGAGCGGATCGAGCCGTACACTCAAGCGCATGCTGCGCCGCTACACACGCGAGGAGTACTTCGACTGCGTGGCGCGGCTGCGCGCCGCCATCCCCGGCCTCGCGCTCACCACGGACGTCATCGTCGGCTTCCCCGGCGAGACCGACGACGAATTCGCCGAAACGATCAGCGCCGTCGAGGCGATCGGCTTCGAGGATGCCTTCACCTTCAAGTTCTCCGCGCGCGAGGGCACTCCGGCCACGCGCATGCCGACGGAGCTCACCGTGCCTGATGAGGTCGCGAGCGCGCGCCTCGACCAGTTGATCACGACCGTTCGCGGCGGCTCACGCGTGCGCAACCTCGGCCGACTCGGCGAGCGGCACGAGGTGCTCGTCGAGCGCACGGCCAAGCGCGGTGGTCACCTCATGGCGCGCACGCGCGACTTCAAGACCGTGCTCATTCCGGCGGACGGCTACGCGCCGGGCGACTACCTGACCGTGGAGCTGACCGGCACCACGGGATCCACCTTCACGGGGGCGCCGGTGTCGAGCCGCGCCGCCCTGCCCATGGCCGGATGACAGAATCCACGCCCCTCCGGCCCAGCGCCGCGCGCATGATCAACCTGATCGAGGAGTCGCTCGAGGAACAGCACGACCTCCTGCGCAACAAGGTCGCGGGATATTGTGGCTGTACGCAATGCAAGGATGACGTCCTCACGATGGCGCTCAACCAGATTCGTCCCCGCTACACCTCGGGAGCGCGCCGCGGCTCCGTGATCACGCGCGCCGAGCTCCAGCAGGAGCAGGCCCGCGCGGAGATCATGGTGGTCGTGCTCGAAGCCATGCGTAAGGTCGCGGCCGCGCCGCGTCACCTCCCGAAGGGGTAGCCCCGAAGCGCGTCCCGAATGAAGCGGGCCGGTGCGCCGAGGGCGTACCGGCCCGTCGTGCGTCCGGGGGAGCATGCCGCTCGTGTTGGCATTTGCGTTGGCCGTGGTGTCGGGACTGCTGCTCGGGCTCGGCGGGTACGGTGCGTGGGGTGCGGCATTCATTGTGCTCGCGCTCGGCCACGCGCTCTGGCGAGTAGCGCCGCATCCGTTCATGTCGGGCAAGCCGGCGCGTGCGGTGGCGTTCGCGCTCGCGCTCGTCGGCGCGTCGGCGTGCTGGTGGGGCGACGCGACCGTGCGGCGCGACGCGGCATGCGCGGCGCGGGTGCGGCGCGCGCATGCGTGGGTGGCGCAGCTCGACGCCGACAGCGCGACGGTTGGCGCGTTCGTGCAGGCGCGACTACGCGTGGGCGACTGCGAAGCAAAGGCCGCGTTGCTGATTGCGAGCGGCGCCGCAGCGCCCGGGGCGCTGGTCGTTGCGAGCGGTGCGGCGCAGGAGGCGGAGCGCGGCCTGCAGGTGCGCGAGGCGCATCTGGGCGTGACGATCGGACAAGATGCGTGGGCCGCGATGCGCTTTCGCGCCGGTGCGCAGATCGACACGATCTTTGGCGACGACGCCCCGATGGCGCGCGCGCTGCTCGTGGCCGACATGCGCGGGCTCGCGGGTGACGTGCGGATGCGCTGGGCCGACGCGGGCATCGTCCACATGCTTTCGATTTCGGGATTGCATGTCGCGATCCTCGGTGAGGCGATCGTCCTGCTGCTGGGCGCACTGCGCGTCGGCCCACGCACAAGGTTCGGTGCGACCGCCGTGTTGCTCGGCGCCTACATCCTGATGCTGGGCTGTCCGCCGCCCGCGGTGCGCAGTGGCGTGATGCTCGCGGCCGTCGGCGTCGGCCAGCTGTTGCAACGACCGACCAGTCCGTGGGCGCCGTTGGCGCTCGGCGCGCTCGTGCCCGTGGCGCTCGACGTTCGCACGGTGAGCGACCTCGGCTGGCAGTTGAGCGTGGGCGGCATGGCGTCGTTGATTGCCACCGGCGCGCTCGCGCCGCGGGTGATCCCGCAGAGCTGGCGCGGATGGAAGCGAACGCTCGCGCGCGAGGCACTGACGTCTGTGGTCGCCACCGCGGTCACTGCGCCGCTCGTGGCGTGCCAGATCGGGCGCTTGTCGCTGATCGCGCCGCTCACGAACCTCGCGGCCGCGCCGATCATGGGCGTCACGCAACCGGCGCTCTTCCTCGCGCTCGCGTTCTCGTGGGCGAAGCCGGTCGGGCGACTGTTCGCGTCGAGCGCACACCCGCTGCTCGCAGCGCTCGATCGTGTGGCGATGGTCGGCGCGGCCGTGCCCGGCGGCAGCGTGGCCGTGACACCCGGCGACGCGGTGGCCGTGTTGGCGTCGCTCGCGGCCATTGCTGCGGTGGTGGCGTGCGTGAGTCGCTGGCCGGCGCGTCCCGCGCTGCTCGCGCTCGTGGCACTCGCTGGATGCGTCTGGTGGCCTTCGCCCAAGGGCGCGCACTTGCCCGGGACGTCGGGAAGCGGCGGCCTCGAGCTTCACGTGATCGACGTCGGCCAGGGCGATGCGCTCGCCCTGCGCACGCCCGGCGGGCATTGGGTCGTGATGGACGCGGGGCGCGAGTGGCCCGGCGGCGACGCGGGCGCCCGCACGGTTGTTCCGTATCTCAAGCGGCAGGGCGCCGAACGCGTGGCGTTGTTCGTGCTCTCGCACGCGCATGCGGATCACGTGGGCGGCGCTGCGGCCGTGCTCGCGCAGCTCGGTGCGGACGAGATCTGGGACGGCGCGTGGGTGGGCCCGACGCCGGGGTACCGGCGCATGCTCAGCGCGGCGCGCGCGCGGCGCATCGGCTGGCACCGCGTGCATCCGGGCGACACGCGCGTCATCGATTCCGTGGAGTTCACCGTGCTCGCGCCCGATTCCGCGTGGGTGATGGCGCAGCAGGACGCGAACGAGGCGAGCGTCGTGGTGCGCGTGCGCTATGGCGCCGTGACGATGCTGCTCACGGGCGACGCCGAGGGCGGTGAGGAGTCCTGGCTGCGCGACCACGCAGATACTGCCCTCCACGCCGACGTGCTCAAGGTTGGGCACCACGGGTCGCGCACGAGCACGACCCCCGCGTTGCTGGAGGCGGTCAACCCGCGTCTCGCGGTGATTTCCGTGGGGCGCATCAACCGCTACGGGCACCCGAATCCGGGCACGTTGAGTGCACTGGCACGCGCAGGAGTGCGGGTGCTGCGCACCGACCAGACAGGAACCGTGGTGGTCCGCACCGATGGCCGTCAGCTGATGGTGCGAACGGGCGACGAGACGTTCTCCGTGCCCTAGCGTGAAGGGGCGGCGCCGCCTTCACGCCCTGCAGCGCGTTAGCGTCCCCGGTGTGCCGCACCTCTTCGGCGTTGCCGACACCATCCCACGCGTGCTCGTTGACCGTTATCCCGAGCTCGCGCACGTCCGCTGGCGCCGCGGCGGCCTCCCCCCGCGCGTCGGCGGCTGGTGTCTCGGCCGTGCGACAGTGGCGGGCATCACTCTTGGGCGGACCGTCTGGCTCGCGCCGGGCGTCCCATGGGACGCCGAGCTCTGTCTTCACGAGGCACGACATGTGCGTCAGTGGAGGTCGGACGTCCTTTTCCCGATGCGTTACATTCTGGAATCGTGCTGGCGGGGGTATGCTGCCAACCGGTACGAAGCGGATGCTCGCCAATTCGCCGCCCGACGGCTCGCCGCCCCGGACGGTCCCTGAAGCCCACCCTTGAGAAGGAACCCTCGCGTGGTCACGCACACCACCACCTCGGTCGTCACGATCGAGCGGTTCATCATCGAGCAGGAGCGCCTGCATCCCGAGGCCAGCGGAGAGCTCTCCGGACTCCTCTACGACCTCGCCCTCGCCGCCAAGATGATCGCGAGCAAGGTGCGCATGGCGGGCATTGCCGACATCCTCGGCGCCACCGACCACGAGAACGTCCAGGGCGAGGTCCAGCAGAAGCTGGACGTCATCTCCAACGAGATCATGATCAAGGCGCTCGATCACGGGGGCCGTCTCTGCTGCATGGCGTCGGAGGAAGAGCCGGACATGATCCCGATCCCGGAGAAGTTCAAGACCGGGAACTACGCGCTGCTCTTCGATCCGCTCGATGGTTCGTCGAACATCGACGTCAACGTGCCGGTGGGCACGATCTTCTCGATCGTCCGCAAGATCAGCCCGGGCAAGCGCGGCACGATGGAAGACCTGCTGCAGCCGGGGCGGCGTCAGGTGGCGGCGGGGTACGTCATCTACGGGTCGAGCACGATGCTCGTGTACTCGACGGGGCAGGGCGCGCATGGCTTCACGCTCGACCCGTCCATCGGCGAGTTCCTGCTCTCGCACCCCAACATCCGCACGCCGGATCGCGGCAAGTTCCTCTCGGTCAACGACGCCTACGAGGCGGTCTGGACCGACGAGGTCAAGACGCTCATGCGCCACTACCGCGGCCTCGAGGGCGACCGGGGCGCGATGAACGTGCGCTACGTCGGCTCGCTCGTGGCCGACTTCCACCGCAACCTCCTGGGTGGCGGGGTCTTCGTCTATCCGTCCAACGGCAAGTCGCCGCGCGGCAAGCTGCGCCTGCTCTACGAGGCCAACCCGCTCGCCTTCATCTGCGAGCAGGCCGGTGGCAAGGCGAGCGACGGCACGCAGCGCATCCTCGACGTCAACCCGACCGAGCTGCACCAGCGCACGCCCCTCTACATGGGCAGCAAGCTCGACGTCGAACTCGCCGACCGGGTGCTCTCCGGCATCGCCACGGCCGTCTGATTCATCGGTCACGCGTGGCGCGCCGATCATCCGCGCGCCACGCGTGGCGTTCCAGGCACCAACCATGACCGACGTCGCGCGTTCGCCCAAGGCTCCCACCGAGCGGCTCTCGCCCGCCGGCATCCCGGTCGCCCCGGTCTATCGTCCCGCCGACGTTCACGCGGACTACGCGCGCGACATCGGTGATCCGGGCCAATTCCCTTTCACGCGCGGCGTGCAGCCGACGATGTACACGGGCCGCCTCTGGACCATGCGCCAGTACGCGGGCTTCGGCACGGCGGCCGAGACCAACACGCGCTTCCGCATGCTCTTGGGCGCGGGGCAGACGGGCCTCTCGGTGGCCTTCGACCTGCCCACGCAGATGGGGCTCGACTCCGACGCGCCGCTCGCGGCCGGCGAAGTCGGGCGCGTCGGCGTGGCCATTGATTCCGTCGAGGACATGCACACCCTCATGGACGGGATTCCGCTCGACCAGGTGTCCACGTCCATGACGATCAACGCGACAGGCGCGGTGCTCCTCGCGATGTACGTGGTGTGCGCCGAAGAGCGCGGTATCCCGCGCGCGAAGATCAGCGGCACGATCCAGAATGACATCCTCAAGGAGTACGTGGCGCGCGGGACGTACGTCTTTCCGCCCGAGCCATCGCTGGCGCTCATCGCCGAGACGTTCCGATTCTGCGCCGAAGAGTGCCCGAGCTGGAATCCGATTTCCATTTCGGGTTACCACATCCGCGAGGCCGGCGCCACGGCGGTGCAGGAAGTCGCGTTCACGATGGCCAACACGCTTGAGTACGTGCGGCGCGCGATCGCGAGTGGTCTGGATCTCGAGACCTTTGCGCCGCGCCTCTCCTTCTTCTTCGCGTGCCACAACGACCTCTTCGAGGAGGTGGCCAAGTTCCGTGCGGCGCGGCGGCTCTACGCGCGACTGATGCGCGAGAAGTTCGGTGCCAGCGACGCCTGTGCCAAGCTCCGCTTCCACACCCAGACGGGCGGCGTGACACTCACGGCTCAGCAGCCGCTCAACAACGTCGTGCGCGTCGCCGTGCAGGCGCTCGCCGCGACCCTCGGCGGCACGCAGTCGCTGCACACCAATGGCTACGACGAGGCGCTGGCGCTCCCCACCGCCGAAGCGGCCACGCTCGCGCTCCGCACGCAGCAGGTGGTGGCGTACGAGAGCGGCGTGGCGCAGACCGTCGATCCGCTCGCGGGGTCGTACTACGTGGAGCACCTCACCGACGAACTCGAGCGCCAGGCGCGCGACCTCGTCGACAAGGTCGAGGCCATGGGCGGCTCGGCCAAGGCGATCGCGACCGGCTTTCTCGAGGAGGAGATCGCCCGCAGCGCCTACGAGTTCCAGCTCAAGGTCGAGAACGGCGCGACGACGATCATCGGCATCAACAAATTTGCCGACGGGCAGGACGCGCCCGTGGTGCCGGTGCCCGACTATTCGGCGCTCGAGAAGGAGCAGGTCGCAAGGCTGCAGGCGACGCGCGCCACGCGCGATGCCCCTGCGGTGGAGCGTGCGCTCGCCGCACTCGGCGCGGCGGCACAGCTCGTCATCGCGCCCACGGCCGGTTCGGCCACGCCCCAGCTGATGCCGCTCATCATCGATGCGGTCAAGGCGCGCGCGACGGTGGGTGAAGTGTCCGCAGCGCTGGCCGCCAAGTGGGGCAAGTACCGCCCGCGCGTGTAGCGGGCTTCGCTTCGTTCACGACACGGCTAGCTTTCGGGGTTCCCGCTGACCCACTCCGAACGTCGCGCCTACGCCATGCCCACGTACGAGTTCCGCTGTCCCGACGGCACGATCGTCGAGCGGTCGTTCAAGATGTCAGAGGTCCCCGACCAGATCCCCGCGCCCGATGGCTCGGGGATGGCCGTGCGTCAGATCTCGGGCGGTGGCGCGCTGCTCTTCAAGGGCTCGGGCTTCTATATCACGGACTACGGAAAGGACGGCAAGAAGGACCAGCGTACCGCGGGCGCGAATGCCAAGGCGGGCGCCGACGGATCGGGCGGCGGCGAGAGCGCGAAGCCGGCCGATTCCGGTGCGAAGCCTGCTGAGGGTGCGAAGACGGAGAGCAAGCCGGCGTCAACCGCGGCGAGCAGCGGCGGTTCGAGCAGCGGCGGTTCGAGCAGCAGCGGGTCCAGTGGCAGCGGCTCCTCCAGCACCGGCTCACCCAAGCGTGGCGGCGACTCGAGCAGCGGTGCGCCCAAGGCCGGCGGCTCGAAGGGCGACGGACCCAAGAGCGGCGGGTCAAGCGGCGCGAGCGGCGCCGCGTGAGCGCCGACGCACTCAAGCACGCACTGCAGGTTGCGTCCCGCGCGATCGGCGCACCCGACAACACCGAGATCATCCTCGAGCGGCCGCGCGATCCGTCATTCGGTGACTGGACCACGAACCTCGCGATGACGCTCGCCAAGCCGCTCGGCAAGAAGCCGCGCGATCTGGCGCAGGCACTTTCGAGTGCGCTCGATCTCGCCGCCGCCGGTGTCGCCAAGGTGGAGATCGCGGGCCCCGGCTTCCTCAACTTCCGGCTCGATCCGGGCGCGCAGGCATCGGGCATCGCGCGCATCGTGGACGACGCCGTACACTGGGCGCGCTCCAACACCGGTGGCGGCAAGCGCGCCAACATCGAGTTCGTCTCCGCGAACCCGACCGGTCCGCTGCACGTCGGCCACGGTCGTCAGGCCGCACTCGGCGATGCGATCGCCACGATGCTCGAGTGGACGGGGTGGAACGTCAGTCGCGAGTTCTACTACAACGACGGCGGCACGCAGATCGAGAACCTCGCCAAGAGCGTCTGGATTCGCATTGCCCAGCAGTTCGGCATCGCGGTCGAGATTCCCGAGGGCGGTTACAACGGCGAGTACATCAAGGAAATCGCGGGCGCCGTGATCGCCGAGAAGGGCGACGAACTGATTCTCGCGCACGTGAGGGAAGGCGCGGAGGCGATCGCGGCGGGGAAGCATCCCGCCGACGCCAACCTCTTCGACCGGCTGCGCGCTGAAGCCGTGGCCGCGCTACGTCGCGAGCAGGACAAGGACATGCAGGCGTTCGGCGTCAGCTTCGACACGTACTTCCTCGAGTCGTCGCTTTACACCGACGGCAAGGTGACGCAGACGGTCGACGCCCTCGTGAAGGGCGGCCACACCTTCGAGGACGGCGGCGCGCTCTTCCTGCGCACGACCGAGTTCGGCGACGACAAGGACCGCGTCATGAAGAAGTCGGCGGCGAAGGGTGGCGACTACACCTACTTCGTGCCGGACGTCGCGTACCACGTCACCAAGTGGCAGCGCGGCTTTGCGCGGGCCATTGACGTGCAGGGCGCCGACCATCACAGCACCGTGACGCGCGTGCGCGCCGGGCTGCAGGCGCTCGAGATGGGGATCCCGCAGGGCTACCCCGAGTACGTGCTGCACCAGATGGTGACCGTCATGAAGGACGGCGAAGAGGTCAAGATCTCGAAGCGCGCGGGCAGCTACGTCACCGTGCGCGACCTCATCGACTGGGTCGGGCGTGACGCGGTCCGCTACTTCTTCCTCATGCGGAAGGGCGACTCGCAGCTCGTCTTCGACGTCGATCTTGCGCGCAGCGAGTCGGAAGAGAATCCGGTCTACTACATCCAGATGGCACACGCGCGCCTCTCCGGCATCTTCCGCGTCGGCGAGATCGACGCGACGACGCTGCGCGGCGCGGGCACCGACCTCTCGCCACTCACGGCGCCGGAGGAGCAGCTCTTGGTCAAGGCGCTGCTCGATTTCCCCGCGCTGGTCGAGGGCGCGGCCCAGGCGCTCGAACCGCACCGCATCGCTGGCTGGTTGCTCGAGACCGCACGTCTCACGCACACCTGGTACCACAAGCACCACGTGCTCAACGAGCCGCCGCCGATCATGAACGCGCGGCTCGTGCTTGCGCGCGCCACGCAGTTGTCGCTCGCCGCCGGGCTCAGGCTGCTCGGCATCACCGCTCCCGAACGGATGTAACTGCTGCCATGACCGTACTCGTCGTCGGCTCCGTCGCGCTGGATTCCGTCGAGACACCGTTCGGCAAGGCCGACGATGTGCTCGGTGGCTCGGGCACCTTCTTCTCCTCCTCGGCCTCGCACTTCGTGCCGGTGCAGCTCGTCGGCGTCGTCGGCTCCGACTACCCGGTGGAGAAGCTCCAGCCACTCGCCGCGCGCGGCGTCGACCTCGCCGGGCTCGAGCGCGCCGAGGGCGAGTCGTTCCGCTGGCGCGGTCGCTATCGGCACGACCTCAATTCGGCCGAGACGCTCGAGACGCGCCTCGGCGTCTTCTCCCACTTCAAGCCGAAGATTCCGGCGCAGTTCCGCAATGCGCCATTCGTCTTCCTCGCGAACATCGATCCGCGACTGCAGCTCGAGGTGCTCAAGCAGGTCGAGCGCCCCAAGCTCGTGGCCTGCGACACGATGAACTTCTGGATCGAGAGCCGCCGCAGCGACCTGCTCGAACTCCTCGGCAAGGTCGACCTGATCACGCTCAACGACGGCGAGGCGCGCCAGCTCACCGAGCAGAGCAACCTCATCAAGGCCGCGAAGTGGATCCTCGCGCGCGGCCCCAAGCACGTCATCATCAAGAAGGGCGAGCACGGCGCCTTCATGTTCACGAAGGACACCGTCTTCTTCGCGCCGGCGTATCCGCTCGAGAACATCTTCGACCCGACGGGTGCGGGCGACTCGTTCGCGGGCGGCTTCATCGGCTACCTCGCGCGCACGGGTGACCTCTCGGAGGCCAACTTGCGACGCGCCGTGATCTACGGATCCGCGATGGGCAGCTTCGCCGTCGAAGGTTTCTCCACCTCGCGCCTGCTCGAGATCACGGCCGACGACATCAACCGGCGCGTGCAGGAGTTCGCGCGGCTGGTGGCTTTCGACGCATCGATCGGCACATGAGCGCGCCGCTCGACTACCGCTCGGCCGGTGTCGACATCGAAGCCGCGGAAGACTCGAAGCAGCGCATCAAGCGGCACGTCGAGAGCACCTTCACCGCCGGCACCCGCGGTTCCTTCGGCGGCTTCGGCGGCATGTTCCGCGTGCCGAGCGGGATGCGTGCGCCGGTGCTCGTGTCGAGCGCCGATGGCGTGGGCACGAAGATCAAGGTCGCCATCGATGCAAACCGACACGACACGATCGGACACGACCTGGTCAATCACTGCGTCAACGACATCCTCGTGATGGGCGCGGACCCGCTCTTTTTCCTCGACTACGTCGCGTTCGGCAAGCTCGATCCGGCGACGGTCGAAGGCGTGGTGGCGGGAGTCGCGGCCGGCTGTCGCGAGAATGGCTGTGCACTGGTCGGCGGCGAGACCGCGGAGATGCCGGGACTGTATACGCCACCCGACTATGACCTGGCTGGTTTCATCGTCGGCGCCGTGGAGGAAGACGAGATCCTGGGCGCCGATCGGGTGCGCGCGGGCCACGTGCTCGTGGCGCTCGAGGCGTCGGGATTGCACACCAACGGTTACTCGTTGGCCCGCCGGATCGTACTTGACCGGATGGGGCTCCGCGTGACCGACCCGTTTCCCGGGGAGAACGCGACGGTGGCCGATGTGATGTTGCGCGTGCATCGATCGTATCGGGCGTCACTGGGACCCGTGCGTGGCATGGTGCGTGCGATGGCACATATCACGGGGGGCGGACTTCCAGGGAACCTCAATCGTGCACTGCCGGTAGGCTGTGATGCGGTGGTGGAGACCCGCAGTTGGGAGCTTCCGAATCTCTACCGCGTCCTGATGGAGGCGGGGCAGGTCGCGCGCGAGGAGATGTTTCGCGCGTTCAACATGGGCGTCGGGATGGTGGTGATCGTCGATCGCCAACATGCCGACGCCGTGATCGGGGCAGTGCGGTCCGCCGGTGTGCACGCATGGGCGTGCGGACAGGTGGTTGCGGGCTCCGGTCACGTCATCCTCACCTAGGAGAACCCGATGCGATTCGTCCGACCGGTTGCCATCCTTTCCACCTTCGCGGCTCTCGCGGGGGCGTCCCAGGTCTCGGCCCAGTCGTCGAACAGCTGTGCGCCCGTCTCGCTCACGCTGCAGGACGCCTGCTTCAAGGGCGCCGACATTCTCACGTTCATGACGCCGCAGCTCGGCAATGGCCTCGCTGGCGGCAACACCACGCCGGGACAGGGCGGCTCGCTTGGCGGCTTCCCGCACTTCGCCATCGCGCTGCGCGCCACCGGCGCACCAGACGCGAACCTGCCCGACTTCAACACGATCTCGTTCCGCGCTTCACCGTCGCCGGCCGACAACATCGCACTCAAGCAACAGGCGTTCGGCCTGGGCGCCGTGGATGCTGCACTCGGCATCTTCTCCGGCATCAACTTGGGCGTCGGCTCGATCGGTGGCGTGGACGCGCTCGTGAGCGTGTCGTACGTGCCCGAGGTCAACAGCGGCAGCTTCAGCGTCAAGCCGGACAACCCGATTTCGATCGGCTACGGCGCACGCGTCGCGCTCTTCGACGGCACGGCGCTGCTGCCGAGCATCGGCGCGTCGTACCTGATGCGCTCGCTGCCCAAGACGACGCTCGCGGCCACGGCCTCGGGCGCTCCGGGCGGCAACGTCACGATCTCGGGCCTCGACCTCAAGACGACCTCGTGGCGCATCACCGCCAGCCAGACGCTGCTCATCCTCGGGCTGAATGGCGGCTACGGCCAGGACACGTACGACGCCTCGTCGGGCTTCAGCGCGACCGTGACGGGCCTGGGCTCGACCGGTCCGCAGACTGCAGCGGCCAAGGTGACCCGCACCAACTGGTTCGTCGGCGCGACGATGAACCTGCTCATCCTCAAGATCTTCGGTGAGTACGGGCAGGTGTCCGGTGGTGATCTCGCCACCATCAACAACTTCGCGGGCAGCAAGACGTCCGTGAACGACCAGAAGAACTACTTCTCCGCCGGCGTGCGGATCGGATTCTAGGTACACCATGAACGAAGGTCAGGCGACGCGCGACGTCGAATTCCTCCGCCGCGCGCTCGCCCTGGCCGATCGTGGCTGGGGACAGACGGCGCCGAACCCGATGGTCGGCGCCGTCGTCGTTCGTGATGGTGACGTGATCGGTGAAGGATGGCACGCACGGTTCGGCGGCCTGCACGCCGAACGGGTGGCGATCGCGGCGGCCGGTGCGCGCGCCGAGGGCAGCACGGTGTACGTCACGCTCGAACCGTGCGCGGGTCGCGGCAAGCAACCGCCGTGCGTCGATGCGCTGATTGCGGCCAAGGTCGCACGGGTCGTGGCCTGCAGCGCGGACCCGACGCCCCTCAAGGGCGGCGGTGCGGAGAAGCTGCGCGCGGCGGGCATCACGGTGGACTTGGGGGTGCTCGACGCCGATGCCCGCGAACTCAACGCGCCTTTCTTCTTCGCGGCAACGGGTGCGGCGCGCCCCTTCGTGTCGCTCAAGCTCGCGGTATCGGCGGATGGCGCCATTGCGCCACCCTCGCGCGAACCGCAGTGGATGACCGGCGCACCGGCGCGCGCCGAAGTCCACCGCATGCGCGCCAACGCCGACGCGATCGGCATCGGCGTCGGAACCGCGATCGCGGATGATCCGCTGCTTACCGTGCGCCATTGGTCGCGGCCACGCGTCAATCCGGTGCGCGTGGTCTTCGACAGCGAGGCGCGACTGCCGCTCACGTCGCAGCTCGTGCTCACGGCCCCGGCGCAGCCGGTGCTCGTGCTGGGGCAGCGCCCCGACTACGGGGCGACGGCGGCGCTCATCACGGCCGGCGTGGACGTGGTGCAGGTGACGAGCCTGGCCGACGCCCTCGCCGTGCTGCACACGCGCGGCGTGCGGCACCTGCTCGTGGAAGGGGGGGCGTTACTGGCCTCGGCGCTCGTGCGTGAGTCGCTGGCTGATCGGGTGATTATCTTTCACACCCCGGCCCGTTTGGGCCCGGGCGCCGTCCCGGCCTTCGTGGCGGGCAGCGGTGACCCCCTGAGCGCTCCCGATCGCTGGACCGAAGTGGTCCGGCGGCCCATCGGGGACGACACGCTCGCGATCTGGGCCCCACGCCGATAGCCGGCTGGACCCCCGGCGCGCGGGATTCGCCAGCCCCACGCGATGTTCACCGGACTCATCACCGACGTTGGAACGATCGACCAGGTGGCCGCAGCGGCCGCGGGCCGTGAGTTCCGCGTGCGCACCAGCTTCACGGGACTGGTGGCCGGCGAGAGCATCGCGGTCAACGGGGCCTGCCTCACCGTGCGCGCGTTCGGCGACGGCTGGTTCACGGTTGCGGCGGTGACCACGACGCTCGAGCGCACCACGATCGGTGCCTGGGCCCCGGGACGTCGCGTCAACCTCGAGCGCGCACTCGCGCTCGGCGACCGGCTCGGCGGACACCTCGTGCAGGGGCACGTCGATGGCGTGGGCACGGTCGAGGGAGTGCGCCCGCACGGCGATGCGTGGCTGGTGGATGTGCGCGTGCCAGCGAGCCTTGTGCCGCTCCTCGTGCCCCTCGGCGCCATCACGGTGGATGGCGTGAGCCTCACCGTGAACGCGTTGCCCGCCGAGGACGTGGTGCAACTCTCGCTCATCGAGTACACGATGCGGCACACGACGCTCGGCGAGTTGCTCGTCGGGCGCCAGGTGCACCTCGAGGGCGACATGATCGGCAAGTACGTGCAGCGGCTGGCGGCGCCACACCTGGCGCCCGCAGATGCCAGCCGCTGGCGCGGGACCCTGACCTGAGAACTCCGATGGCCTTTTGAACCATAGAACAGGCGCTGGACGACCTGCGCGCCGGCAAGTTCATCGTCGTCGCCGATGACGAGGACCGCGAGAACGAGGGCGACCTCATCTGCGCGGCCGAGAAGATCACGCCCGAGATGGTCAATGTGATGATGGAGGCGAAGGGGATGATCTGCCTCGCCATCACCAACGAGCATGCCAATCGCCTCGAACTCCCGCTCATGGGCGAGGAGAACACCGAGGCGATGCGCACGGCGTTCACGGTCACGATCGACGGGGCGCCCAAGTACGGCGTCACCACGGGCATCAGCGCCGCCGACCAGGCGACGACGATCCGCGTGGCCGTCGATCCCTCGAGCACGGCCAGCGACCTGCGCCGTCCCGGGCACGTGCATCCGCTCCGCGCGCGCGATGGCGGCGTGCTGCAGCGCGTCGGCCACACCGAGACCGCCGTCGACCTCGCGCGTCTCGCCGGCCTCACGCCGGCGGGCGTGATCTGCGAGATCCTCACCGCCGATGGCTCCACGGCCAAGCGCCCGCAGCTCGAGCAGTACTGCGCGGCCCGCGGCATCACGTTCATCACGGTGGCGCAGCTCGTGGCGTACCGGCTGCGCACGGAGCGGCTCGTGCATCGCGTGGCCGAGGCGCGGCTGCCGACGCGGTTCGGCGAGTTCAGGATCGTCGGCTATCGCAACGATGTCGACAGCGCAGAGCACGTCGCGCTCGTCTTCGGCGACGTGTCGCAGGGCGACGACGTGCTCGTCCGCATGCATTCCAAGTGCCTCACGGGCGACGTCTTCCACTCGATGCGCTGCGACTGCGGCTGGCAGCTCGACGAGGCGATGCGCAAGGTGGCCGAATCGGGCAAGGGCGTGGTCGTCTACCTCGACCAGGAGGGGCGCGGCATCGGCCTCCTCAACAAGCTCAAGGCGTACGAACTGCAGGACGCGGGCGCCGACACCGTCGAAGCCAACCAGGCGCTCGGCTTCGCCCCGGACCTGCGCAACTACGGCATCGGCGCGCAGGTGCTGCTCGACTTGGGGCTCAGGTCGATCCGCGTGTTGACCAACAACCCGAAGAAGCTCGCCGGACTCGAAGGCTACGGGCTCCGCATCACGGACTCCGTGCGCATCGCCGCGCCGGAGACGGAGGAGAACGCCGCCTACCTCGAGACCAAGCGCACCAAGCTCGGTCACCTGCGCGCCGTCTAGGAACCGCATGCCGGAATTCAACGGAACGCCGCAGGGCAGCGGTCGCCGCTTCGCGGTGATCGCCAGCCGCTTCAACGAGACCATCACCCGACCTCTCGCCGACGGCGCCATGGAGGCGCTGGTCAAGCACGGCGTCGCCTTCGACGACGTGGACGTGCTCTGGGTGCCCGGGGCGTGGGAGCTGCCGTACGCGGCGCGCCGCTGTGCGCAGACGGATCGCTACGCGGCCATCATCGCCGTCGGCGCGGTGGTGCGCGGTGAAACGCCGCACTTCGACATCGTCGCCGGCGAGGCCGCGCGCGGGCTGGCCGAGGCGAGCCGCGACTTCGACCTGCCCGTCACGCTCGGGCTGCTGACCACGGACACCATGGAGCAGGCGCTCGATCGCGCGGGCGGCAAGCACGGCAACAAGGGATGGGATGCGGCGCTCGCCGCGCTCGAACTCACCGACCTCTTCTCGCGTCTCGACGCGGCCGGTGACGCTGATGCGGAGGACTGAGCATCGCGCGCGGGCCCGGGCGCTGCAGGCGGTGTACGCGTGGGACATGCGCGAGGGCGTCGCGCTCTCGCTCGTGACCCAGCGCATCTGGGATGACCTCGGCGTGGACGCGGACGTCCGTACGCATGCCTGGCCACTCATTCACGCGCTCGAAGCGAAGCAAGCCGAGCTCGACGCGATGATCATCGCCGTCACCACCAACTGGCGCCTCGAGCGGCTCGGCGCGATCGAGCGATCGGTGCTGAGGCTCGCGGCCGCCGAGCTGCACCTGGGCGAGACACCGCCCAAGGTCGTGTTGCAGGAGGCGACGACCTTCGCGGAGCGCTTCGGTTCGCCCGCGAGCGCGAAGTTCGTCAATGGCGTGCTCGATGCGCTGGCGCGGAAGCTTGGCCGCCTGTAGCGCGCGACGGGACACCGCATGAAGATCGTGGTCGTGAACTGGCAGGACCGTGAGCACCCGATGGCGGGCGGCGCGGAAGTCCACCTGCACGAGATCTTCGGTCGCCTGGCGCGACGCGGCCACGACGTGACGCTCTTCTGCGGCGGCTGGGCCGGCTGTCCGCCGCGCGTCGAGCTCGACGGCCTCAAAGTGGTGCGCGCCGGCACGCGGCAGACGTGGCCGTTGGTGGCGCGGGCCACGTGGCAGCGCACGCTCGCGGCAACGCAACCCGACGTCCTCGTCGAGGACATCAACAAGATGCCGATCTTCACGCCGTGGTGGGGCGCGCGGCGTACGGTGGGGCTCGTGCCGCACCTCTTCGGGTTGACGGCCTTCCAGGAGCTCGCGGCGCCGCTGGCGGCCGCCGTCTGGCTCTCCGAGCGGCCGCTCCGGTGGGCGTACCGTGATTGTCCGTTCCAGGCGATCAGCCAGAGCACGGCTGATGACCTGGTGTCGCGCGGCATCGCGCGGGGGAAGGTGTCGGTGATCCTGCCGGGCATCGATGCCCTCGGATTGACGCCCGACGTGGCGAGCCGGGCCGCGACGCCGCTCTTCGCCTACATCGGGCGCCTCAAGGCGTACAAGCGCGTGGACCTCGTCATCAAGGCGTTCGCGCAGCTGCAGGATCCGCGTGCGCGGCTCGAGATCGCCGGCGAGGGCGACCATCGGCCGGCGCTCGAAGCGCTGGTGCGCTCGCTTGACCTCGCGGGGCGCGTGACGTTTCTTGGATTCGTGAGTGCCGCCGAGAAGCGCGCCCTCCTGCGTCGCGCCTGGGTTGTCGCCCTCGCGAGCCCCAAGGAAGGGTGGGGAATCACCAACCTCGAAGCCGCCGCCTGCGGGACGCCGGTGGTCGCGTCCAACTCGCCGGGTATCCGTGAGTCCGTGCAGGACGGCGTCACGGGGGTGCTCACACCGCACGGCCACGTTGCCGCGATGGCGGCGGCCTTCGCGCGTTTCGCGGCCGACCCGGCGCTCGTGACGACGATGGGCACGGCCGCGCGTGCGTTCGCCGAAGGGTTCACCTGGGAGCGCGCCGCGCTCGAAACCGAGCGTCACCTGGAGTCCATCGCATGACGCCGCGTCTCACCGTCGGAACCCTGGTCGAGCGCCTCGCCGAGTCGTTGCAGCTCGAGGTCCTTGCGGAGCACGGCGGCCTCGCGCGCGAGATCACGACGCACGAGTCGGCATCGCCGGGGCTCGCGCTCGCGGGGTTCACGGGTCGCTTCATCCACCAGCGCGTGCAGGTCATGGGCGAGACCGAGATCACCTATCTCGCCACCCTGTCCGATGCGGAGCGCGAACGCAACCTCGCCACCTTCTTCTCGTACGCGATCCCGATGGTGTTCATCACCAAGGGGCTCGAACCGCCGGCGGGGTTGGTCGCGGCGGCTGCGATCGGTGGCGTGCCGCTCGTGCGCTCGAAGCTCAAGACGGCGGAGTTCTACCGGCGGCTCAATCCGTTCCTCGAGAACGAATTCGCGCCCACGATCACGCTGCATGGCTCGTTGTCCGATGTCTTCGGCGTCGGGCTCTTCTTCACGGGCAAGAGCGGCATCGGCAAGTCAGAGTGCGTGCTCGACCTGGTCGAACGTGGCCACCGACTCGTGGCCGACGACATGGTGATCGCAACGCGGCGCGGCGCCGACATCGTCATCGGGCGCGGCCACGAGCTGCAGCGCCACTACATGGAAATCCGCGGCGTCGGCCTCATCGACGTGCAGGGGATCTTCGGCATCCGCGCCGTGCGCCAGCAGAAGCGCATCGAAGTCGTGGTCGAGCTGGTCGAGTGGAAGGAGGGCATGCCCGTCGAACGCACGGGGCTCGACATCGCCACCACCGAGATTCTCGAGGTGCCGCTGCCGCGCATCAGCGTGCCGCTCAACCCGGGCAAGAACATCACCGTCATCGCCGAAGTCATCGCCATGAACCACCTCCTGCGCTATGCCGGCGTGGACGCGGCCGAGCAGTTCAACCGGCGCCTCATGGGCCGCCTGCAGCAGCAGGCGGACGTGCGCATGTACCTGCAGCAGGACGATGAGTAGCGGCGCCGCGCCTCGCGCGATGGTCGCCGCGCACGGCGAACTCGCGGCGGGACTCGTCTCCGGCGTCGAGGCGATCACGGGGCGCGGCGCGCACTTCATCGCCTTCTCGAATCGCGGACTCGCGCCCGCCGACATCGAGCGCGCGATCCGTGAAACCGTCGAAGGCGCAAACCTCGACGTCGTGTTCACCGACCTGCCCATGGGCAGCTGCGCCATTGCCGCGCGCAAGGTGCAGCGCCTGCGCCCGCAACTGCTCGTGGTGACGGGGGTGAACCTCGCGACGCTTCTCGACTTCTCGATGGCCGATGGCGTGCCGCCCCGCGAAGCCGCCGAACGCGCCGTCGCGCGCGGACACGAGGCGCTGGGCACGATCGGGACGCCGAAGCATGCCGGTTGAGGTCTACCGCGTCGATGATCGCCTGATCCACGGCCAAGTCGTCGTGGGCTGGGCGCAACCGCTCGAGATCAGCTTCCTCGTGCTCGTCGATGATGGAGTGGCCGGTTCCGACTGGGAGCAGGACCTTTACCGCATGGGCGTGCCGCCGGGCATGGTCGTGCACTTCGTGGATGTCGCCACGGCCGCCCAGTCGATCCCCGCATGGCACGGCGAACGACGGAAGAGCCTCGTGCTGACGGGCGACATCGACACGATGCGCCGACTCTGCGCCGCCACCCCAGTCGTGCGCGCCGTGAACCTGGGCGGCGTGCACCACGCGCCTGGACGCCGTCAGCGCCTGCGCTACGTCTTTCTCTCGGCGGACGAAGAGCAGGTGCTGCGCGAGATGGCGAGCACCGGTGTCGTCGTCACCGCGCAGGACGTGCCCGCCTCGCGCCCCATTGCACTCGACCAGTTGCTCGCGGGGACGGACCTCTCGTGAGCCTCGAGACGTTGCTGCCGCTCGTCCTCCTCGGCGCGCTGCTCGGGCTCGACGTCGTGAGCTTCCCGCAGGCGATGGTCTCGCGCCCGATTGCTGCGGCCACGCTGGCCGGACTGGTCATGGGAGCGCCCGCGAGCGGTCTCATGGTTGGCGCGGCGCTCGAGCTGATCGCGCTCGATACGCTGCCGTTCGGCGCGTCGCGGTATCCCGAGTGGGGCTCGGCGGCCGTCGTGGGTGGTGCACTCTTCGCGAACCAGCCAACGGGCCGGGCCGGCGCGATGACGCTGGCGGTGCTTGGTTCACTGGCCACCGCGTGGATCGGTGGCGGATCGATGGTGGCGTTGCGCCGCGTCAACGCGCGCCGGGCGCGCGCCGCACGCGAACGAGTGGATGCCGGATCGTGGCCGGCCGTGCGCCAGCTCATGCTCGGCGGCATCGCGCTCGATCTCTTGCGTGGCGGCGCGATCACGGCTGCGGCGCTGCTGCTCTTCGTGCCCATCATGCAGGCCACGCTGGGGAGCTGGACCTTGGCGCCTGATGTCTCGCGCGCGGCAGCCGTGACGATGCTCGCCTCGGTGGCTGTGGCCGCATGCTGGAACCTCTTCCACCCCTCGCACACGGCCAAGTGGCTGTTCGCCGGTGGACTCGCGGCCGGATTGCTGCTGTTGGTGTTGCGATGAGTGCTCCCGCCGCTCCCACGGCGTCGCGCGGCGCCACGCCGGGTTCAGCGGTGCTGCCGCTCCGCACGCGACTGCAGATCCTGTTTCGCCTGCACGCGGTGCAAGGCTCGTGGAACTATGAACTGCTCTCCGGCACGGGCATCGGATTCTGCATCGAGCCCGCACTGCGTTTCCTGCCCGGCGGCTACGACGGACCGGCGTATCGCACGGCGCTGGCTCGGCACGCGCAGTACTTCAACTGCCATCCCTATCTCGCGGGCGTCGCGGTCGGCGCGCTTGCCACCGCCGAGCTTGCCGGTGAGCCACCGGCGCGGATCGAGCGGTTTCGCACGGCGCTCTGTGGTCCGCTTGGCAGTTTGGGCGACCGTCTGGTGTGGGCGGCGTGGTTGCCATTCTGCTCGATCCTCGCGCTTGCGGCCTTTGCACTGGAAGCGCCGTGGTGGGTCGTGCTCCTGCTCTTCCTCGGCACATACAACGCGGGCCATCTCGCCCTGCGTGCGTGGGGGCTGCGGATCGGACTCGCCGGCGGCCTCAAGGTGTCGCACCAGCTTGGTGCGCCGGTCCTGCGCGAAGGCCCGGAATGGCTGGCGCGTGCGGGCGCGTTGTTGGGCGGACTTGTGCTGCCGAACGCGCTCTTCCGTCTCATGGGTCCGGGGCGCACCTTGCTCTGGACGGTTCTGGCGGCCGTGGGGCTCGGTGGCATCCTCCTGGCCAGGCTGCATGGCCGGCTCGAAGGATGGCGTCTGGCGCTTGTTGTGCTCACGGCTGTCGCCCTCTATTCCCTCGTCCGCTGATGCCCGAACGCTCCGTCCAGATCGTCAACCGGAACGGCCTGCACGCTCGCCCAGCAGCGGAGATCGTGAAGACGGCCGCGCGGTTCACCGCCGACGTGACCATCGCGCGCGATGACGTCGAGGTGAATGGCAAGAGCATCATGGGCGTGATGATGCTGGCGGCCGAGTGCGGGTCCACGGTCCGCCTCGTGGCCGAGGGACCGGACGCCGATGCTGCACTCGAGGCGCTGGCGGGCCTGATCGCGTCGAAGTTCGGCGAGAGCGCCTGAGTGGAGCGCACCCTGGTCGGAAGCCCGGCCTCGCCGGGCATCGTTGTCGGTCCCGTGCACCTCCTGCGCTGGGAGGTGCCGGAGGTCCGCAACGCGATCGTCACCGACGACGGCATTCCAGCCGAGATCGAGCGCTTCCGCGCAGCGGTCGTCAAGTCGCGCGAGCGCCTCGCGCAGGTGCGCGACCGGGTGGCCGCATCGGCGGGCGTCGAGGAGGCCGCGATCTTCGACGTGCAGCGCTCGATGCTCGAGGACGCCGAGCTGCTCAAGGCGGTCGACACGCTGATCCGCCAGAACCTCACGGCGGAGAAGGCGTTCGACCTCGTGATGCTCGAGTGGCGCCAGCACTTTGCGCGCCACGCACAGGCCATGGTGCGCGAGCGCGTCGGCGATCTCACCGACGTGCACATCCGCGTGCTCACGGTGCTCATGGAACTGCCGGACCACGACCCCGTGGACCTGCCCAAGGGCGCCGGCGCGATCATCGTCACGCACGACCTCACGCCCTCGCTCACGGTGCAGCTTGATCGCGA
>JANYHJ010000032.1 GCA_025359135.1 Gemmatimonadota bacterium | reverse complement strand
CCTCCGCGAAGGTGACGTCGGACGCGCCCTGGGTTCGTTCGCGGCCTGAGTCCGCGCCGCCGATCGAGGGATAGGTATGTGTGAGGGGACGTCGGCTTCGGCCGGCGTCCCTTCTTCGTTGTCGCACACCGGCCGCGCGGGCTCGCGCCGTGCGCGCCGCGCCTCCTGACAGGGTCCCATGCCACATCGTATCTTCTTCAGGCGATGATCCTCCTCGACGACATCTACAAGGCCTTCGGCGCCAAGGTGGTCCTGAGCGGCTTCACCCTCGAAGTCCGCGAGGGGGAGACGATGGTCATCATCGGCTACTCCGGCACGGGCAAGAGCGTCGCCATCAAGCACATCGTCGGCCTCCTCGAACCCGACGCGGGGGCCGTCCTCGTCGACGACAAGGACGTCACCCGCCTCAAGCGAAAGGACCTCTACTCCCTCCGCGAGCGCATCGGCTACGTCTTCCAGTTCGCCGCGCTCTTCGACTCACTCACCATCGGCGAAAACGTGGCCATGGGGCTCCGCAAGCAGGGCAAGCTCGCCGAGCCCGAGATCGAGGAACGCGTCCACGAAGTCCTCACCCTCGTCGACCTCCCCAACGCGGCGCACCAGCTGCCCGCCGAACTCTCGGGCGGCATGCGCAAGCGGGTCGGCATCGCGCGTGCCGTCGCCCTGCGCCCCAAGTACCTGCTCTACGACGAGCCCACCACCGGCCTCGATCCCGTCACCAGCGCCGTCATCGACGAGTTGATGATCCGCATGCGCGAAAAACTCGGCGTCACCGGCATCGTCATCACGCACGACATGCGGTCTGCCTACACGGTGGGCTCGCGCATCGCCATGCTCTACGAGGGCAAGGTGCGCCAGGTCGGCACCGTGTCCGAAATCAAGGCATCGCAGGATCCCGTCGTGCGACAGTTCATCGAGGGCCGGGCACACCTCGCCGGTGAGGAGTCGCACGCCGCATGACGCCCAGGACTGCGCGCGAGGAAGTGTCGGCTGGCGGCGTCGTGGTGCGCATCGACGCCGATGCTCCGCGCGTGCTCCTCATTCGCGACTCCTATCGCAACTGGGGCTTTCCCAAGGGGCACCTCGAGGACGGCGAATGCGCGGGTGACGCCGCACTCCGCGAAGTCGGCGAGGAAACCGGCCTCGGCTGCGTCACCTTGCGCGGCGAGATCGCCACGATCGACTGGCACTTCCGCTTCCGCGGCAAGCTGGTGCACAAGACCTGCCACTTCTTCCTCATGGAAACCGTCGACCTCTCCACCTGCCCGCAGCGGGAGGAAGGGATCACCGCCTGTCGCTGGGCCACGTTCGACGAGGCCGAGCAACTGATCGCCTACGAGAACGCCCGCGAGGTGCTGCGCCGTGCGGCGGCCCTCGTGCTGCCAGCGAATTCGGCGAGCTGATTCGTGACGGGACGCCCACAAATGCCCCGGCCGCCCGCCGTGGTCCTCGCGTGGGCCCAGCGCGATCGTGCACGTGCGCTCGTGCGCAACGCGCTGCCGCGTCGTCGTTTTCGCGTCACGGTCGTGCACGACGCGGCCGAGTTCGCGAGCGCCGCGCGCAGCGCCCTCGTTGACCTCGCGCTCATCGACGCGGCCGCCGACGATCCGTGGCCGCTGGCCGAGCTCGCGCGCGAGTTTCCGTCCATCGCCTTTGTCGCCCTCACGCCCGGCCGCGCCAGCGACGCGCCGATCGTCGAGCGCTGCCTGGGCCTCGACTTCGCCGAGGTGCTCGTCGAGGGCATCGATGATGCCGCCGTCGAGCCCATGCTCGATCCGCTGGGCTTCGGCGCACGCTTCCTCGCCGCGCTCGCCGAGCCCCCCGAGGCACTCGGCCTGCAGCTGCCGCTCCAGCGCGAGGCCTGGCGCCACATCGTCTCGCACGCCGGGCTGCCGGTGCGAACCGAGCTCCTCGCCGCATTGCTCGGTGTCACCCGCGAGCACCTCTCGCGCACCTTCGCGGCCGGTGGCGCGCCAAACCTCAAGCGTATCATGGATCTCGTGCGTCTCGTCGCCGCTGCCGAGCTCTCGAAGAACCCGGGCTTTGATGTCGGCGACGTCGCCCGCGTGCTCGCCTTCGCGAGCAGCTCGCACCTCTCCACCACGGCGCAACGCATCGTCGGTGTCCGTCCGGCCTCCCTGGCCCGCCTCCGCACCGTGGACCTGATCGAACGGTTCGTCCACGGACGCACACGCAGCCGATCCTAGTGCCGGGCGCCGCGTTGTCGTCCTGAGCGCAGCGAAGGACCTGCTTGGCCTCCTCATGCCTTCATCACCAAACCCCTCCCCGGCTGGGCTCGGCGCGCCATGTGACCTGACCGCGCCTTGAGGGGGGGCTACGAAGAGGCTAAGCTTCGCGGCTGTTCGCAGAGTGCCTCCTCCCGCCCGACTTCGAGCTCCTGAAGCCCCATGGCTACCGATTCGATCCTCCGCCCCGGCGAAATCAAGGACATCCTCCTCCGCGAGATCGAAGCGGCCGACCTGGGCACGCTCGATGTTGATGAGGTTGGCACCGTGCTGGAGGTCAAGGACGGCATCGCCCGCATCTACGGCCTCAGCAAGGCCATGGCCGGCGAGATGCTCGACGTCCGCGCCAGCCAGAGCGGCGAGAACATCACGGCCCTCGCCCTCAACCTTGAAGAGGACAACATCGGCGCCGTCATCCTCGGCGACTTCCTCCAGCTCAAGGAGGGTGACGAGGTCCGCCGCACCGGCCGCGTTCTCGAGGTGCCGGTCGGTCCCGAACTGGTCGGTCGCGTCGTCGACGCCCTCGGTCGCCCCATCGACGGCATGGGTGACATCAAGGCCACGACCACCCGCAAGGTCGAGAGCGAAGCCCCGGGCATCATTGTGCGCCAGCCGGTCAAGGAGCCCCTCCAGACCGGCATCAAGTCCATCGACGCGATGATCCCGATCGGTCGCGGCCAGCGTGAACTGATCATCGGCGACCGCGGCACGGGCAAGACCGCCATCGCGATCGACACGATCATCAACCAGAAGGGCACCGGCGTCATCTGTGTCTACGTCGCCATCGGCCAGAAGGCGTCCACCGTTGCCACCGTCGTCGAGCGACTGAAGAACGCAGGCGCGATGGAGTACACCATCATCGTCGCAGCGACGGCGTCCGACCCGGCTCCCATGCAGTACATCGCCCCGTACACCGGCTGCGCCATGGCCGAGTACTTCATGTACAACGAGGGCAAGCCGACCCTCTGCGTCTACGACGACCTCTCGAAGCAGGCTGCCGCCTACCGCCAGCTCTCGCTCGTGCTCCGCCGCCCACCCGGTCGCGAAGCCTACCCGGGCGACGTCTTCTACCTCCATTCACGCCTGCTCGAGCGCGCCGCCAAGTTGCGCGACGATGCCGACGTGGTGGATGGCGTCAACATCCTCAAGCCGGGTGGCTCGCTCACCGCGCTTCCGATCATCGAGACGCAGGCCGGCGACGTCTCCGCCTACATCCCGACCAACGTCATCTCCATCACCGACGGCCAGATCTTCCTCGAGTCCGACCTCTTCTACGCCGGTGTCCGTCCGGCCGTGAACGTCGGCATCTCCGTGTCGCGCGTCGGCGGCTCGGCGCAGATCAAGGCCATGAAGGGAGTCGCGGGGCGCCTGCGCCTCGACCTCGCCCAGTATCGCGAGCTCGAAGCCTTTGCCTCGTTCGCGTCCGACCTCGACGCCACCACCAAGCGCCAGCTCGACCGTGGCGCCCGCACGGTGGAAATGCTCAAGCAGGGACAGTACGAGCCGATGGCCGTCGAAAAGCAGGTCATGATCATCTACGCGGTGGCCAACGGCTTCGTCGATGACGTCGCCACCAGCAAGATCCGGGCGTGGGAGAAGGGGTTCCACGAGTTCATGGACACGCGTCACCCCGGGATCGGCGAAGCGATCCGCACCCAGAAGGCGATTTCCAAGGACCTCGAGGCGGAGCTCAAGGCCGCCATCGCGGCCTGGAAGGCCGTCGCGCCGAAGTAACCGCCTTCCACCTCAGGACACCGGGATGGCCAAGGGCCGCGAGCTCAAGGGACGGATCAAGTCCGTCGAGAACACGAAGAAGATCACGCGCACACTGGAAATGGTGGCGACGTCGAAGCTCAAGCGCGCGCAGGATCGCGCCGTCGCGGCGCGCCCCTATGCCAACGCGCTCGCCGATGTCATGGGGGCACTCTACGCCCCCGAGCTCGCCGAGCGCTTCCCCCTGCTGCGCCAACCGAAGCAGGTCAGGACCGCCGCCGTCATCCTGCTCACGTCGAACCGCGGCCTCTGCGGCGCCTTCAACTCGAACATCATCAAGGATGCGCGCACCCTCATCAAGGAACTCGAGGGCGCGGGCAGCGCGGTCGAACTCCACGCCATCGGTCGCAAGGGCATCGGGTACTTCAAGTACCTGAATCGCCCCATGGCCACGCAGCGTACCGACCTGGGCGACAAGCCCACAGCCGCCGACGCGGCCTCGATTGTTGACGACGTCATGGCGCGCTTTGCCTCGGGCCAGCTCGACGCCGTCTACGTCGTCTACGCCAAGTTCAACTCGGTGGTCAGCACGCCGGCCACCCATGAGCGCGTGCTCCCCGTGGCCGCTCCCGACAAGAAGGGCGCTGTGCGGGACTTCATCCTGTCGCCCAGTCCCGAGCAGATCCTCTCGGAGCTCCTGCCCCTCGCCGTGCGCAATGCCATCTATCGTGCGCTCATCGAGACTGCGGCGGGCTTCCAGGCTGCCCAGCGCGCGGCCATGAAGAACGCCACCGACAATGCGTCGGACATGCTCACCACGCTTCGTCGCACGTACAACCGCGCCCGCCAGGCGCAGATCACGCAGGAAATCGCCGAGATCGTGGGCGGCGCCGCCGCGCTCAGCGGCTGAGCCGACGCCCCAGTCTCGTCCCCCGTCGTTCGCCTTCCCTCACGCACCAGTTGCTTCCCATGGCTACCGCAACGCAGCCCCTCGCCATCGGCCGGGTCGTCCAGGTCATCGGCCCCGTCCTCGATGTCGAGTTCGAGAACGACCATCTCCCGGAACTCTTCAACGCCATCACGGTGAAGATCGCCAGCGGGCGCGTGGTGACCGCCGAGGTGCAACAGCACATCGGCCGCAACCAGGTGCGCGCCGTGGCCATGTCCACGTCCGACGGCGTCGAGCGCAACATGAGCGTCATCGACACCGGGTCGCCCATCACCGTGCCGGTCGGCGACGCGGCGCTCGGCCGCATCCTCAACGTCCTCGGTGAGCCGGTCGATCAAGGGGCCGAGATTCCGAAGTCGGCGTTGCGCTGGCCCATTCACCGCAAGCGTCCTGACTTCACCGCCCTCGAGCCGAAGACGGAAGTCTTCGAAACCGGCATCAAGGTCGTCGACCTTATCGCCCCGTTCGTGAAGGGTGGCAAGATCGGGCTCTTCGGCGGGGCCGGCGTCGGCAAGACGGTCGTCATCCAGGAGCTGATCAACAACGTCGCCAAGGTGCACGGCGGCAAGTCGGTGTTCTGTGGCGTGGGGGAGCGCACCCGCGAAGGGAACGACCTCTACCTCGAGTTCAAGGAAGCGGGAATCCTGCCCAACGTGGCGCTCATCTACGGGCAGATGAACGAGCCGCCGGGCGCGCGCCTCCGCGTCGGCCTCTCGGGGCTGACGGTGGCCGAGTACTTCCGCGACGTCGACCACGCCGATGTGCTCGTCTTCATCGACAACATCTTCCGCTTCACGCAGGCCGGATCGGAAGTCTCGGCGCTGCTCGGTCGCATGCCGAGCGCGGTGGGCTACCAGCCGACGCTCGCGACCGAGATGGGCGAGCTCCAGGAGCGCATCACCTCCACGCGCGACGGCTCGATCACCTCGGTGCAGGCCATCTACGTCCCCGCCGACGACTACACCGACCCCGCCCCCGCCGCCACCTTCGCC
>JANYHJ010000013.1 GCA_025359135.1 Gemmatimonadota bacterium | reverse complement strand
GCCTCTTCGCATGCGAAGTCGACGCCGCCGCCCACGACTGTGCCGAGGCGGTGAAGTTCCATGAGTGAGACGGTACGTCTCAGTCACGGGACTGTCAATATCGGAAGCATCGGCCCAACCCCTGAATTCCCCAGTAGTTGGCTTAATTAACGTCCCTTAATGCGACCGAATACAACCCGAATTGCCACTTCGGAAGGTGCTACGGCTTCTTCGCGCCTGCGCCCTTGCCGAAGTCCACGGTCGGTACGTCCTTCGCCGCCGCGTTCGTGACCTCGAAGTACGTGCGCTCCTTCGCGCCCGTCATCTTCGCCGTCAGCACCTGCGGGAAGCTCCGGATATACGTGTTGTACGTCTGGACCGTTGCGTTGTAGTCCGTCCGCGAGACCGCAATGCGGTTCTCCGTCCCGGCCAGCTCATCCTGCAGGCGAAGGAACGACTGGTCGCTCTTGAGCTGCGGATACGCCTCGGAAATCGCGATCAAGCGCCCGAGCGAGGACGTGAGGTTCTGGTTCGCATCGGCCATCTGCGCCGCATCCCCGCCCTTGATCGCGCCTACCAGCCCCGCACGCGCCTCGGCGACCTTGACGAAGATCGCCTCCTCCTGGGCGGCGTAGCCCTTCACCGTCTGCACGAGGTTCGGAATCAGGTCCGCCCGGCGCTGTAGCTGCACCTCGATCTGCTGCTTCGCGGCCTGCGCCTGTTCGTCGTACCGCTGAATCGAATTGTAGCCACACCCAGTCAGCGCCAGGGGCGCCACCAGCGCGGCCAGCCAGATGCGTCGCATCGTTGTCATCACTCGTTGGAAGAAGGGAGGCCGGAACGTTGCCAACGCGGCGTTATGCCTCCACAGGATATACGTCCACGTACGCCGCAAGTTTCTCGGCGCCAGCCAGGTACCCACCGAGCAGTGACGCCGATACGTCGAGCACCGCCGCACCGCGTCGGTAGGCCGCCACCGCCTGCCAGGGAGCCGGATCAAACCCCACGCGCGTCGCGACCGCCGCGACGAGCGCATCGTAGCCAGCCGGTGGCTCGGCGCCGCAAAGCCGCTCGAGCGCGCGGAATAACACCATGAAGGTGCTGAAGCTCTTGGCGAGCAACACGCGCTGCCGCTCCACGTCACTTCCCGCTCCCAGGATCGCACCGCGGAGCTTGAGCAGCTTGCCCATCGCTTCCTGCTCGAGTTGGAGCCGGAGGTCGGCACGATCGATCGTCATCCCGTCGAACGGCACGCGGCCGTGTAGCACGCGATGACGCGCCAGGATATCACCGATCTCGATCGCGAAGATGTCCGTGCTGCGGCGGAATTCGTCGGTCGTCATGACCATCGGAGCGGAGTGGCCCGCGGTGGTCCAGTCGCGCGTGACCGCGGCGAATGCCGGCGAGAGCTCGGTTGCGCCGAGCCGAGAGAGCAGCACGAGCACGTTCACGTCGGAATGCGCGCCGTGATGCTCGTGACCCGCGGCCGAGCCGAACAGCACCACGCCGTCGAGGGCGGACCCGAGCGCCGACACGAGGCGCGGCACGAGAGCCTCCGGCGTCATGCCTGTTCCCTGCTGCGCGTTACCAATCGCCACCGGACCCTCCTCCGCTGAAGCCACCGCCACCACCAAACCCGCCGAACCCTCCACCGCTGTCGCCACCGCCCGACGACCAACCGCCGCCACCACCCGACGACCAACCACCTCCATAGAAGATCCCTCCCACCCCGCCGCCGCCGCCACCACGCCGTCGACTGATGGCGGAGAGGATGATGAAGATGGTCACGATCACGACGATGAAGAGCACGGGCGGGATGCGACCGGTGTTCTGGCGTGGTGGAGGTCGCGCGGCCGCCATGTGTTGGACGTCGCCGGAGTCGAGCGCGAAACCGAATTCGGCCGCGTACTTCTCTGCGATGCGTTGCGTCATGATCGTGATCGCGGTGCCGTAGTCGGCGGCCCGCAGCGCAGGCAGCGCTTCCCGGCGAATGTCACCGGCCACGGCATCGGGAATGAAGCCCTCGACGCCCTGCCCGGTGGCGATGAAGATGTGGCCCTTGTGGTCGGCGCTCGTCTCCTTCGGCACCACGAGCAGGACGACGCCAGCATTGCGCGCCTTGTCGCCGATCTTCGCGTTGGCGCCGACCTTCCACTCGCGGCCGATCTGCAGGGCCACGTCACCCGCCTCGCGACCACCGAGGTCGCGCAACGTGACGACCGCGATCTCCCCACCCGAGCGCGTCCGGACGGACGTGACGAGGCGTTCGAGGCGTTGCGCCGTCGCAGCTGGCAGCACCCCGGCCAAGTCGTTCACCATGCCGCTCGGCGCCGGGAGCTGCACCTGCAGGGCCGCCCACACCACCATCCCCTTGAGCACGGGCGGCGGGACCACGGCCATCATCCACGCGATCAGACATCGCTCCTGTTCGAGATCGGTCGCCGGCGGCCGATGGGCTGGCGCCAGCGCTCCCCAATACTACGCGGCGCGAACGAGCGAAGATTCGCCGCATCTCCTCCGCCACGACGGTGTATTTTCGAGTGGTCGGGCGCGCTTGGCGTCCGGTCTGCCGATTTCCCTGACCCCCGCCCCGGTGCGCCGTCTCCTCGCCCTTGCCCTGCTTGTCGTTCCGTGTGCTCTTGGAGCGCAGGCCAGCGTTGCCGCGCCCGCGGCCAAGTCGGTTGTCTACGACACGGCCCTGCTCGCGCGAGCGGACAGTGGCCGCATCCTTGGCAGCGACAAGGCGAAGGTCTGGGTGATCATCTTCTCGGACTTCCAGTGCCCGTATTGCAAGGCCTGGCACGACCAGGTCGATGACGTGCTGCGCAAGAACTACGTGAACACGGGCAAGGTGCGCGTCGCCTTCATGAACTACCCGCTGCCGATGCACAAGAATGCCCCGGCCGCGGCCGACGCGGCCATGTGCGCCGCCTCGCAGCGGAAGTTCTGGGCGTTCCACGATGCCCTCTTCGCCACGCAGGAGCAGTGGGCGCCGCAGCCCGATCCCACCGCGACCTTCGAGGCGGCCGGCGTCAAGGCGGGTCTCGACATGACGGTGCAGCGCGCGTGCGTCGCGCAGAAGAAGGCACGCGTGCTGATCGGCGCAGATACCGATCGCGGACTGCGAGCGGGGGTGAACAGCACGCCGAGCTTTTTCATCGGCGACACGGCGGTGGCGGGGCTGATGCCGGCGGCCGAGTTCACGAAGATCGTGGATCTGATGCTCGCGAAGAAGTCGGGCGGCAAGTAGGACGACGGCCCAAGGCCGCGCCCGGGCAGACATCGCATGCATCCGCTCGCGGCCCTGCCGTACCGGGTCATCGCTGCCGCCGCTCAAGCCGCGACGAGCTTCGTGTCGAGCAATGCCGACGGCAAGCTTGCGCGAACCTTCGCCGAGCGGCGCGATGCGCTGCAGCACTTCACGGCGTGGGCGCACGCTCGGAGAGTCGATGGACGCGGCTTGCTCTGGATGCACGCACCGTCGGTGGGAGAGGGACTGATGGCCCGCCCGATCCTCGAGCATGCCCGCCGGGTCGCGCCCGCGCTCCAGCTCGCGTACTCGTGGTTCAGTCCGAGCGCGCGGACGTTCGGCGCGTCACTCGCCGTGGACGTGGCCGGCGCACTGCCATTCGACACGACCGACAACGCCGGCGCAATGCTCGATGCGCTCAAGCCGTCGGCACTCGTGTATTCGCGCGCCGACGTCTGGCCCGTGCTCACCGAGGTCGCGGCTCGGCGCTCGGTACCGCTCGCGCTCGTGAGCGCCGCCCTCAGCGATGGATCGAGTCGGGGCCTCTGGTCGCGCGTGGTGCTGGCGGATGCGTACGGTGCGCTCGACGCGGTCGGTGCCGTGGAGGCATTGGACGCGGAACGTCTCGTCGCCCTCGGCGTGCGCGCTGATCGTATCACCATCACCGGCGACACGCGCTACGACCAGGTGCTGGCACGGGCCGCCGACGCCGATCGCGCGAGCGCTTTGCTCGCGCCGCTTGGTGCGGACAGTGCCGAGCGACCGTGGCTCGTGGCGGGATCCACGTGGCCCGCCGACGAGGCGCCGCTGCTCCGTGCCTGGGGACGATTCGCGCGCGCGGGTACGGGCGCGCGGCTGCTGATTGCTCCGCACGAACCGAGCGAGGCGCACTGCGCGCCGATCATCGCGTGGGCACAGGGCGCAGGCCTCGTGCTCGAGCACCTCGGCGCCCCGCGAGCGTCGCGCGCGGACGTCGTGCTGGTGGATCGTGTGGGCGTGCTCGGGGACCTCTACGCGCTCGCACGTGTGGCGTACGTGGGCGGCGGATTCCACGATGCGGGGCTGCACTCGGTAGTGGAGCCCGCGTCGTTCGGCGTGCCCGTGATCGTCGGACCGCAGCACACACGGAGTCGCGACGCGATGCGACTCATCGCGACGGGTGGTGCCGTCGCCGCCGGGCCCGCCGCACTTGAAGGCCAGCTCCGCGAGTGGCTCGGCGATGCGGATGCATGCGATGCGGCAGGGGCAGCCGCACGTCAGGTGGTGGAGAGCGGCCGCGGCGCGACGGAGAAAAGCTGGGCGCTTCTGACGCCGCTATTGTCGCGCCCGCACCCCTGAAACGACCATCGCCGCCGGTTCCCGTGGGAACCGGCGGCGATGCGTTGCTGCCTGTCTAGCGAACGGAGCGAGCCGAACCTTACGGCGCGGTGCGCGGCGGGTTCTTGTCGACCATCGTGACGAAGAGCGGATTCGCGAAGGCGGCGCTGATGGCCGCCGCCGAACCCGTGACGCCAGCCGGAAAGATCACGTGCGTGAGGACCGAGCCGCTGACCTGGGCGCCGCCCACCCCGTTGACGGTCGTCGTGCCGAACGTGCCGATCACGCAGGACTGGAGCTGCACGAGCGAGGGTGCCGCGACGGCGCCGGTCGGATCGGCGCTGAAACGATAGGTGCTGGTCTGCGTTGCGCAGTTGGGTGCGCCCGCGACGACCGCCGCCGACGTCGGCCGAACCGAGAGTGTGGCGTACGCCGTGATGGAACCGGCGGCGGGAAAGGCCGTGACGTTGGTGAAGGTCGCACCGTTGGGCGCGGCCACCGAGGTCAGCACCGCGTCCGTCTCGCGCGACACAAAGACATCGAGCGCACCAAGCGCCTGCGCCGCACCGGTCGGCTGACCGAGGTTGACGATGCGAGCGAGGATGGTGGGCAGCGGCGGGTTCAGGACAGCCGGGATGGTGTCCACGGTGAGGTACATCGTCGAGCCAGCGGCGACGACCGCACCGTTCGGCACGTTGCCAGCGGCGCCGGCGGAACCGCCGACGTCACCCGGGTTGCTGAAGGTGAGGCCCGACTGGCCGAGGTGGTAGATGGTGTAGTAGACCCCCGCCTGCAGCGTGAACATGGTGTCATCCACGATCGTCTGCGCGATGGTCGTCTGGCGAGTTGGCGTAGCCCCAGCCACATACGGGATCGGACTCACGAAGGCACGCAGCGCGCGCGTGCCGGCCGTGACGCCCTGATACGGAGTGAACTGCCGGAACTGTACGCCCGTGAAGTTGGGCGAACCCTCCACGAAATCGATGAAGCGGAGGTCGATCGTGTTGAGGTCGCTGACCGCATTCACGTACCGCACATAGGCCTGCGGGGGCAGCACGGTCGGCGTGCCACCGGAACTGCCTTCGCACGCCGAGAGGGCGGCGCCGGCAGCGAGAAGTGCGCCGTAACGGAAGAGCTTCATTTCAGACTCCAGGAGTGAGGAGCGGAGCGCGTGGACAGCCCGACGGCTGGTCGTAGCGCCCGGAACGCGAGGGAGGAAGCATCACGGATGCAGCGACGAAGCACTGCCGCAGCCGGGACCGGAGCAATTGCCATCGCCTTGCGAGGCGCCCGAGCCGAAAAGGCTTCGGGAGCCCACGAATACGCCGACGGCGAGGGCGATCGCACCCGCCAGCAGCAGGCTCTTGGTCATCGAAAGCGTGCGCTCGTTGACCGAGGAGAGCTGTTGGCGGTTGAAGTGAACTTGTTCGCCGGTCATCCGGTGATTGTCGCCCTTGAGGTACACCACCTCGGAAACCGACATCGTCACGTCATCCCCGTCCCGGCGGACGACGTGCCCAGTGACTTCGCGAACTTCCGGCCCGAGCTGATCGGCGACGGCCACGCGGGCCGCGTCGGTCAGTTCGATCCGGTACTCGAGATCCTGCTTCGGCTCGATCTGCATGGTGGGACGCAGGTCGTAGCAGGCCGTCGTGAGCGTGACCGAGCCCGCAGCGATCACGGACCGGAGCGCACGCGCCATCCGGTTCCGCGAGGAAGCGGAACCGGACGAGCGCAGAAGCATCGAGTGCTGGGACTGCATTACCACCCGTAGCTCGCGCCGGGAGCAACTTCGCTCGTGGGACGATCATACAGGTTCTTGAATCGCGTGTCGAGTTCCTGCCACGGCGTCGCCCACTGGAGCGAGGTGCCGGCGGGCAGGTCACCCCATCCGCGCATGTCGAGATACCAGGCGCCGAACGAGGTGTACACGGTCTCCATGCGCTTCTCGTACTTGATGGCTTCAAGCAGTCCGCCGCAGGCGATCGGTCCCTGCGCACCCGTCGGAACCTTGGGGATGCAGGCCGCTGCCGAGCCGGCGCCTTGAACCGTGCCGACGTTGGTCAAGCCGAGACCCGCGATGGCCGGGAGTCCGTTGGCCACGCGCGACACGTCCACGAGGGTGCTCGCTGCGGCGAAGTTGCCGAGGCGGTAGTTCGCCTCAGCCGCCAGCATCGAGACCTCGACCGAGAGGAGCAGCGGATACGGACCGGTGCGGTTCTGGCCGCCCGCGTTGTACCAGTTGCGATAGCGGAAGAAGTCATACGGGGAGTTATACCACGAACCGTCCCATGAGTTCTCGCCCGACGGACGGGCGCGGAAGTAGGGGCGACCGCCGATGACGCCGGTGACCGCTAACGGCACCTGATTGCTGGCGGAGCAGAGCGGCAGCGCATTGAGCGGGCTCGGCAGCGCCGGAATCGTCGGATAGTTGCAGGAAATGAACGGGGCAGCGGCGGTCGGTGATGAACTCTGGACCTGTGCCGCCAAGGTGGTGCCCTGCGGGAAGCGAAGGTCCGGCGTGACCACCACGAACGGCTGGTTGCTGTTGCCGCCACGGCCGCCCATGGGGCTGCTCGTGATCCAGGTGAGGTACGCACCCGAGGTGTCCGCCATGCCCAGAATGGTGAGTGCCATCTGGTGCCAGGTGGTGAGCACGTTCATCTGCGCGGGCCACTGCGGATTGAACAGCGTGGTGGTGTTGGTCGTGATGTTGAGATCGGTCGTGCTGCCGTTGGTCGCGTCGGCCAGCACGGCGGTCCAGTCCACCGCAGCGCGCTCGGTGGGGTTGCGCGCCATCGAGGCACGGATCTTCGCCTTGTAGGCGCGGATGACGCGGATGAAGTTGGCCGACGACAGCGCATTGCCCGGCATCCAGCTGGCCGGAAGCGGGAATGCCGAGGCCGTCGCCGCATTGCTGGAGTAGGCGATGGAGGAATCCAGCTGGTTCATCGCGACCTTGAACATCGAGTCGGACGCGACGAGCGACGGCGCGTTGCTACCGCCCACGGTGGTCGGGGTGATGAACGATGCCGTGTCGTACGTGAGGGCGAGAAAGCCGTGCGAGAGCCCCATCACGAAGTAGCCGAACGCATTGGCGCGATTGTCCGTCGCGGTCGAACCGATGGTCAGCTGACCCGCGCTCGGCCCGATGCGGCTGAGGCCGAGGGCAGCCGCTGCAGCTGCCCGGGAGAAGCCGTTGAACTCGCGCAGGTTGCCGGTCGAGACCGAATTCGAACGCGCGTTGGAAACGGGCGAGCGCGGCAGCGCGCTGCGCGGACCCATCGCAAAGTTGGCGAGGGCGGAGCCGTTCTCCATGGCCATCGACGACATCTGGTTGTTGACGTTGTCGTTACCGCCGTAGATGGCGGAGTACCACGACGCGAAGGACCCGGCAATGAGGTTCTCGACGTCAGCAGGGCGCGCGAGCGCACGGGTCTTGTCAGGGGAGTTCTCGTTGACGACCGTGATCTGGTCGTCCGGCGAGCACGCCCCGAGCGCGATGGTGAGCCCGACCGCGACTCGAAGAAGCTTTCGCATGAAGGATCCTCAGGTGTCTGCGCCGCGCGGAAGCGGCCCGAAAGGGGCCGCCTCCGCACGTCGCACTGACGCTTAGAAGGTGGTGCTCAGGGAGAACGTGAGCGAACGGGTATTCGGGAACGTGAAGGCGTCGATCGAGTTGATGGCCGACGACCCCGCGTTGTTGCCCGTCGAGCCCGTGGCGATACCGACCTCGGGATCGAACCCGGTGTAGTTCGTGAACGTGTACAGGTTGCGGCCGATCAGCGAGAGGTTCCAGTCGCCGAAGAGGCCCTGCACGCGACCGAGACGGAACGAGAGGGCGACCTCACGAACCTTCGCGTAATTCGCGTTCTCCAGCATCTTCGTGTTCGGTCCGAGAATGTCGTAGAAGCCGCCGAGACCGTTGCCGTTGTCGGGCAGGCCGGCGCGGTAATTGTACGACATCGGCTTGGCGTCGTACACGCTGCGCCCGCGCTGGTCACCATCGGCCGAATTGAAGTCGAGGTACGACCAGCCACGCCCCTGGTTGTAGATGCCGCGACCCATCGTGGCGTCGACGAGGGCGTAGGCCGTGAAGCGCTTGTACTGCATGTTCGTCGACAGCGCCCAACGGTAGTCCGGGAGGGCGTTGCCGATCGGCGACGAGACGGCATTCGCCGAGTTGTCACGCAGGACCATCGGGTGGCCGTACGTCACGGCCGCGCCCCAAGGCGCCCACGCCGCCGGCAGGTTGGTCTGCCAGAGGTTGTTCGTGATGCCCCCACTCGTGCTGGCACCGTTGGTGCCGTTGAAGCCGGTGTAGGTCAGGTAGCCATCGGTGTTCCTGGAGAACTGGCGACCAGCCTGACACTCCGCCTGGTAGTTGATGTTGCCACCCGGCGTCGTGGTGCTGGTGGGCAACTGCGCGCAGCTGGTGAGAAAGACCCGGCCCCAGAACTCGCCGAAGGCCCGGCCTTCCACGGCACGGAAGACCTGGTCGGTGGCCTGGAGGCTGGCGCCGAAATTGAACGGCGGCGGAATGAGCTTGGCAATCGTGGTCCGGTTGCGGTCGAACGTGCCGCGCATGGACCAGCTCAGGTCACGACCGGTGAAGATCGGCACGTTGACGGAGAGCTCGTACGTCTCGTTGTGCAGCGTACCGGCGTTGCGCCACTGGTTCTGGAACCCCGTGATGGCGGGTGACGGAACGAGCAGGATCTGGTTCTCGGCGTCGGACGAGGCGTAGGTGAAGTTCACACCGATCCGGTTGAAGAACTCCGCATCGAATCCGACTTCGGTCTCGGCGATGTTCTCCGGCTTGAGCTGTGCGTTGCCGAGCGTGCCGAACTGGATGGCCGTGCTGCTGACCGCGAACGTCTCGTACTGCGCCGAGAAGTTCGGGCGGCCACCCGCGGTGCCGTACGAGCCACGGAACTTGAACTCGCTCACGCCCGGCACTTTGAACCACGGCTCCTGCGTGACGCGCCATGCGAGCGACGCGCGGCCGAAGTTGGCCCAGCGGTTCTGCGAGCCGAAGAGCGACGACCCGTCGCGGCGCACGAGGGCGTCGAGGATGTAGCGGTCCTTCCATTCGAGGTTGAGGCCGGCGAAGTAGGACACCTGCCGCACGGAGCTCTCCGTGCCACTGATCGTGATTTGCGTCTGGTCGACGATGTTGCCCGGCGACGTAACCGAGGTGGCGCCCAACACGGCGCCGCTCAGGCTGTAGTCGAGCCCGTCCTGCTGTTCGTAGAGCGTGCGCAGGTTGATACGCGTGCGGAACGACGTGCCGAAATCCTTGCGGATCGTCGCGTTGAGGCTCCCGTTGTAGGCCTGGGTGCCGAGGTTGCTGCGCGACAGGCCACCCGAGTTGTTCGTCGACGCGGCGGGACCCGTGGTGCGAAATCCCTTGTCGTAGAAGAAGAGGTCGTTCCGGTTCTGGTTGTCGTACGAGAGATTGCCCTCGAGGTCCAGCCAGCTGTTCGGCGTGTAGCGCACCGCGCCGCCGGTGATGAAGCGGTCGATGAAGCGCGACTGCTGGATCTGCTGGATGTACTGGATCGGGTTGAAGTTCTGGACGCCCGCGCCCTGCAGGTTGTTGCGGACGAAGAGGCGACCCTTGCTGTCGGTGCGCAGCAGGTTGTTGTTGGCCGGCACGCGCGTGAGGCGGAAGAAGACGCCGTTGCCGCCTTCCTCGAACGCATTGCCGTCCTCGAACGACCGGGCGTAGTACGAGCGGAGCGAGAAGTTCCAGTCGCTGCCGACGCCGTGGTCGATGTTGGCACGGACCGACTGACGGCGATAGCCCTGCAGGCCGACGATGCCGCCGCCCTGATTGAGCTGGTTGAGCGAGGCGAAGAAGCTCGTGCGCCCGTACCGGCCCGTCATGTCGAAGTTGTTCTGGTAGAACGGCGCCGGCTTCGCGAACTGCGAGATGGCGTCGTACGTCGCACCCGGCCACTGGTTGGCCTGGAAGCGATTGCGGATGCGCTGGCCGAGCACCGCCGAACCCGGATCGAGCGTGAAGCTGCCGACCGGTGAGAGCGCGAAGTCGCCGCCGCTATCGTTGATGCGGAAGGTTTCGGCCTGATAGTTGAGCGTCCGGGCGCAGTCGAAGACCGAGCCTGGAAGTGACGTGCCGGAGGCGAGGGCGCCGCTGGCACAGAAGCGCGAGCCGGTCTCGTCGAGGTAGAGGCCTTGGCTCTGCGCGATCGGAATGGCCCGCTCGATGTCGCCCGAGCCGTACTCACCGCGATACGAGAAGCGCACGCCATCCGAACCACCGAGGCCCTTGCCGGACTTGGTGGTGATCGAGATGACGCCGTTGCCGGCGCGCGCGCCATAGAGCGACGCGGCGGCGGCACCCTTCACGACTTCCACCGACTCGATGTCCTGCGGATTGATCGACGGAAGTGGGCCGTTGAGGATGACGCCGTCGATGATGTAGAGCGGATCCTGGCCGCGCCCGGCGGCGGAGATGGCGGTCGGGCCGCGGAGCAGCACGGCGGGCTGGGCGCCCGGCTTGCCGTTGGCCGAGACGATGTTGGCGCCCGCCACCTTGCCCGCGAGCTGCGAGAGCGGGTTGACGGAGGACACCGGCATGTCGGCGGCGTTCACCGTGGCCGTGGCGAACGGCACCTTGGTGGCTTCGGTGGCACCGGTCACGCCCGTGACGACAACCTGAGAGAGCTTGTTGACGTCGGTCTTGAGCGTGAAGTCGATCGTCTGCGATCCGGCACGCACTACGACCTGCCGGACTTCCGGCTTGAAGCCGATGGCGCGGATGCGCAGCGTGACCGTCTGGTTCTTCACCTGCGCTCCGGGGATCGTCGTCGTATAGATGCCGGCCGTGTTCGAGCCGACCGAAACCCCGAGCTCTGCGACGGTGGCATTCGCGCCCAGGAGCGGGTTGCCCTGCTCCGAGACAACCTTGCCGGTGATCGTGGCCGACTGCGCCTGTGCCGTGGCAGCCCCGCCCACGAGCACGGCAATCGCCGCGATGCACTTCAAGATCGGTATCCGAATCTTCATCTCGTTGCCTCGATGAAATGGTGGAAGGTGACAACTGCGTGTCTCGTCCGACTGACCTTCCGTTCTTCCCCGCAACTGCGTGTTCGGCTTTCGCCGCAAACGATTTGAACCCTTCGCGTGTCTGGCAAAGCGTGGGGACTCCCGCTCCCTCCCGTGTGCAGGGCCAGTCGTGCCTGAACGAGCGTTTGCGCGCACATAGCGCGGGCGCTCCGATGTCTTTCACCAACGCACAAAGACCGGCCCGGATTACTCCTTCACGGGAGAAATCCGTTCCAGAAGCGTGCAGATCAAATTCAGGTCACGCGTGAGTCAGACCTGCGTCAAGATTCTATGCTAAGGTTCCGCTGAGACATGGGCAAGCACGAAGAAAGGGGGCAGCCGTTGGCTGCCCCCTTTGCTTGTGTCGCCATGTGACACTACGTCTCGTTTGCGATGCTACGTCTGTTCAGCCCACTCCGTGACGACGCGGACCGTGTTGTCGGCCACCTGCAGGAAGCCGCCGCGGACCTGAAATCGCTCTCCGCTGCCGAGCCGGAGTTCGCCCGCACCAAGGAGCGTCATGAGCGGCGCGTGGCTCGGCAGAATGCCGACTTCACCATCGTGCGCCGGGGCTGTCACGCTCGGCGCGGTGCCCTCGAAGAGCACGCGCTCGGGTGAAATCACCTGGACCGTGAGGGACATGGATCAGGCCTTGGCCAGCTTCTCGGCGTTCGCCTTGATGTCATCGGCACCGCCGCACATGAAGAAGGCCTGCTCGGGGAACTGGTCGAACTCGCCGGCGACGAGGCGCTCGAAGCTGGAGATCGTTTCCTCGAGCTTGACCTGCTGTCCCGTGATGCCGGTGAACTGCTCGGCCACCGAGAACGGTTGCGACATGAAGCGCTGGATGCGGCGCGCGCGGCCGACCACGAGCTTGTCCTCCTCGGAGAGCTCGTCCATGCCCAGAATGGCGATGATGTCCTGCAGTTCCTTGTAGCGCTGGAGAGTGCGCTGGACGCTGCGGGCGACGTTGTAGTGACGCTCGCCGACGTACTGCGGATCGAGGATGCGGCTGGTGGAAGCGAGCGGATCGACCGCGGGGTAGATGCCCAGCTCGGAGATCGGGCGAGAGAGCACGACCGTGGCGTCGAGGTGGGCGAACGCGGTGGCGGGCGCCGGATCCGTGATGTCGTCGGCGGGCACGTAGATGGCCTGCACCGACGTGATCGAGCCGTTGCGCGTGGAGGTAATGCGTTCCTGCAGCTCGCCCATCTCCGTGGCCAGGGTCGGCTGGTAACCGACGGCGCTCGGCATGCGGCCGAGGAGCGCGGAGACTTCCGACCCCGCCTGCGTGAAGCGGAAGATGTTGTCGATGAAGACGAGGACGTCGGCGTTCTCCTGATCGCGGAAGTACTCGGCGACGGTGAGCCCGGAGAGGCCGACACGGAGGCGCGCGCCCGGCGGTTCGTTCATCTGGCCGTAGATGAGCGCCACCTTGGGCAGGATGCCCGCTTCCTTGAACTCGAGGTAGAGGTCATTGCCTTCGCGGGTGCGCTCGCCGACGCCACAGAACACCGACTTGCCGCCGTGCACTCTGGCGACGTTGTTGATGAGTTCCTGAATGACGACGGTCTTGCCGACGCCGGCGCCGCCGAAGAGGCCGATCTTGCCGCCGCGGAGGTAGGGCGCGAGCAGGTCGATGACCTTGATGCCGGTCTCGAAGGCCTGCACCTTCACGTCCTGATCGGTGAACGACGGCGGCGCCCGGTGGATCGGCATCCGGCGCGTCGCTTTGACCGGGCCGCGTTCATCGACGGGCTGGCCGACGACGTTGAGGATGCGGCCGAGCACCTCCTTGCCGACCGGCATCGTGATCGGCGCGCCCGTGCTCTTGACCTGCTGGCCGCGGATCAGGCCCTCGGTCGCGTCCATGGCGATGCAGCGCGCGGTGTTCTCGCCCAGGTGCTGCGCCACCTCGACGGTGAGGTTGTCGGCCTCTGCCGAGATCGAGGGGTTCGAGAGCAAGAGCGCCGTGTAGATCGGGGGAAGCGCGCCGGGGGGGAACTCGACGTCCACGACCGGGCCGATCACCTGCGTGAGCTTGCCGACCTTGTTCAAATCGCTGATCGCAACCGCCATCGTCGACCTCTGCGTGACCGGATTCGTCAAAAAGTTCGTTACCGAAAGCTATCGAAAAGAAGGGCTACTTCAGCGCCTCGGCGCCGGAGACGATCTCCATCAACTCCTTGGTGATCGCCGCCTGGCGGGCGCGGTTGTACTGGAGCGTCAGCCGCCCGATCATCTCGGAGGCGTTCTTGGTGGCGCTGTCCATCGCCGTCATCTGCGCGCCCTGGAACGACGCCTCGCTCTCGAGGAGCGCGCGCCAGATCTGCATGCTGAGGTGCTTGGGCAAGAGCTGCTCGAGGACCCTCGGCCGCGACGGCTCGAAGAGGTGCTCGACCGGCAAGAGCGCCGCCTGCTTGCCCTCGGCCACCGGGGCCGCCTTGAGTCCCTTGGGAACGATCGGCAAGAGCTGCACCAGCGAGATCTGCTGCGTGATCGCGC
>JANYHJ010000232.1 GCA_025359135.1 Gemmatimonadota bacterium | reverse complement strand
GGTCACGACCGTGCAGGTGCGCGGCGCGAACGTGGAGATCCAGCGCCTCGACTCCGCGGTGGTGGTGCCGCTGGCCGATCCGGCGGGCGACACCGTGCGGGTGACGGTGGAGTGGACCGGCGCGCCCAAGGACGGTCTCGTGATCCGGAACGACGCCAACGGGTGGACCGCGTTCGGCGACAACTGGCCGAACCGCGCGCGGCTCTGGCTGCCGGTGGTGGATCATCCGTCCGACAAGGCGACGGTGACGTGGACCGTGCGCGTGCCGCCCGAGTATCGCGTGATCGCGAACGGCGTGAGCGAGCGCGTGGACACCACGGGCCAACCGGCGATAGCCACGTGGCGCTTCCGTCAGGCGCAACCGATTCCCACGTACTTGATGGTGATCGGTGTGGGCAAGCTCGAGGAGTTGTCGCTTGGCGACACGGCGTGCGGATCTGCCCAGGGCGGTGGCTGCGTTCCGCAGTCGGTGATTTTCGCGCCTTCAGTGCGTGCGGCGATGCCGGGGAGCTTCGCGCAAGCTGGGGAGATCGTGCGGTTCTTCAGCTCGCTCGTGGGGCCGTACCCGTACGACCGGCTGGCGCACGTGCAGAGTCGCACGCGATTCGGCGGGATGGAGAATGCGGGCGCGATCTTCTACGCATGGGAGATCTTCGGCAACGGGCAGCCCTTTCCGCCGGGGCTGATCGCGCACGAGACGGCGCACCAGTGGTTCGGCGATGCGGTGACGGAGCGCGCGTGGGCGCACGCCTGGTTGTCGGAAGGGTTCGCGACCTACCTCGCGGCGATGTACGCCGAGCACGTCGGCGGTGACACGGCGCTCCGCCACGAAGTCGCCGGCATGCGGAAGGCAGTCATGGGTTCGAAGGTGAGCCGCGAGCGTCCGGTGGTGGACACGGCGCAGACGGTATTGATGCAGCTGCTCAACACGAACAGCTACCAGAAGGGTGGACACGTGCTGCACATGCTGCGCCGCGAGATCGGCGATAGCGCGTTCGTGCGCGCGATGCGTGCCTACCAGCTGCGCTACCGCAACGGCAATGCGCTCACCGACGACTTCATGCGCGCAGCGGAAGAGAGCTCGCAGCGGCCGCTGCGCTGGTTCTTCGACCAATGGTTGCGCCGGCCGGGCTGGGCGACGGTCGACGTGCGCTGGCGCCAGAAGGGCGACGCGCTGGAGCTGACGGCCGAACAGCCGGCGGGTGCACGCGGCTACCGGCTGCTGTTGCCACTCGACGTCGAGTTGACCGATGGCATGGTGCTGCACCGCGTGGCCGAGGTGAGCGAATCGAGTGCGCGGCTGGCGCCGCAGACGCTGCCGTCCGGCGCCACGGTGCGCGCCGTGCGGGCCGACCCGCGCGGCGACCTGCTGGCCGCGATCACCGTGACCGCGCCGACGCCGTGACACCGCGCGCAAGACTGTGCGTGACACCGCGCGTAAGACTGCGCGTGACACGGCGCGCGATGCGGCACACGCTCGTGGTGGGAGTGACGTGCCTGTGCGCGAGCGCACTCGGGGCGCAATCGCCGCAGGAGCGGCGCGCGCAGGCGGATCGCGAGATGGTGCGCGAGCTGATTGCGCGCGGCGCGCTCGTGAGCGCAGAGTCGGTGTACTACGCCGCGGTGCGCATCCGGCCGCGCGATCCGTGGGCACGCCTCAACCTCGGACGCCATGTGCTCGCTCGCGGCGTCGGCAAGGTGGCCGCGGCGTTGCTCGAGGAAGCGCGCTTCTTCGGCGGTGACCAGGCGCTGATCATGCCCGATCTTCTGGCCGCCTACGAGCGTGCGGGGATGTGGCGCGCGATCGCGGCGTTTCCAGGCTCGGCCGTCGGCGCGGGCGACAAGGCGCGCGCGGAGTTCCTGATGCGACATCCGAGCGGTGCGGTGGGCGCCGATTCGGCGGTGCTGCGGTTGGAGCACGGCGACGCGGCGACGCTGGGTCGCATGGCGCTCGTGATCGGCGGCGACACGGTGCGCGCGAGCATCGATCCCACGGTGCGCGGCGTGTTGCTTGACGCCGCCTCGGCGCGACGGCGCGGCGTGCGCGTGTTCAAGCAGGATGCGGGCGCGTTGCGCGTGGCCGTGGTCGACACGGTGCGCGCGGGCAGACTGACGTTCACGAACGTGCCGGCGCGGATGGTGGCGCCGGGGGACACGACGGGCGCGCGCATCGGACTCGACTGGCTCGGCGATGTGCAGCCAACGATCGATCCGGAGCGCTACACGCTGACGATGCGGCGCTCACCAGTGGATCCGCGCGCGGTGCGTGGAGCGCGCGTGCCGATCGTCTACACCGAGGACGGCTGGGGGCTGGTCGTCGGCGGGTTCTCGCCGCTGACCACCGTGGAAGGGCGCACGGCGCTCGGCGAGCGGAAGTGGACGTTGATCACGGCGCGCGGAGAGATCGCGGTGCTGCCGCGGTAGCCGGAGGGCGCGGCCATGGGGATCGTCTGAGTCGCGCAATGCCGTGGAAGCGGCGCGGGAGGGCGCGCGCGAAGATGCAGGAATGCCGACTTCTCTCGATCTCGATCGCGACGGTCTCACCCGCGTGCCCCTGACGCGAGGCGGCATCCGCCATGGGGTGCGGCTTGGGCGCGCGATGCTGCTGGGTGCGCTGCTCGCCACCGCACCGTGGGCGTGCACGGCGCCGCCCAACACCGGATCACTCTCCTCGTCCGACAGCGCCGCCATTCGTGCCATCGATGCGGCCTTCGTCCGGGGATGGCTGCAGGATGACACGGCGGCGGTGCTCGCGCTCTTCAGTCCCGACGCGCAGTTGCATCCGCCGGGCGCTCGCGCCGTGCGGGGACGCGCCGCGATCCGTGCCTACTGGTGGCCCACCGACGGTTCGCACACGCGCATCACCTCGTTCACGCGTCGGGAAGAAAGGATCGCGGGTTCACCGACCCTCGCGATGTTGCGCACCGCGGCCGAGCTGTCTTGGGAGTCGGTCTCCGCGACGGGACACAGCGCGCAGACGAGTCGATCGACCGATGTTGTGCTGCTCGCCACCGATTCGACCGGCCACTGGCGCATCGTGGAACAGATCTGGGTGCCGACCCCCGACTGAGGACGGTCCCCGTCCTACCGGTCGTCCCCTTACGTGCGCGCGAGGCGGTTGATCACCTCGGCCCACGCCGCGTCGCCGCGACCTCCGGCATTGAACAGCACCGCCACCAACTACGGCTTCCGCCGGACGTACATGAAGTCATACGCCACCAGCCAGGTGCGCCCGCTGTCGGGACTGACCTGCGAGAACTGCCGCACCGAATCGGCGCCGATGTGGAAAAGCGTGAGTCGCGTGGCGACGCGGCCGAGCTGACCGTTGGGTGCGGGGGTCGTGCCTTCGAGGACCATGTTGCCATCCTTGAGTTCGCCCACGTAGTCGTGCTGGCCACCGCCGTTGTCCACCCACGTCTGCCGCCATTTGCCGATGCTGCGGTCGAAGAGGTTGAAGCTCTGGCCCGTGCCGCCGCCCTGTCCGGTCCAGTGTTCCTGGACGATGCAGCGACTCTCTTCGAGCGTGATGTTGTTGCGCGATGCGGGCCCGACCGGCGGCTGGCCTGTGGGGCGCACGTCCCAGTCACCGACCCAGAAGTCGAACTGCCGGAAGCGCGGGTCGTGTGTGCACGGCGCCGCGGCAATGTTGAACGCGAGGATCAGCTCGTTCCACTTCGCGTGCGACTTGACCTTGGCGAGGTGCGTGTTGGCTTCGATCTGTGCACCCGTGAGGCCGAGGCCTGCGCGCTGCGCGCGTGCGAGCTCGCCGATGGCGGCGTCGTTCTTGTGCTGCTCGGCGAGCGATTCAGCGAGCCGGTACGCGGCCTGCGGTGCCGGCGCGCCGAGGCGCTCGCCTTCGCGCAACATCGATTCGCCCTCGGCGGGGCGGCCGAGCTCGGTGAGCGTGACGCCGGTGCGGAAGCGGGAGAGTGCGTGTGTCGGGAAGCGCTTCGCGATGGCGGCGTAGGCGGCGTTGGCCGCTTTCCAATCGCTGGCGGCGAAGAGGGTGGCCGCGGCCTGCAGTTCGGCGGCGGGCGGAGTGGCGGCCGCGGGTGTGGACGGGGCGGCCTGCGCGGCGATCGCGCTGGGACAGAACAGGATGAAGATGAGAACGGAGATGCGACGAAGCACGAGAAGCACGGGATGGCTCCGTACGAGAAGGAGACGATGGAGAATCATGACACGATGGTGTGCAGGTGGTGCAGTCGGATCGCGGGCCGCACGATTCATTTCTCGAGGCGGACGCGCGACTCCGCGAAGGCGCGCGCGGAGCCGGGCTGAGTGAAGCCGAGGTTGAAGAGATACTCGAGACGCGGATCCCCATTCGTGAAGCGCTTGCGCCAGGGGCCCAAGTCCAGAGCTGCGCGCCACTGCTCCAGCGTGGCTCCGCTCGCGACGGCCGAGTCCGCGCCGCGCGCAAGGACGCCGACCAGGTCGCGCACGAGCGCGAGGTAGAGCGTGTCGCGCATGACGGCGCCGTGTCCGGGCACGATGGCGGCCGGAGCGAGGGCACTGAGCGTGCCGAGCGTCGCATGCCAGTCGGACATGAAAGCGCCGTACGCGTACGGCGTCGGCGCGACGAGCACGTCGCCCGCGACGAGCGTGCGCGTGTCGGGAACGAAGACGACGAGGTCGCCGCGCGTGTTGCCGCGTCCCGGGTGGCGCACGACCACATCGCGTCCCCCAAGGTGGAGTGTCAGTTCCGAGTCCACCGTGAGGTCAGGCAGGTCGAGCCGCGCATCACGCCAGGCCGGCATTGCGGCGCGCCCATCGGCAAGTGTCGCCACGTAGTAGGCCCGTTCCTGGGGGTCGAACGCTGCGCCCGACGCATTCTTGCCCGACGCCAGAAGTGCGTCGATACGAGCGAAGAGCGAACTGTCGCGCGTGCGCGCGACGTAACCCGGACCCTGCCGAAGCAGCTCCTCGCGCGTGGAGGACGAGGCGATGACGGACAATCCGGGATACGCCTTCCGGAACTCGGCGTTTCCCACCCAGTGATCCGGGTGCCAGTGCGTGGTGACCAGGTAGCGCACCGGCCGAGGCGAGAGGCGCCGGATCTCGGAGATCATGCGGCGCGTGAGTGCGGGGAAGTAGCCGGCATCGACGACGACGACGGCGCTGTCACCGATGATGACCGTCACGTTGCCATTCACGACGCCACCGTACGCGGCCGGCGCGATGAGGGCGTGCACGCCGGCCGCCACTTGCACGGTGCGGAATTCGGTGGTGACGGTCGAGGCTTCCTGACCGCGTGCCGCCGCCGCGCCCGCTGCGGCCAGGCAGCAGTTCGCGACGACCTGCGCGAGGCATCGGATGGTGGATGGCCGGTGCGTCATCGAAGTGACCAGAGTCGTGGGAGGTCGGCACGCCCCTCCAGCTTGGGCTCGAGCGACGGGGGTCGCTATTCCGAGGTTGCTCAGCGCACGACGTTTCCCCGACACTACTCCACCGGCCGAGCCGTAGGGCCAGCATGCCACGGAACCTTCCCTCCCACTCGGCGTCTCAAGACTCCATGCCGTCATTGCGCCTCTCCCGCGCGGCACGCGCCGCGGAACCCGTCTACGGGCGCGGGCGCGCCCCGAACGTCGATCAGGTCGCGTTCACGGGACCGTCCGGCGTGATGGTCGGCCGGTTCCGCTGTGCGGCCGATCATCCGTCGTTTCGCGACTCGGGTCCGATCCACCAGGCGGTGGTGGTCTTTCCGCGGACCAGCGTACGGATCCGGCACGAGGGGTCACGCGATTTCGTCGCTGACGCGAATGTCGTGACGCTCTACAACCGGGGCCAGCGCTATGTGCGCGAGGTCGTGTCGCCGGATGGCGACCGCTGCGACTGGTTCGGATTGCCCGACGCGCTCGCCTGCGACATCGCGCGGGAGATTGCGCCGCACGTTGCCTTGTGCGATGCGCGACCGTTCGGGACCATCGAGCGCGGGCCCGGCAGTGCGGCGCTCTACCGCAGGCAGCGCACGTTGCTCGCGCGCATCCTGGCGGGGCGCTCGACCGCGCTCGAAGTGGAAGAGGAGACGATGACGCTCGTGGCGAACGTGCTCACGCTGGCCGCCGCGGACGCGACGCAGGCAAGCGCTGCCGTCGGCGCCGCCCGCCGGCGCGAGTTGGCCGAAGCCACACGCGCGACGCTCGCCCTCACGATGCACGAGAATCGCTCCGTGCTCGAGATCGCGCGCATGGTCGGTGCGTCGCCCTTCCATCTCTGCCGCACCTTCAAGGCGGAAACCGGGATGACGATGCACGGCTATCGCGTCCGGCTGCGCCTCGCACGCGCGCTCGAGGATCTCGAAGCGGGCGGCCGCGACCTGTCGGCGATCGGGCACGAGCTGGGCTTCGCGAGCCACGCGCACTTCACGCGGCACTGCCGGGACGCGTACGGTGCGCCGCCGAGCGCGGTGCGGGCGCAGTTGGCGCACGGTGCGAAGCGAGAGTAGCCGTTGAGGAAGTGATCCCTCGCGCGCGGCGGAGAGCGTCAGTAGCGGCCATCGCGTCTCCCTTGCGGCGGATCCCCTTCGTAAGCTTCCAGACCGGAATTCGCGGACCGCCCGACTCCCATCCCGCCACACATGCGCCTGCGTCACGTCGCCCTGCTCTCGGCCGTCGCCATTCTTCCCGGCTCACTCGCGGCGCAAGTTGCGGCAGCGCCGTCTGGCGCGCCCTACCAGTTCACGATCGAGGACTACGCGCGCGCCGAGCGTTTCCTGGCGGCGACGAGCTCGCCGCTGGTGACGGGCACGGCGGGGCGAGCCACCTGGACCGCCGACGGACGCGTCTGGTACCGCGCGACGACGATGGCGGGGAGCGCGTTCATCGTGGCGTCACCCACGAAGAAGACGCGCGCGCCGCTGTTCGATCATGCGAAGCTCGCGGCGGCGCTGAGCGCGGTGAGTGGCGGCGCGGTGGAAGGCGACCGGCTGCCGTTCCGCGATCTCGAGCTCTCGAACGATGGCAACGCCGTCACGGTGCTGCTGCGCGCGCGCGCCATCACGTGCGAGCTCAAGGGCTACACCTGTGCCGTGGCCGCGGCCAAGCCGGTTCCTCCGGCCAACTCGAGCGTCTCGCCCGACGGGAAGACGGCGGTGTTCATCCGCTCATCCAACCTCTGGGCGCGCGACCTCGCGTCGGGCAAGGAGACGCAGCTCACCACCGACGGCATCAAGGATTTCGGCTACGCGACGAACAACGCCGGCTGGCTGCACTCGGACGATCCGGTGGTGACGTGGTCGAGCGACTCGAAGTCGGTCGCGACGTTCCAGCACGATGGGCGCGGCGTGCGCGACATGGTGCTCGTGGCGACCAACGTCGGCAACCCGCGCATCGAGCAGTGGAAGTACCCCATGCCGGGCGACAGCATCGTGTTCAAGGTGTCGCGCGTCGTGGTCAAGCTCGGCGACGGCAGCCCCAGCGTGGTGCGGTTCGCGCTGCCGCCCGACGCCCATCGCTCGACCGTCTCGGACCACATCGCTTGCGGCGGCGGCATCTGCGACACGCAGTGGTACAAGGACGGTTCGCAGGTGGCGTTCGTGTCGACGACGCGGGACCACAAGCAGGCGGCGCTGCGCCTCGCCGACGCAACGACCGGCGCGGTGCGCACGCTGATCGAGGAGAAGTCCGCGACGCAGGTGGGCGATGCGGCGTTTCCGCAGGAGCTCTGGCGCGTGTTGCCCGCGAGCAACGAGTTCATCTGGTGGTCGGACCGCGAGAACTTCACGCAGCTCTACCTCTACGACCTGACCACCGGCGCACTCAAGAACCGCATCACCGTGGGCGACGGCAACGTGGCCGAGCTCGTGCGCGTGGACGAGAAGAAGCGGCAGCTGTACTTCATGTCGAACGGGAAGGAGCCCGGCGAAGATCCGTACTTCCGCCATCTCTACCG
>JANYHJ010000224.1 GCA_025359135.1 Gemmatimonadota bacterium | reverse complement strand
CTGGCGTGAGTTGGCTCGGCCTCTCGGGTGCGCCGGACGAGCGTGGCTTCTGGCCGATCCTGCTCGGCGCCATCGTGCTGGCGCTCGCGCTCGCCACCGATCGCAAGGCGACGATCGACGTCATCCTCAAGGGGATGAGCCAGCCACTCGTCGCGCTCATGGTGATGGCGTGGATGAGCGCCGGCGTGCTCGGCAACCTGCTCGGCGCGAGCGGGCTCATCACCTCGCTCGTCGGCATCGCGAAGGGTGCGCACTTGACGGGCGGTGCGTACACCGCGGCCGCGTTCGCCGTGGGCGCGCTCATGTCGACGAGCACGGGCACGAGCCTTGGTACGATCCTCATCGCGGGACCGGTGCTCTATCCCGCCGGTGGTGCGCTCGGCGCCGATCCGTCGCTGCTCGCCGGGGCGATCCTCGCGGGTGCCACCTTCGGCGATTCGATCTCGCCGGTGTCGGACACGACAATCGCGAGCAGCAGCACGCAGGACGCGGACATCGGCGGCACGGTGCGACGTCGCCTGCTCTACGCGGTGCCGGCGGGGATCGCGGCGTTCGTCGTGTTTCTCGTCTTCGGCGGGGCGGGAGTGTGCGCAGCCAATTGCGCGGCAGCTACGACACTGACGCCGACGCCGCTCGATGGCGCCACAGCCCCACCTCTCGCAGGCGGAGTCGAGGCAGCAACGCGCTTCTTGCCGCTCATCATGCTGCTCGTGCCCGCGTTCGTGATCGTGCTCCTGCTCAACAAGCGCCACATGCTCGAGGGACTGCTCGCAGGCGTCGTACTCGCCTGTCTGATCGCACTCGTGACCGGACTGCTCACGCCGCACCAGCTGCTCTACGTCGACCCGACGCGCTTCGGGGCGCGCGGGCTGATCGTCGAGGGGATGGAGCGCGGCGTGGGCGCGTCCGTGTTCACGATCCTGCTCATGGGGCTCGCCGCCACGCTCGAGGCGAGCGGCATGCTCGGTCGCGTGGTGGCATTCGCGCAGGCTCGCACGAAGGGACAAGCGGGCGCGGAGTGGTGGATCGTGGGCGCGATGAGTGCGGCCGTGCTGCTGACGACGCACTCGGTCGTCGCCATTCTCACGGTGGGACGTTTCGCCAAGGACGCCGGCAGTCGCGTGGGACTCAGCCCCTATCGTCGCGCCAACCTCCTCGACGTGACGGCATGCACCTGGCCCTTCCTGCTGCCGTTCTTCATTCCGACGATTCTCGCCGCGAGCGTGACCGCGAGTGGCGCGGGGTTCGGCATGCCGCGCGTGAGCGCGCTCAACGCAGGGTTGGCGAACGCGTACTCGTGGGGTCTGCTCGTCATGCTGCTGTGGGCCGTCGCGAGCGGCATGGGGCGCGAAAGGACCGTCGCCCTGAGCGGACCGTCGTCCTGAGCGGACCGTCGCCCTGAGCGCAGCCAAGGACCTGCTTTTGCTGCCGGCCGACCGGCACAAGCAGGTCCTTCGCTTCGCTCAGGACGCCTACCTGAACAATGCCGCGCTCTTGGCCACCACCTGCGCCACGCCCCACGCCGCCGGCACCAGCACCACCGTCCACGCCAGCGCCACCTTGATGCGTTCGCTCACGCGACAACCTCCGGCTTGAAGTGGAAGCGCGGATCGACCGCGCGCCCGGCCATGTTGCAGGCAAAGCCGGCCACGAGCAGCCCCGCCATCACGTAAAGCGTGGTGGAATACGCTTCGGCCGGACTCACGCCGCGCGCCAATTGCCATTCGCGCAGATAGTTCACGATCACCGGCCCGAGCACCCCCGCCGTGCTCCACGCCGTGAGCAGCCGTCCATGGATCGCGCCCACGTGCATCACGCCGAACTCGTCGCGCAGGTAGGCGGGAATCGTCGCGAAGCCGCCGCCGTACATGCTCATGATCACGGCGTACGCGGCCACGAAGAGCGGCACGTTCCCCATCCGTCCGATGCTGGGCACCGTCGCATAGAGCAAGGCGCCCAGTGCGAAGTAGATGGCGTAGGTGCGCTTCCGCCCGATCACGTCGGACAGCGACGACCAGATGAATCGTCCGGCCATGTTGGCGAGCGAGAGCAGACCGACGAAGCCCGCCGCGGCCGCCGCTCCGATTCGTCCGCTGAACATCTCCTGGATCATCGGGCTGGCCGCGCCGAGCACGCCGATGCCGGCCGTGACATTGAGGCACAATACGCCCCAAAGCAGCCAGAACTGCGGCGTCTGGAGCACGCGGTCCACGTGCACATCGGGCGCGGCCGCGGTGCGCGCCACGCGATTCGCGGCGCCAGCCGGCGCGTAGCCGGCCGCGGGCAACCGCACCGTGAACACGCCGAACATCATGAACGCGAAATAGATCACGCCCATCGACGCCATCGCGGGCGCCACGCCGGTGCTTGTGGCCGACTTGAAGTGGTCCATGAGCAGCACCGCGAGTGGCGAGCCGATCATCGCGCCACCGCCGAAGCCCATGATCGCCATGCCGGTGGCCATGCCGGGCCGGTCGGGGAACCACTTCATGAGCGTGCTCACGGGCGCGATGTAGCCAAGGCCAAGCCCGATGCCGCCGATCACGCCGTAGCCGAGTGCCAACAGCCAGAACTGGTGCAGCTGCACGCCGAGTGCGCCCACGAGCAACCCGCCGCCAAAGCAGCTCGCCGAAGCGAACATCGCCTTGCGCGGGCCGGCGCCCTCGAGCCAGCGCCCGAAGCTGAACGCGGAGAGGCCGAGGCAGACGATCGCGATCGAGAAGACCCAGCCGATCGTCGAGAGTTTCCAGTCGTCCGGCGCACTCTGGGTGACGCCCAACTGACGCGAGAGCGGAAGGTTGAACACGCTGAACGCGTACGCCTGCCCGATGGCCAGGTGGATGGCCAGCGCCGCCGGCGGCACTCGCCACCGGCTGAACCCCGGGGGGGCCATGGTGCGGGATCGATCGAGGAAGGGCGCGTCGGGCATCGCGGCGGGAATCGTACTCGGCGGGGAGGTCTCTGCGCGACCGGCGCCTGAGGAATCGGAGTTGGCGCCCCGTGACACGCTCGAAAAGGTGCGTCAGGCTCCTCCTGCGGTGCTTGCTTTCACGAGAGAAAGCGCGACCTTTGAAGGCTTGGACGCCTCTCCCGCCCGCTCTCGCGCCCATCAGGACTTGCACGAGACCGTCTCCGCAGATTCCATCGCGCGGCTCGCCCTGCTTGACGAGTCGCCAGTCGCATTCTTCGCGCTCACCGCCGATTGGCGGTGCGCGTACGCGAATGCGTCGCTGGGCGCGCTTGTCGGTCGGCCGGCGTCCACCCTGATCGGCGACCTCGCGCGCGACATCTTCGCCGATTCGTCGGGCACGCCGTTCGAAACCGCCTGCCGTTTCGCCATGGAGGAGCGGGTAAGCGCCTCTGCGGAGGCGCTTGTCACGCCGCCCGGTCGCTGGTTCGAAGTCACGGCCTATCCGGTCGAAGGCGGCATCGGCGTGCAGCTGCTCGACATCACGGCGCGCAAGGCGCACGAGGAGCTGATGCAGGCCGAGGCCTCGTCGGCCTCGCTCCAGAAGGCACTCGACGCGGAGCGGTCACGTCGGCTCGTCGAGTTGCGCGAAACGCAGAAGCGTGAATCGCTGGGCGTGCTGGCGGGCGGCATCGCGCACGACTTCAACAACCTGCTCGTCGCCATCCTCGGCAACGCCTCGATCGCGCTCGCCGATCTCGACGACAAGAATCCGGCCCGCGCCGCCATCGAGGATGTCGAGAAGGCCGCGCATCGCGCCGCCGACCTGACGCGGCAACTGCTCGCGTACGCGGGTCGCGGCCACTTCGTCGTCGAGATGCTCGACCTCTCCGGCCAGGTGCAGGAGATGACCAACACGCTGCGCTCGGCGTTGAGCCCGAAGGCCACGCTGCGGCTCGAGTTCGGGCGCGACCTGCCCGCCATCGAGGGCGACGCCGTGCAGGTGCGTCAGGTGGTCATGAATCTCCTCACCAACGCGTCCGACGCGCTCGGCGATGGCGAGGGGACGATCACCGTCAAGATGGACGCGCGCACGCTGGCGGGCGGACTGAGCGGCGCGTCTGCGCTCGGCGACGGCACGTACGTCTGTCTCGAGGTCTCGGACACCGGCCATGGCATGGATGCGGCGACCAAGGCGCGCATCTTCGAGCCGTTCTTCACGACCAAGTTCACCGGGCGCGGTCTCGGCCTCGCCGCCGCCAAGGGGATCGTCGAGGGGCACGGCGGCACGATCAAGGTGAGGTCGGAGCCGAACGAGGGCGCCACGTTCACCGTGTACTTCCCGGCGCTCGCCGAGCAGGCGCCCGCGCCGCCGCCACCGCTCGTGATGCGCAAGACGCCCGCGGGCACGGTGGTGCTCGTGGTGGATGACGAGCCGCTGGTGCGGCGCGCGGCGCGCACGATGCTCGAGCGGCAGGGGGTCGAAGTGCTCGAGGCGTCCGACGGCGAGCAAGCGCTGCAGATCTACAGCGAGAACCGCGACCGGGTGCGCGCCGTGCTGCTCGACCTCGCCATGCCACGCATGGACGGGCAGGAGACGTTGCGTCGGTTGCGCGCTTCCCCCTCGAGCGTGCCGGTGCTGCTCATGAGCGGCTACGACGAGGACAACGTGACCGGCGGCGAACTCGGACGTGGCGCCGCGGGCTTCCTGCAGAAGCCGTTCCGGGCCGCGGATCTCGCGCGCGGACTCGAACGCGTGCTGGCCTCGTAGTGGCGTGCGCCCGCGCCTATTGCGTCTCGCGTGCCCCCCAGCACAATTCGTGGTGGATGTAGTGGAGTCACCGACATGGCCTCGGGCCAAAGGGATCAACGCATGAGCGACTCAGGATTCTCCCGGCGCGCCTTCATGACGGCGGCTGCGGGAGCGGGTGGCCTCTTCCTCACGGCCGGTTGGGTAGAGACGGCCGAGGCCGCCGGACATTCCTTCGCGCTGGCGCAGCAGGAAGGTCGCGCGCGCTACAAGGAACTGACGCAGGAGGAAGCGGCGGACATCATCGCCCTCTCGTCGCTGATCTTTCCGACCGATGACACGCCCGGCGCAAAGGAAGTCGGGGTCGTCTTCTTCGTCGACCAGTCCGTCGCCAAGGACAAGAAGCTCGCGCAGGACGTGCGCGCGATGCTCACCACGGTGAATGCCGAAGCCGCCAAGCGCTGGCCCGCCAAGGGGCGCGTGTCCAAGCTGGCCGACAACGAACAGATCGAGCTGATGACCTGGATCGAGAAGTCGCAGGGACGCTCGTTCGGCCTCATCAAGGGGATGAGCGTGACGGGGATGTTCTCGATGCCGGCGCGTGGCGGCAATCGCAACAAGGCCGGGTGGAAGCTGATCGGCTTCAAGGACCAGTTCTCGTGGCAACCGCCGTTCGGCTGGTATGACGGGGAGGGCGCCAAGTGAGCGATCACGGTCACCATCACGCCGCCGCGGCAACGGGCCCGGCGCCACGCACGCCAGTCTACAGCCCCAAGGACGCGGTCGACTTCGTCGTGGTCGGGTCGGGCTCGGCGGGTGGCATCGTCGCCCGGGAGCTCTCGCGCGCCGGCTTCCAGGTGCTCGTGCTGGAGCAAGGGCCACGGCTCGGGCCCAACGACTTCACGCACGACGAGATCACGATCAACAATGAGAACCTGCTGACCAACAAGGCGTCGCTCGCGCCGCAGACGTACCGGCGCAACGCGAGCCAGAAGGCCAAGATCACCAACCCGATCCAGTACGGGCGCGTGGTGGGCGGCGGCTCGGTGCACTTCACGGCGAATTTCTGGCGCTTCCACCCGATCGACTTCAAGGAAGCATCGAAGATCGGCCGGGTCCCCGGCACCACCTTCTCGGATTGGCCGATCACGTACGAGGATCTCGAACCGTACTACACCAAGGTCGAGTGGGACATCGGCGTGGCGGGGCAGGCGGGCGCGAGTCCGTTCGATCCACCGCGCAGCAAGCCGTATCCGATGCCGCCGCACCCGATCGGCAGCACCGGCACCCTGATGGAGAAGGGCGCGAAGAAGATGGGCTGGACCGCGTTCCCTGCGCCGATGGCGATCACGAGCCAGCCGTATCGCGGGCGTTCGGGCTGCGTGCGCTGCGGTTTCTGCCTCGGCATGGGCTGCGAAGTCGGCGCCAAGTCGAGCACGCTCTTCACCGCGATTCCCGACGCCGAGAAGACGGGGAAGTGCGAGATCCGCCCCAACTGCTACGTGCGCAAGGTCGAGGTCAACGACAAGGGGCTCGTGACCGGCGTCA
>JANYHJ010000215.1 GCA_025359135.1 Gemmatimonadota bacterium | reverse complement strand
GGCTATCCCACGTACGCGTTCGGATACGGCAACACCTTCTTGATCGCGTTCGACTCGGGGATTCCCGAGGACGAGGTGCAGTTCAACTGGGTGAAGGCGCAGCTCGAGGGGCTCGACCGCAAGCGCTACGTGCACGTGGCACTCTTCTTCCACCAACCGCTCTACACGTCGGGGCTGCACGGGGGTGCGAACCTCGAGAGCGCGTCGGTGGTGTTGCGCACGAAGTGGGCGCCGCTCTTTCGTGCGCATCACGTGCGACTGCTGCTCACCGGGCACGACCACCTGTTCGATCATTGGGTGGAGCGGTGGACGGACGCAACGGGACCGCATCGCTGGGACCAGATCGTGAGCGGCGGTGGTGGCGCTCCACTGTACCAGTACACGGGCGAGCCCGACCTGCGTGACTACCTCGCGGCGAATCGTGATGCGCGCGTACGCGTGGAGCACCTCGCGAAGCCGTCGGTGGAGCCCGGTGCGAATCCGTTCCACTTCGTGATCGTGCACGTGGACGGCGAGAAGATCAGCACCGAGGTGGTGGGCGTCGACTGGGGCCGCAACTTCCAGCCGTACCGATCGAACACGGCGGTCCTGCAGGACACGCCGTAGCGCGCCGAATGAGCGCGTGCCGTTGGCGCGCGAGCAGGCGCTTTGCGTTCGCGTCGTCGCGCTGGTTACGGCGTTCCCGGGACGCCCATGCTGGCGATCGTTTCGCCCTTGGAGATGCTGGGGACGGGGCGCACGTAGAGGACGATGCCGTCCTTGGGTGCGCGGGCGACTTCGAGCTCGCGGCCGAGGTAGTCGGTGGTGTGGCCGAGGCGCGTGCCCGCCTTGACGTGCTGGTCGCGGTGGACTTCCGGATAGAAAATGCCGCCGACGTTGCCGCTGATGGAAAGGAGTTCGGTGAGCCAGACGGGCTTGGTGACGGGTGCCGACTTGCCGTCCATCATGTGGAGGTGTCGCATGACGCTGAGTGAGCCGTTGACGAGCGCGTTGACGTCGACCGGCATGACAGTGCCAGCGTAGCCCGCTTCCGCGGTGAAGGACGGCTTGCCGCGCGTGGTGGCGGTGTTCTCGAGGTACTTCGAGGTGGCGGGATCGGACGGGCGATCCTTGGAGACGACGATGAGGTCGAGCCCGAAGGCGAGCACGAGAGCCTTGGAGGCGTCGTCCTGCGCCTGGTTCCCAGTGACGGTCCAGTAGCTGAAGGGGCGGAGGTGTTCGTCGATGTCGCCGCCGTGCATGTCGATGACGTGATCGGCTTGCTCGATGACCTGCTTCGTGATGGCGTATGACGCGCGCTCGGTCTGCGTGCCGCCGGGATTCCCCGGATAGAAGCGATTCATGTTCTTGCCGTCGACCGGATTCAGATGCGGCACGACCTGGACGAAGCTCGGCGAGTTGACGAGCGGCACGATGATGACGGTGCCGCGCACCTTGGCCGGGTCGAGCTGCTGGATGAGGCGCTCCATGGCGATGATGGAGGCGTACTCGGTGCCATGCGATCCGGCGACGAGGGCGAGCACGGGGCCGGGCTTGGCGCCGTGCACGACGGCGACAGCGATGTCGAGCGCGGCATCACTGCCGGCCGGGACGGTGATCTGCCCGAGGGCTTTTTCGCCACGCTTGGCGGTCGCGCTTCCGACAGTGAAGGTCGGGTGCGGGTCCTGCAGCGCTGCAGTGGGCGCGGCGATCGTGAGCGTGAGGGCGGCGGCGCAGAGCGCGCGCATGGCAACGCGTGGGATCGGCATGAGACGCAAGCGGTTCGGCGTGGGTGGCGACGTGCGTGCGTGAACATGGAGCCGGCGCATGGGGTGAGCAAGCCGCGCTCCGGCTCGTGCGTCAGTGCGGCGCGCCGGGTGCGCTCAGAGGTAGCGCCACCACCAGTTGCGGTTCGTCGCCTTGGCGTTCGCCCACCAGCGGCACGCCGGGTAGAGGGCCACGACGATCGCGATCCAGACGAGGTAGACGACCCAGAGGTCGTCGCCGAAGTCGGGCGGATAGAGCTTGCGGTCGCCGCCCATCGAGGGAACGGGGGTGAAGATGAAGGCCGTGGCGGCGCTGCCGTACTTCACGAAGGCGAGGGCCGCGACGACGAGGTGCGCGAGCATGAAGTGGGCGACGAAGTAGAAGAGCGGCGCACGACCGAGGACGACGAGCGGGTTGGTGGCCGTTGGTTGTCGCCGATCGAACCAGGCGAGGGCGAGCAGGGCGGGCCCGAGCGTCATGCAGAGGAAGACGAGCGACGGTGGATACTTGGTGGTGTTGAGGAACGAGAGCACGGTGAGCGCTGCGCTCGACTGAGTGGACCAGTGTGCGGGGTCGCCGTAGCGATTGATGGCGCGCGCGACGATGAAGGTGACCGTGAGCGCGAGGCCGGCGCGCACGAGCAGCTGCTGGCGACGTTCCGGCTCGAGCGTGAAGAGCTTGCCCGCGGTGAAGCCGAGCGCCATGACGGCGACCCAGGGGATGAGCGGATAGCCGACGATGACGAAGGCGGGGCCGAGCTTGAAGGCGCCGACCTGGTGGACGATGTTCCACCACATGGCGTGATCCCCGAAGTCGCGCGCGTTGACGGGATCGAGGAGGTTGTGCAGCGCGATGGCGGCGACGGCGAGCACGGCGAGCGCGGTTTCAGGCAGCCACGCGAGCGCGGCGAGGACGATCATGCAGGCGCCCAAGGCCCAGAAGACGAGCAGGAGAACGGGGTCGCTCGTGCCGACGTTGAAGTCGTAGGCAAGGCGCATGACCGTGAGCTCGAGGAGGATGAGCCAGAGTCCGCGGGTGACGAGGAAGGTCGAGAGTTGGGTGCGGGTGTGGTTGCGCTTCCACCAGAGGTACGCGCCCAAGCCGGCGGTGAACATGAAGACCGGCGCGCAGACGTGTGTGATCCAGCGCGTGAGGAAGAGGAGGGGCGTGGTGGTCGCGAGGTTGGTTGGCGACTGCGACATGGCGGCGCGATGCACGAAGTCGCGGACATGGTCGAGCGCCATGATGACCATGATGAGTCCGCGGAGGGCATCGATGGACTCGACGCGGCGCGTTGCCTTGGTGGTGTCGTGGGTGCCTGAGGTCATGCGTGCATGGTAGTGCGTGAGTCGCGGTGGCCACCAGCAGACTGATTGGCTTTTTGCATGTCCCGGACAGGGAGTTAAGTGCGAGGGGCTGGGCCGGAGGGGAACGGAGATCGGGAGAGGTGCAGCTTCGCCACAGAGGCACAGAGACGGCACAGAGGCGCGCCGTGGTGTGCGGCGGAGAGGGTCGCCGTTGTGCGGTGGTGGCGCGGGGCTCTGACGGAGGGGTGGTGCTGGGTGCTTCTTTTGGGGTGTTGATGGTGCGTGTTGAATTCCACTTCCCCTTCCTCTTCTTCCTTTCGGAGTCATGGCATGCTTCGCACATCCTTGATGGTCGGCGCGGTGGCGCTGCTCGCGGGCGGGAGCGCGGGCTTTGCCACGGGCACCACCTACCGCGCGGCCGATGCGCGTGTGTACGAACTGCGGATATACACCGTGCTGCCGGGACGGCTGCCCGCGCTGCACAAGCGCTTCGCCGAGCACACGATGGCGATCTTCGAGCGGCACGGCATGCGGAACGAGATGTACTGGGTGCCGCTCGACAGCGCGCGTCGCGACAACACGCTGATCTACGTGATCTCGCACGAGAGCCGTGAAGCGGCCGACCGCAACTGGCAGGCGTTCGCGAGCGACCCGGAGTGGATCGTGGCCCGCGATGCGAGCGAGGCCGACGGGAAGATCCTCGCGAAGGCGCCGGAGCGCACGTTCATGACGCGGACGGAGTACTCGCCGGCGGCAGCGCGACGGTGAGCGGCGCGATGGCGGCAGCGCGACGCTGAGCGGCTCGACGCTGAGTCGCACAGTACGCCGTGATCAGCTGCCGCTCGGTACCACGCTGCGCATCTCACCCGTGAAGACGGATGCATCGGCGGCCCAACGGGGATGATGGCGTGAGCCCGCGTAGCCGTGGCCGACCAGGTACGGCACGGTGACGACGATCACGTTCGGCTTGAAGAGAAATGCCGAGCGGATGAAGAGCGCCGTCTTGTTGTGGAGGAGGTGCTCCCACCAATGGTGCGGCACCACTTCCGGCGTGACGACGGTGACGAGCAATCCCGGCGTCTCGACCTGCAGCCGGGTGACGTAGTCGACGAGCGGACGGATGATGCTGCGAAACGGCGACGGCAGGATCTCGAGTTCGTAGCCGATGTCCCAGCGGTCCCAGTCGTGGAGGATGCGCGACGTGTTCTCGGGATCGACTTCGACATGGACCGGGCGCACGTCGCGCGCGAACGACGTGGCGTAGACGAGCGCGGCCGCGGCCGCCTTGTTGACGCTCGACATGGCGACGACGACCGTGTGCGCGTGCGGCATGATGGGGCTGCGGCCGCGGAAGGCGACGTCGATGGCGAAGCGCCTGTAGTGCGTGTTGATGGCCTTGAGCGTGACGTAGAGCGCGGGGATGAGCACGGCGACAACCCATCCACCCTCGGTGAACTTGGTGACGATCTGGATGACGGAGACGATGCCCGTGGCCACGGCGCCGACGCCGTTGAACGTCGCGCGCCAGCGCCAACCGGGCGCGCGCGTGCGCCGCCAATGCATCACCATGCCGGCCTGCGAGAGAGTGAAGCAGACGAAGACGCCGACGGCATAGAGCGGCACGAGGGCGGTCGTGTCGCTGTTGAAGAGCCAGATGAGGAGCGCCGCGACGAGTGCGAGGCTGATGATGCCGTTGCTGAAGGCGAGGCGATCGCCGCGCGCCGCGAGCTGGCTCGGCATGTACCGGTCGCGCGCGAGGATGCCAGCCAAGCGCGGGAAATCCGCGAAGGCGGTGTTGGCGGCGAGCACGAGGATGGCGAACGTCGCGTACTGGAGCGCGTAATACCACAGGCCGTTGCCGAAGACTGCATGCCCGAGTCGCGAGAGCACGGTCTCGCTGGTGGTCGGCATGGCGCCCAAGTGCGTGGCGAGGTAGCTCGTGCCGAGGAAGAAGACAGCGAGGATGGCGACCATCCAGGCGAGCGTGATGGCCGCGTTGCGTTGCGCGGGCGCCTTGAACGCCTGGATGCCATTGGAGATCGCCTCGGTGCCGGTCATGGCGGAGCAGCCCTCGGCGAAGCCGCGCATGAGCAGGAAAACGAGCGCGAAGCCGGTGATCGGGCTGCCCGCGTAGCGCTTGACGGTGGTCGGGTCGACGTTGAGCGGTTCCGTCGTGACGAGGGGCGTCGCGCCGTGCGCGACCTTCCAGACGCCGATGACGATGAGCGCCACCATCATCGCGATGAAGGCATACGTCGGCAGGCTGAACGCGGCGCCCGATTCGCGAACCCCGCGCAAGTTGACGACCGTGAGGAGCGCGACGGCGACGAGCGCGATGGCCACCGCGTGCGGCACGAGCGACGGATACGCCGAGGTGATGGCCGCGACGCCGCCGGACACCGACACGGCGACGGTCAACACGTAGTCCGTGAGGAGCGCGGCGGCCGCGATGAGACCTGGCGACTTGCCGAGGTTTTCGCGCGCGACGGTGTAGGAGCCGCCGCCGCCCGGGTAGGCGTGGACGGTCTGCTCGTAGCTGATGCCGACGAGGATGAGCAGGCCGACGATGACGGCCGAGATCGGGATGACGTACGAGAGCGCCGCCATGCCGAAGGCGCCGCCGAGCACGAAGAGTGTCTGGTCGGTGGCGTAGGCGACGGACGAAATCGCATCGCTCGAGAGCACCGCGAGTGCGGTCTTCTTGTCGAGCCGTTCGTGGTCCAGCCGCTCGCTGGAGAGCGGGGCGCCGAGGAGAACGCGTTTGGCGAGCGAGAGCGGGGTCATGCGGGAAGCCGAGGTCGATACCGAGGATGCTCGGCTATGCTATCTCCGCATCGCGACACTGCGGCGCTTCTTCACGCGATCTTCATTCACGGCTGCGGGGCGACGTGCATGGTCGTACAGCGGGTCGTGTGCGACCACGACGGTGCGCACGTCATGCCGCGCGCGACGGTGATCACACTCGCGACGGTCTCAGGTTTTGGTAGCGCAGATTGACCGCGTCAACGGGTCGGTGGAGCTGCCTACTGCGCCGCGATGTTGGCCCTGCCGCCGCGCAGCACGTACTTCTGGATCTTCCCCGTGGCGGTCTTGGGAAGCTCGGCGAGGATGGTGAGTCCCTTGGGCACCTTGAAGCCGGCGAGGCGTTCGCGGGCGAAGGTGCGCAGTTCCTCCTCGGTGAGCGACGCACCCGGCTTGAGCACGGCAAAGGCGTGCGGCGCTTCGCCCCACTTCTCGTGCGGGAGCCCGACGACCGCGACTTCATGGATGGCGGGATGACGAACGAGCACGCCCTCGACCTCGACGGACGAGATGTTCTCGCCGCCGGAGATGATGACATCCTTGAGGCGATCGCGGATCTGGATGTAGCCGTCGGGGTGGACGACGGCGGCATCGCCGGAATGGAACCAGCCGCCCTGGAAAGCACGCTCGGTGGCGTCGGGATCGCGGTAGTAGCCCGCCATGACGGCGTTGCCACGGACGACGATCTCGCCGACGGTGGCGCCGTCGCGCGGGACTTCGTTGAGCTGTTCGTCGACGACGCGCAGGTCACCGCTCGTGACGAACTCCACGCCCTGGCGCGCCTTGATGATCGCACGCTCGGCGAGCGTGAGGGCATCGTGTTCGGGGCGCGGTTCGCAGATGGAGATGAACGGCGAGGTCTCGGTGAGCCCGTAGATCTGCGTGATGACCCAGCCGAGCTCGCCCTCGACGCGCTCGATCGTGTGGGCGGCCGGCGGTGCGCCGCCGGTGAGCACGCGCACACCACGTGGGGCGGTCGCGCGGAGTGCAGGTTCGGCGCTGGCGATCATGATGAGCACGGTGGGCGCCGCGCAGAGCATCGTGATCGACTCCCTGGCGAGCTCCGCGAAGATCTTCGCGGGCTCGACGCGCCGCAGACACACGTGCGTGCCGCCCACCGCCGTGATGATCCACGTGAACGTCCAGCCGTTGGCGTGGAACATGGGGAGCGTCCACAGGTAGCGCTCTGCGGGCGTCATGTGGACGTGGACGAGCGTGCCCACCGCGTTCATGTACGCGTTGCGGTGCGTGATCATCACGCCCTTGGGGCGCGCCGTGGTGCCGCTCGTGTAGTTGATCGAGAGCAGCTCTCCCTCGGCGATCGGCGGCTCGGGCGGCGCGAACGCGGCGGGAGCCTCGGTCAGGAGCTGCTCGTAGTCGAGCCAGCCAGCGCGCGGTGCATCGAGCGCGACGAAGTGCTCGACGCCGG
>JANYHJ010000212.1 GCA_025359135.1 Gemmatimonadota bacterium | reverse complement strand
ATGGCGTGGCTGGCGACGTCGGCGCGCGAGACGCCGGCGGGAAGCTGGGCGGCGTCGGTGCTGGGCAGCGAGGCGGAGCAACCCGCCGGCGTGTCGGCGACGTCGAGCAATCCGGCGCTGGCCTCGCTCGCGCGCTCATGGATGGGGCGCGGGAAGGTGCGACGCGTCGAGCGACTGCCGCTGGCGGCGAGCACGGTGGACGTGACGCGCGCGACGGCGTCGGCCAAGGGCACGCTGTTCGAGCTGCGCGTGCGCGTGCCCGCCGATGCGCAGGGGGCGAGCTTCCGGTTGACGGGCGCCAAGGTGGCGAGCGCGAAGGTGGATGGGCACGTGGTGGACATGACGCGCTACCGCGACCAGTCACCCGAGTTCTCGCTCACGTATCTCGCGCCCGGTGCCGACGGGCTGACGCTGTCGCTCGACGTGATCGGTGCGCAGGCGGCGACGCTCGACGTGAGCACGCTGCGTTTCGGCCTGCCGTATGCGGCGCTGAAGGTGCCGCCGAGGCCGGAGTACGTGGTGCAAGCGCACTCGGGCGATCAGTCGATCGTGGTGCAGCGCGTGACGTTGGCGCGGCCGTAGCACGTCAGTCGATCAGCCGCGGGCGGGTGATGCGCTTCATGTAGGCGCGCAGCGTGAGTTGCATGCGGGTTTCGGCGCGCGGTCCGTGGGCGCGGAACCAAGCGACGACGTGGGCATCGAGTCGCAGGGTGAGTGGGCGTCGCTCGATGGGCGGCACGCGTTCGGCGCCGATCCAGACGGCGGGGCTCAGGTTGTGCAGCTCCGGCGGCGACGACTCGGCGATGACGGCATCGGCGGTGCGGCGCAGGCGCTTGAGATTGGCGCGACCGCGTGATGGTTGCTCAGCGAGCTTGGGCGGTATGGCAATGGGCATGGCGATCGTGGACGAGGGCCTGACGGGCGGCGAGGAGGTGGCGGCGCGGGACCCCGTCGGAGTCGGCGCGTTCGACGTAAAGCACGGTGAGGGCGATGCCGTCGCTCAAGCCGGTGGCGACGCGGCGCACGGCGCCATCGTCGCGGCGGATATCGGCGAACTCGACGGTCGCGCCGGTGAAGATGCCGGTGGCGAACTCGAGGTCGAAGCCGCGCTCGAGCAGGGTGCGCGAGCTGACGCGCGGGTCCCAGGAGAAGCGGATGGTGGTGCGGGAGTGGGCGAAGTCGAGCATGGCAGGGACGGTAGCACTGTGCTGCGCGAAGGCGCGTACCCGTCTCACGCGAGGTGGGTCGCTTCGTTGCACGTCGCGGACGGTCGATAGCTTTCTACGCGCACTCACGGCGTGCAGGCTGCGCGCAATGACGTGAAAGCGTGATGCGCCCGAGCGCGCCATGCTGTTGGCCTCTTCCTGCTCCGGACTGTCGCCCGTGCTCAACCGATCCGTCGTGATTCGCGCTGGTGTGTTCGCGCTGCTGCTGGCGACGGCGCGAGTCGCGGATGCGCAAGCCGCGCCCGACACGGGACGTGCACCGCGTGGCAAGAGCTGGACGTTCACGAGCGCGGGGATGTCGCTCGTGGCCACGGTGGTGACCAACGACATCACGGTCCCGTTCGGACTGACCTTTCTCCCCGACGGACGCGCCCTCGCGACCGATCGCACGAAGGCGCGGCTGCTGATCGTCTCCGCGAGCGGTGTGGTGCGCGAGGTGAAGGGCGTGCCCGCGGTGAACAGCGTGGAGGACGGCGGGCTGCTCGACGTGCAGCTGGATCCCGCGTTCCGCGCCGACGGTCGGCTCTACTACACGTTCACGGAAGACAGCGCGGGCTCGTCGTGGCTCGCGGTGGAACGGGCGCGACTGGTGAAAGACTCGCTCGTCGAGCGGACGCGACTCTACACGGCGAAGCCGGCCATCGCGCGCGGCACGCAGCATGGCGGGCGCATGATCGTGGACGGCGACTACCTCTTCATAGCGCTCGGCGATCATGGACCACGCGAGCAGGCGCAGGACCTCGGGTCGCCGTGGGGCAAGGTGCTGCGCCTCAAGCGCGACGGTTCCGTGCCCACCGACAATCCGTTCGTGGGCAATGCGGCCGCGTTGCCGGAGATCTGGTCGCTCGGCCATCGCAATCCGCACGGCTTCGTGAAGCATCCGGTGACGGGCGCGCTCTGGGAAGTCGAGCACGGGCCCAAGGGCGGTGACGAGATCAACATCATCGTGCGCGGCGCCAACTACGGCTGGCCGGTGATCACATACGGGCGCGAGTACAAGGGCCCGCTGATCAACGACGGGCTCGAGGTCAAGGACGGCATGGAGCAGCCGCTGCACTACTGGGTGCCGAGCATCGCGCCCGGTGGTGCGTCGTTCTACGCGTCATCGGTGCTTGCCGCGTGGAAGGGGAGCCTGTTCGTGGGCGCGCTGGCCAAGCGGCATCTCGCGCGGCTCGAGTTCCGGGATGGGCGCATGGTGCTTGAGGAGAAGCTGTTCCTCGGGCACGAGTGGCGCGTGCGCGCGGTGGCCGCGGCGCCGGACGGGTCGCTCTGGTTCGGTGTCGACGGCGGCATGCTGCTGCGGGTGACGCGCGGGACGTCGCGGTGACGTCGGCCGCTGCGCAGCGTGGGATGGGTGTTGCGGCTGGCGCACGGCTCTTGTTCGTCGTACCGTTGGTGATGCGACTCGCACCGATCACGCGCACTCGCGTTGCCACCGCATTGCTCGCGTTTGTCGCGACTGTCGCGTGTCGCGCGAGCGACGCCGCACCGCAGCTCGTCGACGTGATCGCCAGCGACTATGCACTTCACCGTGCGCGACACGGTCAATGCCGGTCCGGCGCTCGTGAGCTTTGTGTCGCGCGGTGCGGTCAAGCACGAGATGGTGCTGGTGCGGCTCCGCAAGGAGGCGTCGACTGCGGAGTTCGTGGATTCGCTGGCACACGC
>JANYHJ010000184.1 GCA_025359135.1 Gemmatimonadota bacterium | reverse complement strand
GGTGCCCTGCCCCGCGCCGCCCGTGACGATGAGCGTCTTGCCGAGCGTGTTGAACTGGAATTGCGTCGTCAGGTTGCCGGTGACGGTGAGGTTGTTGGCCAGGGCGCGCGCGTTCGTGGTCACCACCACCTTGCCGAACATGGTCGAGGGAATGACCGGCGAGCCGGCGCCGGAGAGCACCGTCGTCGTCGGACGGAAACGACCGTTGGCGTCGACGAGTGCCGTGCCACCCGAGTTCGCGAGGAACACCGTGTCAGCGACGGCCGACGTGATGTTGCTCGTCTGCGCCGCGGTCACCGAGTCGGCGCCGTTCACGAGCATGTTCGAGTTGATCGTCACGGCCCCCGCGCCGGCGAACGTCACGTTGTTGAAGTACGAGAACGTCGGGTTCGCGAACGAGATCGTGACCGGGCCACTGGGCTCGAAGCGGGTCAGGTGACCCGGGTTTGCATTGTAGGCGGTGCTCGTGGTGGTCTGCGCGAAGCTGCCCTCGAGGAAGAGGGTGCCGGCCACCGGCGACGTGTTGGCGCCGCCGAAGATGGCATTGCCCTTCACGCGGAGCGCACCGCCCACCGTATTCATGGCGAGCGCCCCGCCGCCGCTGGTGACAAAGTTGCCGACCACCGTGTCGGACACGGTGCCGAGGATGTTGAACTGGCCGGCCGTGACGTTGAGGTTGCCGAGGAAGCGCACGCTCGCCGTCGGCGTGAAGGTGCCCGGCGCCTGGATGTTGACGGTGGGCGACGCGATGACGGGGGGCAGCGAGACGGAGAAGACCCCGTTGAAGGTCGTGGTGTTGACGGTCCAGAGCGGTGCGGGAGTCGCAAGGATCGCGCCGGCGTCGAAGAGCCCGCCGCCGATGGTGACGGTCGCACCCGCGCCACTGACAAGGCCGCTCGAGTCGTACGCCGTGCCGGCCACCGTCGCGTTGGTGGTGAAGTTGGCGCCACCCGCGTTCTTGATCACCAGCGTCTGGAAGGTCGAAGGACCCGGCGAGGCGAACGAGATGCCCTGCCCGGCCACGCCATTGAACGCCGTGACGTGCGTACCGCTCGCCGCGTAGCTGTTGGTGGAGCTTGTAGCGGACTGCGTGAAGTTGCCGCCCACGGTGAGCGTGCCGGCGCTCAGCTGCCCCGCTTCGTTGCCGCCGGCGAAATTGGCCGCGCCCTTGATCAGCAACGAGCCACCCGGGAGCTGCATCTGCAGGAGCGCAGCCGAACTGCTGGTCGCGAAGGCACCGTCCACCGTGTCGGAGAAGGTGCCGGGAGAGAAGCTGCCGTTCGTGACCGTGAGGTTGCCGAGGAAGCGCACGGGTGCGTTGGGGGTGAATGACCCCGACGTATTGACCGTGACGCTGTCGCTCGCGATGCGCACCGGCATCGTCACACCGGCGCTGCCGGTGAGCGTCAGCGCACCGACCTGGAAGAGCGGTGTCAATCCGCCCGCATCCGTGAAGTTGTTGCCGACGCTCGCCGACGTGCCGGTCACGGAGCCGGCCACGACCTGGAAGTTGTTGAGCACCGGCACGTTGCTGCCGCCGAACGTGGCGCCGGCCGGGTTGTTGATGACGAGGTTCATGAAGGCGGACGTGGGCGGCGTGGCGAACGAGACGGCCTGCACCGTCGTCCCGTTGAGCACCGTGGTGTGCGCGCCCGAGGCAATGAAGGAAGCGAACGAGTTGCCGCCGCTCTGCGAGAAGGTGCCCGCGATCGAGAGGGTGCCCGCCGTGAGCAGGCCCGCCTCGTTTCCGCCGTTGAAGGCGCCGCTGCCCTTGACCACCAAAGCGCCGAGGCCGTTCTGCATCGAGAGGGTGCCGCTCGACACCGTCGAGAAGGTGCCGTCCACCGTGTCGGCGAAGGCGCCGACGTCGAACGTGCCGGTCGAGTCGATGAGGTTGCCGAGGAAGCGCACCGGGCCGTTCGGACTGAGCGTACTGCCGCTCCGGATGGTCGCCGTGGCGCCGCCCACGCGCGCCGGCAGGTTGATGGCGCCATTCCTCGTGAACGTTGTGGCGTTCACCTGCCAGAGCGGCGTCGTGGTGCCGCCCGCATCCACGAGGTCGCCGCCAATGGTCATGGTGCCCGAGCTCGACGTGACCGTCCCCGCCAACACGCTCACGTTGCCGGCGATCGGGGTCGCGGTCGCGAAGGTCACGCCGGCGGGGGTGTTGATGGTGAGGTTGTTGAACGCGTTGGGCGCGCCACCGGCCGACACCGCCTGCGCGGCCGCGCCCTTGAGGATGGTCGTGTGCGTGCCCGACGGCGCGAAGGCGAGCGAGGAGTTGGCGGTCGAGATCGCGAAGGCGGTGCCCTGCACCTCGAGCGTGCCGGCCGTCATCGCCGCCGAGCTGTTGCCGCCGCCGAACTGCGCGATGCCCTTGACGACCAGTCCGCTACTCGACGACAGCATGCGCACGACGCCGGAGCCGCTGACGATGAACTGGCCGTCCACGGTGTCCGCCGCGGCGCCGACGTCAAAGGTCCCCGTGCCCACCGTGACGATGGTGCCCTTGAAGTGCACCGGACCAGCCGCGACCATCGTGCCGAACGAGTTGAGGCTCACGGACGAGACGGTCATGGACGTCGGCAGCGTGATCGTGCCGCTCTTGGTCAGCACCACGCCCTGCGGCTGCAGGAGCGGAAGCGCCGGCGAGCCCGCGTCGACGACGTCGCCGCCGACGATCAGGGCGGTGCCGGTTAGCGCCCCCGCCTGCAACGTGAGGTTGTTGTTGACCGACAACGAGGAGCCGAAGCTCACACCGCCCGGATTATTGACGACGAGATTGGTGAAGCCCGACGCACCGGCGCTCGCGAACGAGACCACCTGCGCCACGCCGCCGTTGAGCACGGTCGTGTGCGTGCCGCTCGTGAAATACGACTGCGTGCTGGTTCCGCTCGCCTGCGTGAAGGCGCCCGATGCGATGACGGTACCGGCGCTGAGGAACGAGGCCTCGTTGCCACCGCCGAACGTCGCCGTGGTGGTCACGACCGAGTCGAGCGCGTTCGTCATGACCAGCAAGCCGCCGCCCGCCGTGACGACGCCGCCGGCCGTGCTCAGCGTGTTGCCGCCGAGCGTGAAGGTGCCGCTGGTTACCTGAACGGCGCCCGTGCTCGTGACGCGCCCCGCGAGCGTCGTCGCGTTCGAGATCGTGAGCGCCGGCAGGCCGGTGCCCTTGAGCGTCTTGCCCGAGCCGGCCATGAGCAGCGAGCCGCTCGTGGCCGTGACG
>JANYHJ010000182.1 GCA_025359135.1 Gemmatimonadota bacterium | reverse complement strand
CGGGAGGTTGAGCGCCGCGAGCGAGTCGAGGACGACGTCAAGGCCGGCGATGTTGCGCGCGGGGAGGCCGAGCGAGCGGTTGAGGGCCGTGGAGTCAGGCCGGCGTCCGTAGTAGAAGGCACGACGCGGATCGGCCGGCGTGGTGAAGAGCCACGACGTAGCGCGACCACCGTGGACGACCATGATGAAGGCCGCGTCCGGCTCCTTGTAGTTGGTGAGGTAGTTGAAGCCCTGGAGCTGATAGAAGGTCCCGAAGTCGGCGACCGGATTGCGGCCACCGGCGGCATAGACGACGCCGTCCTTGACGGCGGTGGCGAGCGCGGCGCGATGGTCGGCGTACTCGGCCTGCGGGAGCTGCGCGCGCGCTGCGGGGGCGAGGAGGGCGAGCGCGAGGAGGGCGCGGCGGGCGGTGGTCATGGTCGGATGCGTGGGGGAGGAGACTCGGGATGGTCGCACGCGGGCGAGTTCGGCGCAACCGGCGGTGGTGCGCCTCCCCCTCGATCGGACTTGCCTCGCGGGTTCTGTACTCCGCCGAGCTCGAAACTCCGCCGAGCTCGAAACTCCGCCGAGTTCGAAACTCAGCCGAGTTCGAAACTCAGCCGAGCTCGAACCAGCGCTCAGTCCGCGCGGCCGCCGGTGAGCACCGCGACGACGCGCGCACCCTTGAGCTGTCCGTCGCCGCACAGCGACTCGAGCCCCGCCAGCGTCGCGGCCGTCGACGTCTCCACCACGACGCCCGCCTCGCGCGCATAGGCGCGCTGCGCCACCGACATGGCCGCCTCGCTCACCCCCACGAGCACGCCGCGGCTCTCGCGCACTTCATTGAGCACGCGCACGGCGTTGCGCGGCGTCCGCACCGCGATGCTCGCCGCGGTTGTCTGCTGGCCTTCGTCTGTCCACATCTCACCGCGCTGCCGCGCCACGAGTGGCGAGACGCGCTCGGCCTGCACGCCGATGAGCTGCGGAATCGACTGCGCGACGCCCATCGCGCGCAGCTCGCGAAAGCCCTTGCCGATCGCGCCGAGCGTACAGCCGTCGCCCACCGCGCAGATGACGGCGTCGGGCATGGCGTAGCCGAACTGCGCGCCGATCTCGAACGAGACGGTCTTCTTTCCCTCGACGAGATACGGATTGTACGCGCAGTTGCGGTTGTACCAGCCGTGCGTGGCCACGCCCTCCTCGCATTCAGCGAACGCCTGGTCGTAGTTGCCGGTGCTGACATGCACCCGCGCACCGAACTTCTCGAGCCAGCTGAGCCGCTCGGGAGATGCGTACGAGGGCACGAAGACTTCGCACGGAATGCCCGCGTTGGCGGCAAAGCCGGCGAGCGAAATGGCCGCGTTGCCCGCGCTTGCGCAGGCGACGGCGCGCGCACGCTGCTCAAGCGCGATCGCCATGGCGATGGCCGTCGCGCGATCCTTGAAGGAACGCGTCGGATTGCGCGTGTCGTCCTTGAGCCAGAGTTCCTTGAGTCCGAGGCGAGCCGCGAGGCGCGGCGCACTCACCAGCGGCGTGTCGCCCACCGGCAGCAGCGGCACGAGCGGCTTCTGCACGGGCAGCAGCGCCTGCCAGCGCCAGATGCCCAGCCCGAGCGCACCCACCTCAGGCCAGTCGCGCTTCGCACGTTCGTAGTCGTAGCGCACATCCAGAATGCCGCGCTCATTGTCGTGGACTGGCGCGACACAGGTGCTGGCGGCGTACTCGGACGGCTGCAGTGCCCCGCAGGCGAGGCAACGAAGTTCGATCACGATATGGGGGACTGCGCGGCGTGCCATGAAACCGTGTATAGGGAATTGACGTCAAGAAAGCGTCAGCGCCAGCCCGGAGCGGGAATTTCCGGTCGAAATGTCCCGCGCGATATGGGGCCAACGCACTATGTCGCTGGACATACCCGGTGAAACCCCCATGTTTCCCTTGGGCCTGTGAGCCACGTCACGATCACGCGCGCCACCGGTTCCGCCCTCTCCCAAGCGCTTCAATGGACGACATCGCCCTTCGCGAACGGCTCTCGGCCGTCCTCGGCGACGGCTTCGCTGTCGAGGATCTCCTCGGCAAGGGAGGCTGTGCGATCGTCTTTGGCGTGAAGGACCTGCGGCTCGGGCGCGACATTGCCGTGAAGGTGCTGCGCCCCGACCTCGACGCGCCGATCACGCGCGAGCGCTTCCGCCGCGAAGCCGAATCGGTGGCGCGGCTCCGGCATCCGAACATCATCCACGTGCACGACATCGGCGAAGCGGGCGGCATCACCTGGTTCACGATGCCGCGCATCCACGGCGAATCGCTGCGCGGACTGATCGATCGCGAAGGGAAGCTCGACATCGCCGAATCGCAGCGGTTGCTGGCCGAGTGTGCGCGCGCGCTCGACGCGGCGCACGTGCATGGACTCGTGCATCGCGACATCAAGCCCGACAACGTGCTGCTCGACGGCACGGCGCGCACCGCGATCCTCACCGACTTCGGACTCGTCAAGTCGCTCTCGATGGACGACACCGGGCTCACCACCAACGGCATGGTGGTGGGCACGCCGCACTACATGTCGCCCGAGCAGCTCGCCGGCGACGCGCCCGTGGAGGCGCGCTCCGATCTCTGGTCGCTCGGCGTGATGGGCTATCGCATGCTCACCGGCGTGCTGCCGTTCGAGGCCAAGGCGGTGCCGATGCTCGTGGCCAAGGTGCTGGGCGAGGAGCCGACGCCGCTCAGCTGGCGTCGCCCCGAAGTCCCCGCGCCGCTTGCGGAAGCGGTGATGCGCTGCCTCGCGAAGGAACCGGACGGCCGCTGGGCGAGCGCGTCGGAATTCGAGCAGGCGCTCACGACGGTGATGGCGCCGCGCGTGGTGCATCGGCGCTCGAGTGTGCGACGCTCGAGTGCGGTGACGCTCGCGCTCGTGGAGACCGCGCTCGCGACGCCGATGGAGGGACTGCCCACGTTGCCCGGAGAGCCACCCGGCGGCCGGCGCAGCATGCAGCGCCTCGCGTGGTGGCGTCGCAAGCTCTCGCGCGTGGCGCTGGCGTGGAGCGCCGGCTTCGCGATCGTCGCGATCGCGGAATGGGCGGTCACGAGCCGGGTGCTGATCGCGTTCGCGGCGCTCGCGGCCGGCGCCATTCACGTCTCGAGCCTCTACGCCAAGGCCTGGCTGCGCGGTTTCGGGTGGCGCGAACTCGCGGGGCTCGTGCCGCCGCAGGCACACACCGGCCGGCGTTCGGGCGAGGGCGACCTCTCGATGTACGGTAGCGATGCGGGCGACACGCCGGTGGTCGACGATCCCGCAGTCGGGCATCTCGAGGCGATGCAGACTGACCGACGCATCATCGTGGCACTGCTCCTCCGCACCGTACGCTCGGATCTCGAGCGCGCGCCCGACTACCGGCGGACAGTCGACGATGCGATTCACGAAGCCGACGCGGTGGCGGATCAAGTCTGGGCGATCGACGCCGAGCTGATTGCGCTGCAGGGACGCAACTCCTCGGCCAAGCGCGGCAGCTACGGGCGTGGCTCGGCCGGCCGCAACTCGGCCGGTCGCGGCGCCCTGCATCGGGTGACGACGGGTGACTTCCGCGCGCTCACCGGCGGGTTCTCGCAGCCGATGAGTGAACACGACGAGAAGATGGCCGAGCTGGGCCTCCGTCGGGACGAGCTACTGCATGCGATGCGACAGAGCGCGGAGTCGGTGCGTGCGCTGCGCCTGCGGATGCAGAGCGATGGCGTGCCGGGGAGCGAGGGGTTCGCCGAAGTCGTGAGCGGCGCGACGCAGCGGATGCGGATGCGTGCGCACGAGCTGGCCGCCAACGCGTAGCGCAGCACCAGTCGGACGGCGCGCTGCCTGGCGCCCTGCCGGCTCTACGTTCACACTGCGCGCCTGCGTGCCCTACTCGGAGCGTCCGACTTGGCGACGCCGGGCCCGGACGAGCATGAGCAGGATGAGCAGGCTCATCGGCGGCGTCCAGATGAGCAGCGACGCGGCACTCACCTGCGGACCCGATGAGCCGCTGCCGCGGATGGCGTGGTACAGCCAGCGCTGCACCCATGAGTCGAGCGAGGAGCCCGTCGCCGCCGCGAACGCGTCGGGGAAGGGACGCGCGTCGCGCCAGAGGGCGCTGAAGCGATCGTCGCCGATGGCGCGTCGCACGTCGTCGAGGAAGCGCGGGCGTGGATCGAGCGCGCTCACGCCAAGCGCGCTGTAGCCGAAGTCTCGAGGGGGCGCCGTGACGATGCCCTGTGAGGCGAGGCGCCCCGCGGCCGCGTTGCCGACGGACACGAAGGTGGTGCACGCGCTGCTCGACCGGCTCGCGCAGGAATAGGCCGGCAAGCGTGCAGCGTCAGGCGCTTGCATCGCGAACATGAGGAACTCGGACAAGGCGGGCGGAGCGTACGCGAAGCGCCACGGCGCCTTGGCCCGTGGCGTATCGAGAAAGCGCGCGCCGCTCGCCCCGCGCCATCCGGTGCTGTCGAGCCACGCGCGCATGCCGGCACCCGGTACACCGTAGGCAGCCATCCAACCGCATGCACCGAGGCTCGCGTTGATAGCCGGCCACGCGAGGGCCGCGACGTCGTTGCCGTCGAAGCCGAGGCCGGGGGGCGCCTCCGTCATCTCCTCGTCGAGGTATCGCGTGCGCAATTGTGCCGCGCGTCCCGCCTTCTCGACCCGCCCCACCACGCGTGCCCTCGGCAGCTGCACGAGACAGGTGTGGCCATCGAGCAACTCGGGCAGGATCGCCGAAGGGTCCGCCTCGGAGGCGCTTCCCCAAGCCGTGTCGCCCATGATCGCCACGACCACGCGAACGCCGCCGGCGCGCCGTGCGAGCGCGCCCCAACTGCGGCGCACGAGCGTGCGCGCCACGTCGCGCTTCCAGTCGGGCAGCAATGAATCCTCGAGCACGAGCAACGAATCGGTGGGCCACGTGGACCTTCCGATCACGCGCACCAACGACTCTGCGCGCTGCGCCACGGTGGCGCCTTCGCGGAGCCGCAGCACGGGCGCCGCAACCAGCTGGCGCGCCGCGAGCAGCTCCTGCGACTGCGATCTGGTCGGCGCGTGCTCGACGGGCGCCGGCGTGACCACGAGCGCCGTCACTGCGACGGCGGCGAGTCCGAGCAGCGCCGCGAGCAGTTCGCTCTGGCCGGGCTTCATGTGCGCTCCTGTCGCAGGGCAACGGTGCCGACCACGGCCAGCCCGAGCAACGCGCAGGCGATGAGGATCGAGAGGCGCGGCCGCACCGGATCGGGCCGTGCGCTCATGACGCGGGTGCGCCATTCGGCCACGACGTCGCCCAGCGGTCGTTGGGCCACGAGCGCGAGGCGCTCGCCCAAGCTGCCCGATGTGCGCGTGAGGAGTCGTGCGTACGCGCCGTTGCCGCCCAAGTCGACGGCTGCACGCAGGACGCCCATGCGCGCCTGATCGCCGAGCGGGCGCGTCCAGACGCCAGCGTCGAGCGACGCCATGAAGGTGCGGCACTCGTTGGTCACGGGCGCAGTGGCGCATGGGTTGCGCGGCGCGCGACCATTCACGAGCGGGCGTGGACGCGCCGCCCACCAGGCGCGGGCCACCACGCGCCGATCATCGTCGGTGTACCACGTGCTGTCGGGGCGCGATCGGGAGTCCAGACCCAGCGCCGCGACGCAGCGCGCGAGATCGCCGGCGGCGCACTCCCGGTTGACGAGCGCGGGCGCCGTGACGAGATCGACGAACGCTGCGCGCAGGTCGTTCGCGCTGTTGGCGAAGCGACCGGCCCGCATCCAGAGCTTGAGCGCCGCGTCGGTGTGCTCGTAGACGAGTTCGGCGGCGACGCTGGTCACGTAGGCGGCGAGCGCGGCCGTCGTGTCGTGGTTCACGATCAGCACGCTTGCCTGGTGCGACTCGTACGACTCGTACGACTCGCGCGCGAGCGCGAGCTGCAGGAACTGTTGGGCGGCTTCGCGCTGTCCATCGGAGACGCGCGAGACACGGACGACGGCGTGGTCCAGGGCCAGCGCGAGTGCGTCATTGCCGTAACGCGCGCGGAGCGCCGGTGCCACGGACGCGAGGGCTCGGCGCGCCACGCCCGTGAGCTCGGCGGCGGACGCGAGCACGAACTCGCCGTCCTTCACCGTGTCGGTCGGCAGGCTCCGCACCGCGACGGCGAGCGCCGCCATGCGCGCGTCGATGGCGGCGACGGAGTCGGTGGCCTCGCGCACCTGCCGCGCGATGGATGTGCGCGCGTCGTGCAGGCGCGCCTGTGCCCCCACGACCGCGGGACTCATGCCGGCGATGGCGGCGACGAACGCGACGCAGGCGCGGCGGCGCGCGCTAGACATCGAACAGCCCCCAGCGTCCGAAGAAGAGGGCGAAGGGACTCCAGTTGCCGGTGAACCAGCGCGTGAAGAAGCGCTCGAGCGTGCCGCCGAAGATCGAGTTGTCGAGCCAGGCGAGGAGCGCAAGTGTCGTGATCATTCCACCCAGGACGAGCAGCGCCTTGCCGATGTTGGCGGGATCATCGGCCACCGTGCGGTTGAATGCGCCGGCCGCGCCGAAGAGCAGGCAGTAGATGACGACGGCCGAGGCCGCGAAGCGCAGCGTGAGACTCACCGGGTAGGCATGGACGAACTCGGGCGCCGTGCCCAGCAGGCTGACGATGAGACAGCCGGCGAGCAGCGCGAGCACTGGCAGCATGAGGAGCATGCCGCCCGCGGTGAAGCGCAGCAGCACCGAGTACCAGCGGGGTACCGGGTGCACGAGGAAGTAGACCATGCCCAGCTGCTGGTCGATGCTCCACGCGATCGTGCCCATGGTCATGCCACAGAGCATCGCGATCGGCATGAGCAGGACGCCCGCCGCGGCGAAGCTGCTGAGCACGTCGCGTACGGGGACGTCGGCGAGGTTGAGGCCGCCGAGTCGTGCGGCGGTGACCACGGGCACCGCGAACGCGACCACCGCGAGCACGATCAGGACCCAGCGCGACCAACGCCAGAGGACGAAGAGCACGGCACGCAGCATCAGGCGACCCCCCGTTGGCGTGCCGCGCGCGCGGTGCGCAGCAGTTCGACGAACGACTCCTCGAGGTCCAGGTCCACGACTTCGCGCAGCTGCGCGCCGATTCCCTCGAACCAGACCTGCATTGGTGGTTGCCAGCCGCGCACCACCCACTCCTCGACGGAGCCCAGCCCGGTGGTGCGGGCGAGCATGACGAAGGGCGCCGTGGGCAGGTTGGCCGGTGCGCGCGAGACGCGCAGCCGCTTGATCCCTTCCTTGAACGTGTGCATCGGCAGCTCGGCGACGAGCGCGCCCCGTTCGAGCACGCCCACCCAGTCACAGATGCGCTCGAGCTCGTGGATGAGATGGCTCGAGATGAAGACGGTGGCGTTGGTCTCGCTCACGTAGTCGAGTACGGCGGAGAGCACGTCGCGCCGGACGACGGGATCGAGGCCGTCGGTGGGTTCGTCGAGCACGAGCAGCTCCGGTCGCTGCGCGAGGGCGAGCAGCATCATGAGCTTGCCCG
>JANYHJ010000113.1 GCA_025359135.1 Gemmatimonadota bacterium | reverse complement strand
CGGCGACGTCGTGGGCATCACCGATCGCGGGCGGCTGCGCATCGGCGACACGCTGGCGACGCGCGCCGATGTCGAGTTCGTCGGCATTCCGCGCTTCCCACCCGAACACTTTGCGCGCGTGATCCCGACCGATCCGCTGCGCCGCAAGCAGTTCGACACCGGACTGAGGCAGCTCACCGACGAGGGCGCGGCGCAGGTCTTCTATGCCACCACCGAAGCCGGGCCGCAGCCGATCGTCGGCGCGGTGGGCATGCTCCAGTTCGACGTGATGCAGTTCCGCCTCGAACACGAGTACGGCGCGCCGTGCAAGTTCGAGCCCGTGCGCTTCAAGTACCCGCGCTGGCTCACCGGGCCCGAGGCCGAGATCGAGCGCGTGCTCGACTGGCACGGGCACATGCGCCTCTACGACACCAAGGGCAATCCGCTCGTGCTCTTCGAAAACGAGTGGGCGCTCAAGAACGCACTCAATCGTGAGACGAAGGTCGTCTTCCACGCGGTGGCGCCGTAGCCGGTCGGTCGCGCGCCGCCCGCGCGCGTCTGCGCGGCGCCGGCTGACGGACACTCGCGCGAAACACCTGTTCTCGCCTGCGACAGGGGGGCCGGCGCCGCCCACGGCCGCCCGTCGACGAATTCCCGGGCCCTTGCTCCTCGCCGAATGCGTGAAAGGAGCGCAAACTCCAGTGCGCTTGGAACGGTCCGAATTCGCCACCCACTGGAGATCGAACATGTCCGTGCCCCTTCCGACGATCGACCGCGCCTCCTTCGATGCCTTCAAGGCCGGCGATGAAGCCGCCCTCGAACGCATCTTCCGCCAACTCGCACCGGCGATGTGCGCCAACGCGCTCGAGGAAGTCGGACAGGCGGGCGGTGCCGCGCGCGCCATCGAGCACGCGATGATGCGCGCATGGCAGCATCGCACCGAGATCGCATCGCCCGAACGATTCCTGACCGTGCTCACCGAGGAGGTCCACGAGTCGGCGATGCGCGCGAAGGGACGACGGTCCGCGTTGCGCCGCTTCGAGGAACACGAGGGCGGCGGCGCGCAGCACGGCGGACACGGCGCGGCGACCTCGGTGGACCCGAACGACGTCTGGGCCCACATCCTCAAGGCGCTGCACCCCGACACGGCGGCCCTCGCCGCGGCCAAGCGCGAGGCCCACGATGCCTCGCGCCACGGCGCCGCGTCGCACATCGCCGGCGTCGGCAAGGGGGTCTCGAAGACCGTCATGTTCGGCACGGTCATCGGCATCGGCGTCGTCTTCGGCGGCCTGCTCTGGTTCTTCCAGAAGTCGAGCGAGAAGTCGCGCGTCACCAGCGCGCTCAAGTCCGCCGAGGCGGTCACCACGGCCACCAAGCCCGGCCAGCGTGGATCGATGAAGACGGCCGACGGCAGCACGGTGGACCTCGGCGCCGACGCCGCGATGACGATCCCCAAGGGCTTCCCGACCCAGCTGCGCGCGATGGGCATCATGGGTGCGGCGCGCGTCTCCGTCGATGGCAAGCAGAAGGACCCGCTCGAGATCCGCGCGGGCAACGCCATCATCCGCACGAGCGGCGGCGCCTTCACGGTGATGGCCAACAAGAACGAGCCGGTGACGGTTCGCGCCGACACGGGCGCCCTCACGGTCTCGACCGATACGGCCACGCGCCAACTCGCGGCCGGCCAGGCGGCGCGCGTCATGCCCGACGGCCAGATCGCCGAGCCCACCGCCGATCAGCTGTCCGAGGCGACGGCGTGGACGACGGGCCGCTTCGTGGTCAGCAATCGCACGGTCAAGGACGTGCTGCCGATGCTGCAGCGCTGGTACAACGTCGAGGTGCGCGCGGAACCGGAACTGCTCACCCGCTCGGTGAGCATGGACGCGCTGCTTGGACGCACCGATTCGGTGATCGTGGCCCTCGAGAAGGCCGGCAACCTGAAGCAGATCTACCTCAAGCAGCAGATGGTGCTGACGGACGCACCGGCCAAGAAGGGCAAGTAGGCCGATGTTCTCACTCAGGAGCCGCGTCACCTTCGCCGGTGGCGCGGTGCTCTTCCTGTGCGCGCCGCTGTCCGCGCAGGAGCTCGACGCACCCACGCGCGCGCGCGTCGACTCCGTCTTCCAGCGCTTCGACCGCACCGACTCGCCGGGCTGCGCGATGCTCCTCAAGCGCGACGGCCGCACTGCCTATGCGCGCGGCTACGGCATGGCGAGCCTCGAGCTTGGCGTCGCCATCACGCCGCAGTCGGTGATGGACATCGGCTCGACCTCCAAGCAGTTCACCGCGGCGTCGATCTGGCTGCTCGCGCAGGAGGGCAAGCTCAGGCTCGATGACGAGCTGCAGCGCCACCTCCCCGAGCTGCCGCGCCTCGCGGCGCCGGTGACGATCCGCCACATCCTCCAGCACACGAGTGGCTGGCGCGACTACAACGACCTGCTCGCGCTCGGCGGCGCTGCAGAGGAGGAACCCAGCACCCCCGCCGACGCGATGGCGATCCTCAGTGTGCAGAAAGCCGGCAACTTCGCGCCGGGCACCTGGTGGACGTATTCGAACACCGGCTTCTTCCTCGCGAGCCAGATCGTGGAGCGTGTGAGCGGCATGTCAATGCGCGACTTCCTGCGCGCGCGCATCTTCACGCCGCTCGGCATGACGCACAGCGACGTCTTCGACGACCACACGCGCGTCTTCCGCAACCGGGCGACCTCGTACGCGCCTGGCGCCGGCGGCTGGCGCGTGGCGTCGGCCAACTGGGAGCAGACCGGCGATGGCGCCGTGCAGACCAGTGTCGAGGATCTCGCCAAGTGGGACGCGAACTTCGATGCGCCCACGGTCGGCGGCCGCGCGCTCGTGGATTCCATGCAGCAGCCGGGACGCCTCGTCGACGGCACGCAGATCACGTACGCATACGGCCTCTGGGTCGATCGCTATCGCGGACTGCGGCGCGTCCATCACGGTGGCGCGTGGGCCGGCTACCGCGCCATGTCGATGCGCTTTCCCGAGCAACACACGGCCGTCTACCTCACCTGCAACGCGGCGAATTCCAACACGATGGCGCTGGCCGAAGGGGTGGCCACGGCGGTGCTCGGCAGCGCGATGACGCCGCTCGCGGCTGACCGGCTGAAGGACAGCCTGCGCGCACCCGCAAAGTCGGTCATCGCGCCCTTCCACGGTCTCTGGTACGACGCCAGCGTGGGTCGCCTCGTGCGCCTCATCGTGCGCGACACGATCCTCGTGTCGACGTCCCCGTTCGGCGGCGCCGAACGCCGCATGATGCAATTGCCCGATGGGAGGCTCATCGGCACACCCGTGACGGAAGCGCAGACGCCGTTCCACCTCGACGCGGCGAGCGGCCAGCTCGTCGCCGACAACGCCTCGTTGCCCGCCGACCGGTTCACGCGCGTGGCGGAGGTGGGCGCGCTCATGCCGGCCAAGCTCGCGGAGTATGCGGGCCGCTATGCGACGCCGGAGATGCCGTCAGTGTGGACGGTCGAGGCCAAGGGCGACTCGCTCTTCCTCTCCACGGTGTCGGGCACGCGCCGTTCGCGCTTGACGCTGACACCGCTCTTCGCCGACGCGTTCCACCTCGACGGCCAGCCGCTGCGCTTCATCCGCGACGCGCGCGGCCGGGTGACGGCGATCAGTGTCACCGATCGCGGCGTGCGCGACCTGCGCTGGCTGCGCACGCCGTGAGGCACGCGTGATGCAATGGCGCGGCGCGCTGACGTGTCTGTTGCTGGCGCTCGCGCCGGCGAGCCGACCGCCGGGCGCTCCCGCGACGTTCGTTGCCCACGAGATCGCGACCGGCCTCACGGGTGGCTACCAGGTCGTGATCGCGGACATCAATCATGATGGCAAGCCCGACATCATCGCCATCGCGAGCGGACTGACGGAGGTCCGCTGGTACGAGAATCCGTCGTGGACACCGCACGTGCTCGTGCGCGACGTCGTGCAGCCGATCAACGCGGCCGCGGCCGACCTGGATGGCGATGGCATTCCGGAGATCGCGCTCGCACACGGCTTCTCCAACGTCGTGGCGAAGAGCGTCGGCAACATCGCGATCCTGACCCATGACGGCGACCCGACCCAGCCATGGACCATGCGCGAGATCGATCGCGTGCCGACGTCGCATCGGCTGCGCTTCGCCGATGTCGAGGGCAATGGCCACCCAGTGCTGGTCAACGCGCCACTGACCGGCCTCAACGCGCTCGCGCCCGACTATCGCGATCACGTACCGCTCCTCATGTACCGGCCAGGCAGCTGGGTGCGCGAGACGATCAGTTCCGACGACGAGGGCGTGGTGCACAGCCTCGTCGTCAGCACGCCTGACGGAAGCTCGCGAGCCGAGCTGCTCACCGCGAGCTTCCTCGGCGTGCACGCGCTGAGCTTCGCTGCCGGGCGCTGGACGCGCACGCGCCTCGTGGCCGGCGATCCGGCGCCGTGGCCCAAGAGTGGTGCCAGCGAAGTCGCGCTCGGTCGTGTGGGCCGTGAACGGTTCACCGCCACGATCGAACCGTGGCACGGCAACGAGGTCGTGGTCTATCGCCGGCAGGGCGGCAGTGTCACGCGCCACGTGATCGACACGACGCTCGCCGACGGGCACACGCTGGTCGTGGGCGACTTCACGGGCGACGGCAGCGACGAGATCATCGCCGGTGAACGCGGCGGCCACCGCAGCGTCTATCGCTACCGGTTGGTGGACGCCGCGAACGACCGCTGGGTACGCGAGACGCTTGACGATGGCACGATGGCCGCGGCCAACTGCGCGGTGGTCGACCTCAACGCCGACACGCGCCTCGACATCGTGTGCATCGGACAGGCCACGGCCAACCTCAAGTGGTACGAGAACGTCGGCGCGGCGATCGTGCCAGCCGGCGCGCTGTCCGCGCGTGCGAAGAACGGTCCGGTGCTCTTCGTCTGCGAGCATGGCACGGTGAAGAGCCTGCTGGCGAAGCTCCTCTTCGACCGATATGCCGCTGAGGCAGGCCTCGCCGTTCGCGCCCTCTCGCGTGGGTCGGCCGCGGATTCCGTCGTGCCGCCGTGGATGCGCGCCAAGCTCGTCACCTCGCGGATCGAGCTCGCCAGCTTTGCTCCTCGTCAGCTCACGAGCGATGATCTTGCATCGGCGAGCTACGTCGTGTCGTTCGACGTTCCGGCGAGCATCACGCTGCCCGCAAGTGCGCCACGCGCGCAGTGGGATGGACTCCCCGCCGCCAGCAGCGACTTCGACGCGAGTCGTGCGGCCATCGATGTGCGCGTGCGACAGCTCGTGGATTCGCTCGTACGGGCGCGCGCGACACCGCGTCGCTGACGCCGCTTTGCGGGCCCCTTCAACACGAGACACACCCATGGCCGTCTTCATCATCAACAACATGACCATCCACGACCGCGCCGCGTACGATCGCTACGCGGGTGCGTTCCTGGCCGTGTTCCGCAACTTCGACGGGGCGCTGCTGGCCGTGCAGGATGCACCGCCCGCCCTCGAGGGCAGCTGGCCGTTCGATCGCACCGTGCTCATCAGCTTTCCGTCCCGTGAAGCGGCGCAACGCTGGATTGCCTCACCGGAGTACCAGGCGATCGTGGGCGATCGCCATGCGGGAACCGTGAGCAACGTGGTCATGCTCGACGGCCTGCCACCGCGCAGCTAGCCCGCACCCGTGCTCGAGGCGCGCTGTCGCGACGCCCTCGTGCAGCAGCGACCGCCGCAGGCTACCTTCCCGCACGAGTCGCCCCTCGACCCCCGGCAAGGAACGCCGATGCCGCAGCCATCCCGTCGCAGCTTCATCGCCCGCGTGAGCGCCCTCGCTGCCGTGAGCGCCTTGCCACGACCACTGCGCGCGGCCACGCGTGCGCCGGGTGGCGGTCCGCATCCGGTGCCACGCGCTGGCATCACGGCCGCCAAGGTGGCCACCAACGAGCAGCTCAAGGAGCATCCCAAGGCCATCTCGACCTTCGAGCTGGCGCGCGAGATTCCCGCGACGCTCGATGGTATCCGCTGCCAGTGCGGCTGCACCGATGGCAAGGCGTACTACTCGATGCTCTCGTGCTTCGAGATGCCGGACATGATGGCGGCCGACTGTCCGATCTGCCAGGCGCAGGCGCGACTCGCACACCGGCTCTACAAGGCGGGGAAGTCGCTGGATGATATCCGGAAGGGTATTGACGCGAAGTTCGGGTGACCCGATGACGGATCCCATCATGCGCCAGCGTGTGCGCTTCACTGGTGCGACCCTCGCGCTCGCGGCGTTTGTCGCGCTCTCCGCCGTACCCACCAGCGCGCACGCACAGATCCGCGCGTCCGAGAAGGCGACCGTCTCGCAAACCGCCGACGGCACCACCATCTCGATCACCTACTTCCGTCCGCAGGCCCGCGGCCGCACCGATCTCTTCGGCAAGACGGTCACGATGGGCGAGGTCTGGACGCCGGGCGCCAACTGGGCGACGATCCTCGAGGTCAGCCGCGCCATCACGCTCGACGGCCATGCGGTGCCCAAGGGCAAGTACTCGGTCTGGTTCGTCGTGGGTCCGGCCGACTGGACCGTCATCCTCGATCCGCGCTTCCAGCGCTTCCACATGGAAGTCCCGGATTCGACGCGCGACCAGGTGCGGTGGCGCGTGCACCCCACCACCGGGCCTGCCACCGAGATCCTGACCTGGTCGATTCCCGAGGTGCGCGCCGACGGCATGCAGCTGCTCTTCGCGTGGGGCAGCAAGCGCGTGAGCCTCGACGCCACCGTGCAGCCGTCCCATCCGATTCCGATCGCGCGCGCGGACGCCGAGCCCTACCTCGGCACCTACGAGTGGAAGTGGAGCGACACCGCCGACAAGGCGATCATGCGCGTCGCGCTCGCGCACGACGGCACCTTCATGCGCGAGACCCACACGCCGTTTCCCAAGTGGTATCCGCGCAAGCAAGGGCAACCCATGGTGCGCATCAACACCGACTGGTTCATCACGGCCATCATGATGAACGGGAAGGTCTGGGAGATGGACGCCGACATGGTCTGGGAGTTCACGATCAAGGACGGCAAGGCAGTGTCGTTCGAGATCCGTGATTCCACCGATGAACTCGTCGCGACGGGCAAGCGCGTCGGACCGTGACGCGCGCCGTACCTCACCTCGATCGAGCACCACGATGAACAGATCCCGACTCGCGCTCAGCGCCGCGCTGCTCGCGTGCAGCGCCCTGCCCCTCGCCGCCCAGTGGGCCAACCACTACCCGAAGCTCTTGGGGCTGAGCCACCACGTGTACCTCGAGGGCTACGAGCTCCCGATCCTCACCAACGGGCCGATGGACCCCGCGCCCGCGCCCGACGGCAAGCGCATCGCCTTCGCGTCACGCGGCTGGCTCTGGCTCTTCGATCCCGCCACGGGCACGGCGAAGCGCATCACCAGGGGCGGCGCGATGGACTCTCGCCCCGCATGGAGCCCGGACGGCACGCGCATCGCCTTCGTGCGCGACGACAGCCGCGCCCTCACCATCATGCTGCTCGACGTCGCGAGCGGCGCCGAGACGCGCGTCGTGTCCGACTCGGCCATCGTGCTCGATCCGGCGTTCAGCCCCGACGGCAAGACGCTCTACTACAGCTCCGGCATCGCCGGCGACCTCGACCTCTGGAAGCTCGACCTCGCCACGCGCGCCACCACGCGCATCACCACCACGCTCGGCGCGAACGAACTTGGGGCCATGCCGACGCGTGATGGCAGCGCGCTCGTCTATCTCGGCAAGTCGCGCGGTGGGAACGATCAGGTGCGTCGTCTCACGCTCGCCACGGGCGCGGACGTCGTGCTCGCGACCGGCAGCATCCTCAGCATGACGCGCGGCGCGGTGCATCCGGACGGTCGCGCAATGGCGATCACCTGGCCATCGCAGGAAGGATACGAGCTGCGCCTCGCGAGTGCGCTCAAGGAGGGCGCGACGGTCGAGCTGCTGCGCACACCCAAGCTCCTGCCGCTCGCGCCTGCCTTCAGCACCGACGGCAACACGATCTGGTTTTCGCACGCGGACGCCGAGCAGCGCATGGTGCTCTCGCGCATTCCGACGGCGGGCGGCGCGATGCAGGACGTGGCGATTGGCAAGTGGGATTGGGGCACGCCCACGGCGCAGCTCCGCGTCATCACTCGGCTAGCGGGCGGCGTGCCAGTGCCCGCGCGCGTGTCGGTGACGGGAGCCGGTGCGCATCCGATGGTACCGGACCGCGGCCAGGTCCGCTTCGACGGCCAGAATGGCATCGTGTTCTTCTACTCGGATGGCGTGTCGACGCTCACCGTGCCGGCGGGTGAGGTGGAGGTGACGGCGGTGCGCGGACTCGCAACGCCGCCGGCCACCGAGCGTGTCACGATCAAGGCCGGCGAGACGCGCACCGTGACGGTGACGCTCGCTCCCGTGTGGAATGCGCGCGCGAACGGTTGGCTCGCCGGTGAGCATCACTTCCACCTCAATTATGGTGGTCCGTACGTGCTCGAGCCCGACGTGTTGACCAACATGGGACTCGCCGAGGAGCTGGACGTGCTGACGCCGATGCTCGCGAACCTTGCGCAGCGCTTCGAGGACCAGCCGCTGTTCGCGTACCGGCACGTCAAGGCGAAGCCGTGGATCGTCTGGAGCCAGGAAGTGCGCGCGCACTTCTTCGGGCATGTCGGCGTGCTCAACGCCTCGTCACTCCACTGGCCGTGGATCTGGGGGCCGTCGGGGTATGACGTGCACGACCGCGACGACCGCACGAACGGGGACGTGCTCGACTGGACGCGCGCTCACGGCGGCATCAGCACGTACGTGCATCCCGTCTCGGCGGCCGGCACCTTTGCGCTCGATGCACCGCGCGGCATTCCCACCGGGTTCGTGGCCGACGCCGTGCAGGGGAAGATCGACGCGATCGAACTGGCGTGCCTCTGGAGCGATGAGCGCGGTACGACCGATCTCTGGTACCGCATCCTGAACGCCGGCATCCCCATGGCGATCACGGCCGGCACCGACGTCATGAACAACCTCTATCGCACGATGGCGGTCGGTACCACGCGCGTCTACGTGCACCCCGACAAGCCCGGCGACGTGGCCAGCTACTTCGCGGCGCTCAAGGCCGGGCGCAGCTTCGTGTCGACGGGACCGATGCTCGACTTCCACGTGAGTGCGGCCGGGCCGGGCCAGGTCATCAAGCGCGGCAGCGGCTCGGCGTCGTACACACTCGACATCCACTCGGCTGTTGCGGTCGACACCGTCGAGATCGTCGTAAACGGTGCCGTGGTCGAGCGATTGGGCGGACTCGACGCGCCCGGCTCTCGGCACATCACCGGTACGGTGCAGCTGCCGGTGGGCGGATGGGTTGCCGCGCGCGTGAGCGGGGCACCAACGCGAGCGTGGCCCGCGATGGACTCGTACGCATTCGCACACACGGCGCCGGTTTGGATCGACCGCGTGGGCAGCACCGAGCCAAGCGCGAAGGCGGCAGCAGCGCGCGACCTCTTGCGCGCGCTCGACGTGGCCGACAAGGCGATGGCCACGGCGTACGGCGGCGCCGAGCATCCGCGGTTGCTGGCGCACTTCGCCGAGGCGCGGCGCATTCTCATGGGTTGGTCGAAGTAGGAGATGATGATGAGACAGCACGCGCTTGTCGCGGCGACGTTGCTCGCCTTCTGCGCCGCGCCGCTTGGCGCACAGGCGCGCACCGCACTGCTCATCGAGCACGTGACGCTCATCGATGGCACGGGACGGCCACCGATGACGGGCGCGTCGGTGCTGGTGGAAGGCGACCGGATCACGCGCATCGCGCGCGGTGCCCTCGTGGCTCCTGCTGGCGCCACGCGGGTCGATGGCACGGGGAAGTTCCTGATCCCCGGGCTCATCGACGTGCACATCCATCTCGACGGAGCGTCGCAACCGGCCAACGTGGGCGTGCGCGCACTGCACGGCTTTCTCTACAGCGGCTTCACCACCGTCTTCGACGCGGGCAACATCCCCGATTTCATCTACGGCATGCGCGCGCGTGAACGCTCGGGCGAGATCGTGGCGCCGCGCATTCTCGCGACGGGCGGCGTGGTCACCGCGCCGGGGGGACACGGCAGCGGGTTCGGCGGTGCGCAGATCGACGCGTGGCCCGCCGCGATTCCGATCCTCGACGCGTACCTCGCGCTCAAGCCCGACATGGTCAAGTTCACCTTCGACGAGCATGGCTGGGGCACGCGTCCCCTCATCCCGCTGCTCGACGTGGACGTGATGGCCAAGGCCGCGCGCTACATCAACGACCACGGCATCCGCACGACGTCGCACATCTCGCACGAGTACCGCGCACGCCAGGCGATCTCGGCCGGCCTCAACACGCTCGCGCATCCGATCATCCAGGGGCCGGTGAGCGAGAGCTTCGTCAAGCTCATGGCCAGCACGCGCACGCCGATGGCGTCGACGCTGACGATCGGCGAGGGCTACAGCCGCCTCGTCGAGCATCCCGAGTTCCTCGACCAGCCGCTCTACCAGGCGGTCTACACGGCGGAGGCGATCGCGAAGCTCAAGACCACCACCCGCGACGAGTACGCCAAGCGTACGTGGACCACGTGGATGAAGGTGATGACGCCGGTGGCACAGGAGAATCTGCGCCTCATCCACGCTGCGGGCGGTGTCATCGCGCTCGGCTCTGACCAGTCGAGCGGGCCGGCCTCGCACCGCGAGCTCGAGCTGATGGTGAACGGCGGCATCAGCGCGCTCGACGCCATCCGCATCGGCACGCTCAACGCGGCCGTCTTTCTCGGGCGCGAGCGCGACTACGGCTCGGTGGAGGAGGGCAAGGTGGCCGACCTCGTGTTGTTGAGCGCGGACCCGAGCGCCGACATCCGTAACGCCGCCAGGATCGCGATGGTGTTCAAGGGCGGCGTGGCCATCAATCGCGGCGCGCTGGACCTGCCGGTCAACCGCAAGTAATCGTCCTGAGCGAAGCGAAGGACCTGCTTCTGCAGGGCCGGGCCCTGACCCAAGAATCAGGTCCTTCGCTTCGCTCAGGACGACGCTGGCGCGCTACTCCGGCTTGAGGACTTCGCCGAGTTGGCCGGTGGCGCGATCGTACTTGACGATGTGTGCCCACTCGTCGGCATCGGACCGCGAGACCACCGCCACGACCGGTTCGGTATCGCTCAGGTTGAACACCTCGTGCGGCACCCCCGGTTCGATGAAGATGAAGTCGCCGGCGCCGTTCTCGATCGATTGCTGGAGCAGGTGACCGTACTCGTGACGCACGCGTCCGGAGAGGATGTAGAGCATGACCTCGAAGCCCACGTGCACGTGCGAGAAGGCCACCGCGCCCGGTGGCACGGTCGCGATGTTCATCGAGAGCTGCCGCGCATTGGTGTTCTTGGCGGAGAGGCCGGGCTGGTACTGGATGCCGTTCCACGAGCGCACCGTCTCGCTGTTGCGGATGCAGGAGATGCCGTCGTGGTGTTCGACGAACTGCTTGAGGTCGAGATCCATGCGCCGTGTCCCTTGCCAGTAGAGAGGTCGCGCCGAGCCGTTGCCCGTGCTGAAACTGAATATGCAGCGTCGCCCCGAGCGCGATAGAGCGCGCTTGTCCCGCACCTCGTACCTGTCCAGTTTCGACTGATGGCCCTCGTTCCGCGCCCCACAGCAGCACCCGAGCCCGAGCCCGACGGCGATCTGGCATCGATCCGCCGCCCGCACTGGGTGGCGTGGATCTTCGTCGTGTTGAGCGCCGCCGCGCAGTCGTTCGTGCTCGCGCAGCTGTGGGAGTACCGGCACCGCGATCCGAACTGCGGCGAGTCATGCGCGTATGCCGGGATGGCGATGGTGGTGTACCTGGGCTACGCGGCCTGGTTCGTGCTGCCGGGGCTCGTCGCGACCGGCTGGTTGATGAGGGACGCGCTCAGGCAACGCCGCGCGCACGGTGGCTACATCGAGCGACTGGTGATCCTCGGCGGAGTGCTCGCGCTCACGCCGGTGACCGTGGCGCAACTTCTGCTCTCCGACCAGAAGATCGCGCGCGGGGCGCCCGCGCCCGCTGCGGCGGCCGTCACCCCGAGTCAGCAGCGCAAGAACGACGAGCTCGAGGGGTATGCGTGGGCGTCGGACAATGGTGTCGTCAGGGCCAACGCGTGCACCGTGGGTAACCCGGTGTTCCAGGGTGGTTGCAGGAAGTTCGCGTATGCGCACGGCGACACCCTCCCCGACGGGCGCCCGAACGGCGTCGTGATCCAGCTCAAGCCCTGAGCCACGGGTGTGTCGGCGGCACACTCGGGTTGCCAGCCTCGCCACGCGCCCGCAGCTTCCCGGCATGACACCCCGCAACCCCGGCCGTCTCTTCTGGCCGCTCGCGAGCATCCTCGTGCTCGCCGATTGCTCGAGCAAGCGCGTCATCGAGGCCACCGTCTCGCCGCCGGGCACGAGCGTTCCAGTCATCGGTGATGCGCTGCGCTTCACGCTCGCATACAACCCGGGTGCGGCTTTCAGCACGCGGTTCGGCCCGTACCAGCGCTGGGTGCTGATCGCGATCGTCTGCCTCGTGCTGGTGATGCTCGCGCGCCTCTACCGGAGCGTGACGCGCACGGGCTGGATCGGCACGGTAGGGCTCGCGCTTGTCACGGGCGGCGCCGTCGGCAACCTCATCGACCGGCTGATCTCGAGCCGAGGGGTGGTCGACTTCATCGATGTCGGCGTGCGGTCCTCGCGCTTCTATGTGTTCAACCTGGCCGATGCCGGCGTCTCGGTCGGCGCGGTGCTGCTCGCGCTCGCCCTCTGGCGCAGCGAAGTCGTTTCTCCCACGTCCCTCACGGTCGAGCCATGATCCGTCACGTCGCACGCCACCTCGTCCTTGTCGTCCTCGCCTCCGGCCTCGCGCAGGTCGCGCACGCACAAGGGCGTGACCGCGCCTCCCTGCCCGCCGCGATCGATTCGGTGGTGCAATCGTTCCTCAAGGACGGCAAGGCGGCCGGCATGTCGGTCGCGGTCGTGAAGGGACGCGACACGATCGCGCTCAAGGGGTACGGCATGGCCGACCTCAAACTCGACGTGCCGACCCCCGCGCACGCGGTCTACGAAATCGGCTCCGTCACCAAGCAGTTCACGGCGGCAGCGATCCTGCTGCTGCAGGAAGAGGGCAAGCTCTCGATCGACGACGAGATCACGAAGATCCTCACCGACTATCCCACACAGGGACACGTGGTGACGATCCGCCGGCTCCTCGACCACACCTCGGGCATCAAGGGCTACACCGAAATGCCCGTGTTCAACGCGCTCATGTCGCGCCACCTGCCCAAGGACACACTGGTCAAGCTCTTCCAGAAAGAACCCTTCGACTTCTCGCCCGGCGAGATGCAGGTCTACAACAACTCCGCCTACTTCCTGCTCGGCCTCATCGTCGAGAAGGTGTCGGGCATGAGCTACGCCGATTTCGTCAAGCAGCGCCTCTTCGACAAGGTCGGCATGACGGATTCGCAGTACTGCTCCGAGCGCACCATCATCAAGCGCAAGGTCAAGGGTTACGACATGGGCCCGGTCAGCCTCGTCAACAAGGGACTCCTCGACCACACCTGGCCGTACAGCGCCGGCTCGCTCTGCTCGAGCGCGGCCGACCTCGTGAGCTGGAACCGCGCGCTGCACGGCGGGCGCGTGCTCTCCGCCGCGTCGTACAAGAGCATGACCACGCCGGCGGTGCTCGGCGACGGCACCAGGCTCCGCTACGGCATGGGGCTCGCGCTGCACACGTTCAACGGACACCGCACGATCGAACATGGCGGCGGCATCAACGGCTTCCTCTCCGAGTCGGCGTACTTTCCCGACGACGACGCCATCATCATCGTCCTCGTCAATTCGGCGGGTCCCGTGTCACCCAATGCCGTCACGGCCGCGCTCGCCGACCTGCTGCTCGGCACCGTCAAGCGCGACTCACGCGCTGCGCCGGGAGGCATCGCCGCGCTCGTCGGCACGTACAAGGGCGTCGGCCGCGGCCAGCAGATGGTGGTGACGGTGAGCGCCGACAGCGGTCGCCTGAGCGTCACGCTGCCACGCCAGAAGGCCGCCACGCCGCGCTACATCGGCGATGACACGTGGGAAGAGGGCGACACGCGCTTCACCTTCAGGAAGAAGGGGAGCGCCGCACCCGAGCTGCGCGTGGATGCGGCGTACGGACACTCGGTGCTGTCGCGCTCGGGCACGTAGCCACGCCCTAGCGCGCGTGATGCATCAGCTCGCGCGCACGTAGGCGCAACCGGCTTCCTGCGCGCGCACGGCGGCAAAGACCCCTGACGGCTGCAGGATAACGCCCGGCACGAGCGACGCGATCGCTTCCTTCCGTGCCGTCTCCTCGTTCGCACCCGTCTGCTTCTGGATCAGCTCCACGCAGTCACGCAGCGCCAGGTTGCAGGCGAGCACCACGCTCCCACGCGCGAGATGCGAGGTGAGGCCGAGCTGATTCCACGGCGCGGGGATGCCGTCCTTCTCGCCCATGAGCGACGGATTGCGCGTGATCGGCTCGTTGGTGATCGGGTGCATCACCGACTTGGTCTTGCCGATGTTGTACTTCTCCCAGAACGCGTCACTGAGTGCGAGGATGATCGCGTTGTGGCGGATCACGACGACGGTCGAGATGTCCGTGGCCTTGGCCTTGAGGACCTGCTTGTACTGGTTGCCCCACGCCGCCGCGCGCCAGACACCGTAGCCGCTCTCGATCTCGGGCACGTCAAAGACCGCCTTGTGCTTGCCCTTCAACTTTCCGGGCCATGCGAGGTCCCACGCCTCGTCGGCCACCGGCTCGTGGTGCGCCAGCTCGAGCGCGGCGAGATCGGCGGGCAGGAAGGCGCCGAGCGCCGCGGCGCCGGCGGTGGACCCGATGAATTCGCGACGCGTGGCCATGCGATCCTCCGAGATTGGGATGCGGCGAAGTCTAACGGTCGACGCCGAAGGTGTAGACCGTGCGCGAGCGCATGATGACGCCCGGCCGCAGGATGACGCTCGGGAACGCCGCGTGATTGGGCGCATCGGGAAAGTGCTGGGTCTCGAGGCTGAAGCCGGCGCGTCGCTGGTAGGCCACGCCGCCTTTGCCGCGCATCGTGCCGCCGAGGAAGTTGCCGGTGTAGCACTGCAGCCCGGGCTCGGTCGTATGCACGTCGAGCGTGCGGCCGCTCGTCGGCTCGTGCACGCGCGCGGCGTGGCGCAGCGTGTCGCCCAAGCCCGTGATCGCCCAGTTGTGGTCGTAGCCGTGCCCGATGCGCAGCTGCTCGTGCGCGGCGTCGATGCGCGCACCGATGGGCCTTGGCGTGCGGAAGTCGAACGGCGTTCCGGCCACTGGCGCGACCTCGCCCGTGGGGATCATCGACGCGTCGAGCGGCGTGAAGGCATCGGCGTCGATGGACAGCACGTGTGCGCCGATGTCACCGGCGTCGTGTCCCGCGAGGTTGAAGTACGCGTGATTGGTGAGATTGACCGGTGTGGCCCGTGTCGTCGTGGCCTCGTAGTCGATCACGAGCGCGTTCGCGTTGCTGAGCGCGTACGTCACCGTGACGCTCAACGCACCCGGATAGCCTTCGTCGCCATCGGGGCTCACGAGGCGAAAGGTGACCCGCGCATCATCGTGCCCTGCGGCCGCCGAACCCTGCCAGCGCAGTTTGTCGAAGCCGCGCACGCCGCCGTGCAACGCGTTGGCACCGGTGTTGGCCGCCAGCGGATACGTCGTACCATCGAGCGCAAAGCGCGCGCCGCCGATACGATTGGCGACGCGCCCGATGATCGCGCCGAAGTACGCGTCGCCCTTCACGTAGTCGTCGAGCGTATCGCAGCCGAGCACGACGTCGGCGAGCGCGCCGCTCCGATCGGGCACGACGATGCGGGTAATCGCGCCGCCGTACTCGATGGCGTGGACCGTGAGCCCATGCGCGTTCGTGAGCGTGAAGCCGGCCACCGCCTCGCCGGTGGGCAGCAGCCCGAATGGCGCGGTCGTCGTGGTGGGCTCCCGCGGCGCGGGTGCGTGATCAGGCATGACGCAAACTGGTCGATCGGCGCGCGCGGGCCAACCGTCGCCACGCTCTTGCTGCCACGGAGCTGGCGTGGTCAATTCCGGATCCATGACGTCAAGGGACGAGCCGCTCATCAGCGTCGTGCGCGCCACGCCGGCGCAGTACGCCACCGTCCTCACGCTGGTGCAGGAGCTGTTCGACGAGACCGCGGACTCTTCCGGTGAGTTCGACGGGCTCGACCTCGCGGCCACTATCCCGACCTTGGTCGCGGCCGGACCGAGGTTCGCCGCCTTCCTCGCCCTCGACGATGACGCGCACCCGGTGGGGGTGGCGACGATCGCCGAGGCGCTCGCGGCGTATGCGGGCGGCTGGTACGGCATCCTCTCGGAGATGTACGTGCGTCCCGCCTATCGAGGCGCCGGGGTGGGCGAGCAGTTGCTCGACGAAGTGAAGGCGTATGGCCGCGCGCGCGGCTGGCGGCGCGTGGACGTGACCGCACCACCCGAGGCGAAATGGCGGCGCAGCGTGGCGTTCTACGAGGGCCACGGCTTCGTCTTCACCGGCCCCAAGCTGCGCTTCGACCTCTGACACAGGGAAACGGCTCATGCCGGGCCTGCGCATCGGCGGCCGTGCCTCTTGCGAGCGTTGTGGTGTGCGCCAACTTCTTCGGGGACCGTCGGCGTCCGCCGCTGCGTACGCCGCACGCCACGTCATGCGTCTTCGCACCCCGCACGACGCTCCACTCGCTTCCTCACTTCCGCTGATCGCGATGCCCAAGGGTTACTGGATCGTTCGCATGGACGTGCACGACCCCGAGCACTACAAGAAGTACGTGGCCGCCAACGCCAAGCCGCTCGCCGCCTACGGCGCGAAGTTCCTGGTGCGTGGTGGCCTGTACCAGAATCCCGAGGGGACGAGCCGCCAGCGCAGCGTCGTCGTGGAGTTCCCCTCGTACCAGGCGGCGGTCGATTGCTATCACTCGGCGGCCTATCAGGCGACGATCGATATCCGCCGCCCCGTGTCCGAGGGTGACTTCGTGCTGGTCGAGGGATACGACGGGCCGCAGCCGACGTGAGCGCGTCGGACCACTCGGCGCGCCGTAGCCTTCGCGCGCGATGACGATGCTTCCACTTCTGCGCGCTGGCGTGTGCGTCATGCTCGGTGCACTTTCGGTGGCGCACGCGCAATCGGCCCCGCGCACGGTGGCCAGCACACCGTGGGACGCGGAGCTGCTCGGTAACCACCGCGCGGTCATCCGCGTCACCGAGGGCGGGCGGTTCGCGCACGTGCAGGTCGTCTGGCGGCGTCCGGATCGTCATCCGGAACTCAAGGGCGTCCTCCTCGTGAGCGAGACGGGCAGTGCGGCGATTGCCAACGTGCGACGCGGCGTGATCACGCAGGACATCGGCGAATTCGACTTCGAGCCGACGGCCGGCGCGGGCCGCTACTACCTCTACTTCCTCCCGTTCAAGTCGGGCGGCAAGTCGAACTACCCGAACGTGACGTACTTGCCCGTCACGGCTACCGCCGACAGTTCGTGGCTCGCGGCGCTTGGTCGCATGGCGGCGCCTCCGAACGCGATCGTCGAACGCTTCGAGTCGGTGGATTCGCTCAACAGCTTCGAGCCGATGGAAGTGATCGCCACGGGTGACGAGATGGCGATGCTCGCGCGGGCGAACCGGGCGGCGCCGTATCTCGTATTCCCCGAGGACCGGCTGCACTCGATCCGCATGCGCGACCAGCTGCCGCAGCGCTGGCTCGAGCGTGGCCCCACGCGTGTCTTCGCCGACACGGCGCGGCGCGGCGAATTCCTCGCCTACCAGCTGGGCGTGTACGCGCAGGCGCCACTCACGAACGTGCGCGTGCGCTTCAGCGATCTGCGCGCCGGTGCCCACGTGATTCCCGCGAGCCGCATCACGTCGATCAACACCGGTGGCGTGACGTGGGAAGGCAAGCCGTTCACCACGCGCGTGGACGTACCCGCCGGCATGGTGCAGGCGATGTGGTGCGGCGTCGACGTGCCCGAGCGCGCCGCGCCCGGGACGTACGTGGGCAATGCGACACTCGTCGTCGATGGTCAGCCTTCCACCACTATTGCCGTCAGCATCACGGTGCGCGCCACGAGCGTGGTGGCGGCCGGCGCGAACGAGCCGTGGAAGATGACGCGCCTCAAGTGGCTCAACTCCACCATCGCTCAGCGCAACGACGTCATCCGCCCGTACACGCCGATCACGATCCGCGGCAACACGCTCGGTGTGCTGGGCCGCACGCTCACGCTCGGCGCCAACGGACTACCCGCCGGCATCGCCACGTACTTCACGCCGGAGATGACCGGCATCGGCACGCGTGCCCAGCCCGTGCTGGCGTCACCGATGCGGTTCGACGTGGAGGCCGTCGACGATACGGGCGCGGTGCGCACGCTCAAGACCGTCACGAGCGGCGTGCGGTTCACGCGCCGGGAGCCGGGCACCGTGTCGTGGGTGGCGACCACCACAAGTGCAGAGTGGGCGCTCGAGGTGCGCGGCACGCTTGAATTCGATGGCGCGGCGCAGTACGAGATGCGGCTGCGTGCGACCAAGGCGCTGACGCTCGGCGATGTGCGGCTGACGATGCCGTACACGCGCGTCGCGTCCACCTACGCCATGGGACTCGGACTCAAGGGGCAGAAGCGTCCGTCGACGTTCGGGTGGAACTGGAACGTCGCCACGAAGAACCAGGACGGCGCCTGGCTCGGCGGCGTGAATGCAGGGCTCCAGTTCTCGCTCAGGGCGGAGAACTACGTGCGGCCGCTCAACACCAACTTCTACCTGCAGAAGCCGCTGCTGCTTCCTTCATCGTGGGGCAATGGCGGACAGGGGCGCATCACCTGGCGCGACAAGGGCGACACGACGATGGTGCGCATCACGAGCGGGCAGCGGCAGCTCGCCGAGGGCGACTCGCTGCGCTTCGACCTGCACCTGTTGGTGACGCCATTCCACGCGATCGACACCGACGCGCAGTGGAGCCGGCGCTTCTTCCACAAGTTCGCGCCCCTCGATTCGATCCAGACCACCGGCGCCACGGTGGTCAACGTGCATCACGCAACGCCCATCAATCCGTACATCAACTACCCCTTCATCGCGCATGACACGATGAAGGCGTACATCGATGCGGCGCACAGGCGTGGCATGCAGGTCAAGATCTACAACACCGTGCGCGAGCTCTCGAACCACGCCTGGGAGACCTACGCGCTGCGCAGCCTCGGCCACGAGATCTATTCCCCCGGCAAGGGCGGCGGGTACGCGTGGTTGCAGGAGCACCTGCGCGACGACTACATCGCGGCCTGGTTCGTGCCCCAGCTCAAGGATGCCGCGACGATCAACAGCGGCATGAGCCGTTGGCACAACTACTACGCCGAGGGGATCAACTGGCTGGTGCAGAACGTCGGCATCGATGGCTTGTACCTGGACGATGTCGCGTTCGATCGCACGACGATGAAGCGCGTCAAGCGCCTGCTCACGCAGGGCGGACATCCCGGCATCGTCGACCTGCACTCGGCCAACCAGTACAACGAGCGCGACGGCTTCCAGAACAGCGCCATGCTGTACATGGAGCTCTTTCCGTACCTCGACCGCCTCTGGTTCGGCGAGTACTTCGAATACGAGAAGAGTCCGAGCGACTTTTTCCTCACGGAAGTGAGCGGCATCCCGTTCGGGCTGATGGGGGAGATGCTCGAGGGCGGCGGCAATCCGTGGCGCGGCATGGTGTACGGCATGACCAACCGGATGCCGTGGTCCGACAATGCCGACCCGCGTCCACTCTGGCAGCTCTGGGACGCGTTCGGCATGAAGGGTTCGACGATGCTCGGCTACTGGTCGCCCAAGGTGCCGGTGCACAGCGGACGCGACGACGTACAGGCCACGGTGTACCAGCGCGCAGGTCGCGCCTTGGTGGCCATCGCGAGCTGGGCGCCGGACACGGCACGCGTGAGGCTCGTCATCGACTGGAAGGCGCTCGGCCTGGACGCAGCGCGCGTGACTGTCACCGCGCCGGCGATTCGCGGACTGCAGGACGCGCGCACGATCGCGAGTGGCGAACCGCTCACGATCGCGCCGGGCAAGGGCGTCATCCTCGTCATCAAGTAGACTTCTACACATGCCGTACAAAGCCGTCATGTTCGACCTGCTGACCGCGCTGCTCGACTCGTGGACGCTCTGGAACAGCGTCGCCGGTTCGAGCGAGGCCGGCTTTGCGTGGCGCGGCAAGTACCTCGAGCTCACGTACGAGGCGGGCGCGTATCGCGACTACGGCGCCATCATCCACGAATCGGCACAACGGGCCGGGCTGCCCGCGGCCCATGCACGCGCCCTCATCGACCACTGGAGCGAGCTCGCGCCCTGGCCCGAGACGGCGGAGGTGCTGCGCGCCCTCGGCGCCAAAGTGCCGATTGCTGTGGCAACCAATGCCTCAGTGGCGCTCGGTCGCGTGGCCGCCGATGCCGTCGGCGTGCCGATCGACGTCCTCGTGACCGCCGAGGCCGCGGGCTTCTACAAGCCGCGCCCTGAGCCGTACCGCATGGCGCTCGAGCAGCTCGGACTGCCCGCGTCGCAGGTGCTGTTCGTGGCGGGCAGTGCGGCCGACGTGCCGGGCGCGTCCGGCGTGGGCATGGACGTGTACTGGCACAACCGGCGTGGGCTCACGCCGATCGCCGGCTCGGCGCCGCCGCGCTACATGGAGACGTCCCTCCACGCGCTGCGGAGTCTCGTCTGATGCCCCCGCGCACCGCCCCCTTCTTCTACAAGCTCTCGAACGGCATGCGCATCACCGTGCGCCCCGCCTTCGTGCGCGAGCAGTCGCTTCCACAGCAGGGGCAGTTCGTGTTCGCGTATTTCGTGCGCATCGAGAACGTGGGCACGCGCGCGGCGCAACTCATGTCGCGCCGCTGGCTCATCCACGATGACCACGGCGAGGACGCCGAAGTGGTGGGTGATGGCGTCGTGGGACAGCAGCCGCGACTCGCACCCGGCGCCGTACACGAGTACCAGAGCTTCTGCGTGCTCAAGGGCGCAACCGGCTACATGGAAGGCGAGTACCATTTCGAAGCCGACGGCGAGCACTTCTCCGCGGAGATTCCGCGCTTCATGCTCGCCATGGACGACGACGCCTGACGTGACGGTGCGCGCGCGGCCGGTAGGCGCCGCGCGCGCTTGATTGGCGCCGCTGTCAGCGCCCGATCGCCAGCGCCATCTCCACCACGGCCGACGCCGGCGCCGTCAGCCCACTCAGCAGCTGCAGGATGTTGTCCGTGGCCGAGACGATGCGCGCGAGCGCGTGCTGCTGCTCGGAGGTGAGCGCGTGTCCATTCGCGCCGACGATCGCCGGCGCAGTCGACGGCCCGCTCGCACGCGCCAGCAGTGCGCCATTCACCGTGAAGCTCGCGTCCACCTGGCCCCCGCTCATCGCCACCCCCACCGTGATCCGGTCGGTGCCCGAGACGATCACGAGGTCGACCGCGCCGCTCCCCGCAGGCGCGGCGTGCACGGTGGCCACCACTTCAACGCCGGCGGTCGGCACGCGCAGCGTCGCGTTGACGATACCCACACCGCTCGTCGTCGTTGACGGCGTGGCCGAGATCGTGAATTCGAGTCGCTGGCCGGTATCGTCGATGAAGCCGTCGACCGTCAGCTGAGGTGACACACCGGGCAGCGTGAAGCTCACGCCGTAGGAGAGTCGCGTCATGCCGCCCGTCACGACCACGAGCCGCACGGCTCCCGTCGTGGTGGTCAGCGGCGCTTCGTTGGTGAGTTCCGCGTATCCCGTTTCCTGCGCAATCACTGGCTGGCTGTCGGGCGACTGCGCGTAGAGCACAATGCGCACGCCGTTCGCGGGTGCGCCGCTCCGGCCCGACACCATGTAGTGATGCGCGGCCGTGTCGTACACCAACGTCTGGCCCAGCACGCCCGGGTTGAGTACGGTGACGGCGAGCACCTGCGCATCGAGCGCACTCTGGGCAATGCGCGTCGACGCATCCGCCACGCCCGATGACGCGCCGCGCACAACCAGGGCCGACGCGACGCCGCCGCTCAACCGCATCATCTGCCGCAGCGCGCCAACGCTTGGCGCCGAGCCTGCGGCCTGGACGGCGTCCATGCCGGACATCACGCGCTGGCTGTCGAACGTCACCGCACCCGGCGCCGCACTCTCCTGGCACGCGGCGAGCGCCGCGAGTGATACGGCCGTGGCGGCGATGCGCCATGTCGTCATGCTGTACATGTCATCTCTCCTTGAGTCAGTCGTTGTCTTCGGCATCGCCTTCGGGCGGCGTGCCACCGGCGCGCGCTGCGGCATCGCGCAGGGCCCGCAGCTTCATCTGTTGTTCGGGGGTCAGCAGGTTCTTGATGCGCACGAGCAGCGCGACTTGGCGCTTCTTCACCTCGTTCTCGATCTTGAGCACCTGCTCGACCGTCGCGATCGCCTTGGCTTCGTCGACATGCGGCGGATCGATGATCTCCTGCAGCTCCATGGCGGGGCCGGTCATGTCCACCTGCAGCGGCGCCAGCGCGGTCTGTGTGGCCTTGAGTTCGTCGAGGATGCTCTTCCGCTGCGCTGCCGAGAGGCCGATGGCCTGCGCGTTGCGGAGCACGAGTTGCGGATCGAAGAGGTAGCGCTGGAACGGGTCGTCCGGCTTGCCCTGCGCGCGGAGCGGCGACGCGACCGCAACGAGCGCCAGCAGTACGAGCGTGAACGTGCAAACGCGACGCATGTCAGTTTCTCCGGCGTGGGGCGATGGTGGTCGGTGCGTCGTCAACGGGCAGCGGATACCAGTCCACGGAGCCTATCGTGGGCACCTCGCCGGCGCGCACACTGGCCACCTGGTCGAGCAGGAAATCGGTCGGCACGCGGAGCGTGCCCGCGGTGAACGCGATCTCCGGCACTGCACCCGCGGTTGACGGCGCGCGCCCGCGGACGATGGCAATGGCAACAACCGTCATGGCGGCGAACACCAGCGTGGGACGTTGCCAGGCACCTGCGCGCGAGCGTCGCGGTGCGGCGACAACACGCTCGAACGCCGGCGTGCGCACACTCTCTTCCTCGCGCCACTCGGCGAATCGCCGCGCCAGTGTCGTGTCGTCCGGTTCAGTTGGCGTCATGGCGTGGGCTCCTCCGCGAGCAAGGCGCGCAGCCTGGCCTTGCCACGCTCGTAGTGCGTGCGTGCCGTTCCGACGGGCATCGCGAGCACGTTGGCTGCGTCCTGGATGGTGAGGGATTCGTAGAACACGAGATGCAGGATTTCTTGTTGTCGGCGGCTCAGGCGGCCCAGGGCAGCCCGTAGAGCGGGAATGCGTTCGTCTTCGGCGTGCGCGTGCCTGTCATCATCGTCACGTTCTCCCTCGGTGTCCTGCCACCAGCGTTCGAGTCGCGTGAACTGCAACCATCGCCATCGTCGTTGCTCGTGTGCCGTCAGTCGGATGACGCCGAAGAACCAAGTCCGGAACGTCGAGCGCTCCTCGAACCGTGCGCGCCCTTCGAGCACCTTGGCGTACGCGACGTGGAGCACCTCCTCCGCCTCGTCGCGATCACCCCGGCAGCAGTGCACGGCCCAGGCAAACGCGCCCGAGTGCGTGCGGTGCAACTCATCGCGCAGGTCGAAGGCAGGCAGGGCGAGCACTCCGCAGCGTGAGGGGTCGTACGCCTGATCTGTGGCGCGGAGAGCCGATCCATAGGACAGCCTCCGGCGGAAATATCTCCCTCGGGGCGCGCGCGGCGCACGGGGACAACGGCGGCCTTGCGTGGCGCATCGGCCAGCCGCATGATGGCGGCCCGCCCGCTTCCTTCGTGTATGACAACTACAACTTCTTCGTCATCGGCTATTCAGCGTCGCTCAAGCCGTCCGACTGCATCGTGTCGATCGCGGCCGCAGCCAACGGCGTCGGCCTCTCGTTCTATCACGGCGCCGACGTGCCCGACCCGGAGCACCTGCTGCTGGGCAGCGGCAAGCAGAACCGGTTCATCCGGCTGAAGTCGGCGGCCACGCTTGATCGACGCGATGTGCGCGTGCTGATCCAGTCCGCCGTCACGGTGACGAAGGTACCCCTGCCGTCTTCCGGCCGGGGCACGCTCGTCATCCGCTCCATCTCGGCCAAGCAGCGGCCACGCACCAAGCCGGGTCGCTAAGCCGCGCTCGGCTCCGGCCGCCGGACACGCGCTTCGCGCGGCACGAGGTACGAGAGCGGCCCGAACGAGCCGGCCACGAGGGTAATCAGCACGAAGGGCACGCGTTGATGCCACGCGTACGTGCATCCGCCACGATCCAGGTGCAGCCCAGCACGCACATGATCGTGAGGTCGGCGATCACCTGACCGCCGCCCCATGACTCGAAGTGCGGCTTGAGGATGCCGAGGTAGCCGACGTCGAGCAGCGCGAGCGTGGTGAGGACGCCGAAGAGCGCGATGACGACGATGAGCGTGAGCGATCGGGCTGACATGTGAAGCCCCTGGCAATGGGTGACGGCAACGGGGCGCGCAGTGGGCGATCGGCGGCATGATGGTGCCGTCCAGTCATCGCCTCAACTACCTCGGAGGTCATTGAATCGCGGCACGCCGCACGCGAGACTCCACGTCGTCACCACGGAGACCGAGCATGACACGTCCCCTCTCCTCGCCCGCCACCAGTCCGTCGGCCTTTCCGGCGTTGCTCCGCAGCTGGCGGGAGCGCCGCCGCAAGTCGCAGCTCGCGCTCGCCCTCGAAGCCGGCGTGTCGCAACGGCACCTGAGCTTCCTCGAGCGTGGACGCGCACGCCCGAGCCGCGCCATGATTCTGCAGCTGAGTGAAACGCTCGAGGTGCCCCTGCGCGAACGGAACGACTGGCTCGTGGCCGCCGGCTTCGCTCCGGCCTACCGCGCGCGCGGCCTCCGCGATCCGCAGATGGGAGCCGTGATGTCGGCCGTGCGCGTGATGCTGCACAATCACCAACCGTATCCCGCCGTCGCGATCGGTCGCGCGTGGAACATCCTGCTCGCCAACGAGCCGTTCGATCGACTCGGCGCGATGCTCGGACCCGACCTCTGGACGCGCGTGGGCGGTGCGGAGCGCAACCTCATGCGCCTCTTCTTCCACCCGCAGGGCATCCGGCCCCACGTCGTCAACTGGGCGCAGGTGGCGCCGCTGCTCTGGCTGCGCGCACGGCGCGAGGCCGAGGCGCTCGATGGCGCCGACATGCGCGCGGTGCCGGAGGAGCTGTTGCCCGATCAGGACGAGCACACGCTCTGGGCGGCCGAAGACGCGGCGCTCGTGCCAGTGCTGCCGCTCGTGGTGTCGAAGGACGGCGTCACGCTCTCCCTCTTCACCGTGATTGCCACCTTCGGCACGGCCCAGGACGTGACCGCTGACGAACTGCGCATCGAGAGCCTCTTCCCGGCCGACGATGCCACGGCCGCTCTCTTCGCGGCCCTCGCGGGGTGATTGGCGGCGGCCGGTCGCGCCCGGGGCGCCGCGGGGCCAGCTTTCCCCCGGCAGTTCGCGGCACGAATCCCTCCCCGCTCCTCGGAATCACATCATGCACAACTACGGCGCCTCTCACCTCGCCGCCTCCTGGCGCACGGTCCGCAAGAACACTGTCCAGATCGCCGAGGAGATTCCGGCTGACAAGTACGGCACGCAGGTGGCCAACGAGACGATGACCGTCGGCCAGATGCTCGCCCACATGGCCTGCGCCACGCATTGGGTCGTTCAGGCGCACTTCGTCGAGAAGCTGAGCGACATCACGGGCGAGAAGTTCGGTGCCTGGTTCGGCGAGATCGGCGCGGCGGCCGGCGCGCTCACGAGCAAGGACGCGATCGTCGCGGCGCTCAACCAGAACGGCGAATCGTTCGCCACCAAGCTCGAGGCGATGACACCCGCGCAGCTCGACGAGATGGTGACGCTCCCGGGTCCCGGGTCCAAGTCGCGTTTCGAGATGCTGCTCGGCGTCAAGGAACACGAGATGCACCATCGTGCGCAGCTCATGCAGCTCGAGCGCATGATCGGCATCACGCCGCACCTGACGCGCGCGCGCCAGGCGCGCTGAGCCGACTCCACCTTCTCTCCTTCTGGACCACGCCATGTCGTCACTGCGCCGCCTGCCGAACGCCCTGCTCCTTGTTGGACTTGCCGCATCCACGCTCGGCGCGCAGACGGCGGCGCAGAACGACAGCGCAGTCAAGGCCGCCGCGAAGACGAGTTCGCTGCCGCTCATCGGCACGCGGTCGCTGACGTTCACTACCGACGAGGCGTCGTGGATTTCGCTCGACGTCTCGCCGGATGGCAAGTCGATCGTC
>JANYHJ010000151.1 GCA_025359135.1 Gemmatimonadota bacterium | reverse complement strand
ATGATCGACGGCGCCGGCGACGAAGCGATCGTCAACAAGGCACTCGGCGCGCGCCGCCTCCGCGTACAGTGGCGTGGGGCCGGTGGCCCTTCGTACAACGCCTTCGGCACCGCCAACGCGCTCCATGCCGCCGCTGCCTGCGCCGCGCGACTCGCCTCCCTTCCACTGCCGCGTGCACCGCACGCGACCCTCTCCGTGACGCGCATGGCGGGCGGTCACGCCATCAACGCGATTCCTGCCGAGGCGTGGCTCGAGGTCGACTGTCGCTCGACGGATGCGGGCGTGCTCGACCGGTTGCACCGCGAAGTCGAACGCGCGGCCGCGAGCGCGACAAACGAGGAGAATGCCCGCGCGCGCAAGGACGTCGGGCTGCTCACCGCCATCGTGTCGCCGATCGGCGCGCGCCCCTGCGGTGAACTTCCCGCGTCACACACATTGGTGGCCGCCGCGATCCGCGCTACGCAAATCACCGGTGGCACCCCCTCCTTGGAGGTCGCGAGCACCGATGCGAGCGTACCGATCGCGCGCGGCATCCCCGCCATCACCATCGGCGCTGGCGGCCGGGCCGGTGGCGCCCACAGCACCGATGAGTGGTACGACGATCGGGGCAGCGCACGCGGGCTCGTGCGCGCACTCACGATCGTCGCGGCAGCGGCCGGCGTCGGCTGATCCGCCTCGACCCACCCTGGCGCACCCCCTACACTTCGCCCATGTCTGACTTTCTCCGCCGCGGCCACGCGCGCGCCCGGCTCATCGTCGCGGTCGTGTTCGTCATCGCCGGCGTCCTCCACTTCGTCATCCCGCGCTTCTATCTCGCGATGATGCCGCCGTGGCTCCCAGCACACCTCTTCCTCGTGCAGCTGAGCGGCGCCGCCGAAATCGCGCTTGGCCTCGGCGTGCTCGTCGATCGCACGCGCGTGTTGGCAGGATGGGGACTGATCGCGCTGCTGGTCGCGGTCTTTCCCGCCAACGTGCAGATGTTGCTCAACGCGCTTGATGCGCACGCGTCAGCGGTCTGGCTCACCGCCCTCGTGCTGCGGTTGCCGCTCCAGTGGGTGATCGGCCGCTGGGTCTATCGCGTTGCGGTGCAGGTGCGCGCGCCCGCCTGACGCCGGGGCAACAAGCAGGTCCTTCGCTCCGCTCAGGACGACAACCCGACCCGCTCAGGACTCCGGCGTGACCCGCACCTCGGAGTGGTCGCCGATAGTGAGCGCGCCGCGCACCCCCTCGATCACCGTGTCGTCGCCCACGAGCGAGTCGTGCAGCATCGCGCTCCGCACCGTGCTGCGATGCCCGATGATCGCGTCACGCACCGTCGAGTGCTCGATCACGCTGCCGCTGCCGATCGACACGTTCGGCCCGATCGTCGAGGCGCGCACCGTCACACCGTCCTCGATGTACACCGGCTCGACGATCGTCACGTCCGCGGCGAACGCGGGCCGCCGCGCGCGCCCTTTCTCGATGACCGCGCGGTTGGTCTCGAGCAGCGTGTCGAGCTTGCCGGCGTCGTACCACCCCGCCACATCCAGGACCTTGATCCGCGCGCCATGCTCGATCATGTACTGGAAGGCGTCGGTCAGGTACCACTCGCCGCCGTTCCTCGGCTGGCGCAGCACGTGCTCGATCCCCTCGAAGAGCAGTTGCCAGTTGCGGATGTAGTAGAGCCCGATGTTCGCCCGCTTGCTCACCGGCGTCTTCGGCTTCTCGACGATCCGCGTCATGAAGTCATCGGCGTCGGTCACCACCACGCCGAAGCGCTGGTAGTCCTCGACTTCCTTCGTCCAGATGATGCCGTCGGCGTCCGTCGTGTGCACCACCGACAGGTCCGCCTCGAAGATTGTGTCGACGAAGATGATCAGCAACGGCCCGTCGATGTACGGCCGGGCCAGCTTGACCGCTCCCGCCGTGCCGTCCTGCACGAGCTGCTCCACGAACACGCTCGGCAGGTCCGCATACGCGACCTTCGCGTGCTGCTCGACCGCTTCCTTCAAGTGACCCGTCACGTACACCACCTGCTCCACGCCGCCCAGCCGCCGCACGTCGTCGAGGACGTAATCCATCACCGGCTTGCCCGCCACTTTCAGCATCGGCTTCGGTGTCACGTGCGTGTGCGGGCGAAGGCGCGATCCCTTCCCCGCGAGCGGGATCACGACCTTCATGCCGTGCTCGTCCCCTCGCGCCCGTAGCGGTCGTTCAACCGCACGACGTCATCGAGAAACGGCGTCGACGCCTCGAGCACCTCACAGTCCGTGACCGCCTCCATCTGGTGGATCACGCCGGGCGTGTTCCGGTACGACTCCCCCGCCTTGAGCTGCTGATCCACGAGCTTCCCGTCCTGCTGGACGCGATAGATCATCTCACCCGAGAGCAGGTGGATCGTCTCGTCCTTCAAGTCGTGGTACTGCACCGACAGCGCGTGCCCCGCCTTGATGTGGAGCACCTTGCCGACGTACTGCTCGGTGTGGGCCCAGATCACCTCGTGCCCCCACGGCTTGTGCACGATGGTGATGTGCGAGCGTCCGTCGCCCACCTGCGGCTTCGATACATGCGTCACGAGCGTTACCAGAGGTCGGAGAATGAGAAGGTCCAGCGGAAGGCCACGCGGTCGGCCGACGGATGCGCACCCACCGCGAGCACGGGCCGCGTCACGAGAAACGGCACGTCCACCCGCAGGCGAACGGGACGATCAAACAGGAAGCCGCGAGCCACGAGTCCCACGCCGGCATCTCCCAGTCCGCTGCCGGCGCTGAGCGCCCCGTCCCGCAACACCACGGCGCCATCGGCGAATATACTCGCGCTGAACGTGAGCGGCTGCTCGACGCCGACCTCCGCGAGCCGCACGTCGTGCTCGAGCGTCACGCTCGCCACCGCGCCGAGTGGCAACCGCGCGAAGCCGCGCAGCGCCGCCCCGCCCAACGGCACGAACGGCACATCCTTGCGCGCGAGTGGCGCGCCATCCGCCCGATACCAGTCGTTGTCGTACGCCTCGAGCGGCGATACCGTCGACGCCCACACCTCGCGCTCGAGCGGCGTGCCCGCGCTCACCCATCCGAGGTAGCCGCGCGCCCAGCTCTCCTGCGCCCCCGCGAACCACGACCGGCCGCGCGTCGCCGTCAGCTCGACGCGCGCGTACGCCCTGCTCGAGCGCGGCGCGCCGAGCGCGGCATGTGCTGACCATGCGAGTGCACGCGGATCGGTGGTGCGCGCCGTGTACGTTCCCGAGAGCTCGAGCACATCAGTGCCCGTCCAGCGCGCCGCGTCGACATACGCGAGGCCGCGCGCCGACCACGCCGTCACCTCCACGTCGAGCTGCGTGCGCGCTCCCTCGGCAAACACGAACGGACTCAAGCCCCACGTCGTCCCCACGTGCGCACGTGCGATGCCGTCGCGGAAGGCGAGCCCCGCGCGCGAACCCGCCAGCACGCGGCCACCCACGAAGGGATCCTGCCACTCGAACCAGAGCGACGGTTGCCACTCGGCGGTGCGGCCGAGCGTGTCCACCCGCGCGAAGCTCGATATCTGCGCGGCACGCGTGCGCGTCGGCGTCGCGAGCCCCCAATCGACTTTCGAGAGCCAGCCGTCGGTCGACTCGCGCACCGACCAACCGATCGTCGCGCCGCCATGGTCCGAATACCAGAGCGTCGGCCGGTGCAGGTGCAATGTGCCGCCGCGCGTCGCCTGATCGAGGAACGGCCAGTCCCAGTTCCACCGGTCCATCGACGGACGCCACGCATCACCGAAGCCCACCGCGTCGTTCTCGGGACGCCAATCGCCGCTCGTGCCGAACGGATCGAGCTGCACCGCGCGCGGCTCCCACCGCGTCGGAATCGTCACCAGCTGCTTCATGGCCGTGCCGTCGGGCAACGGCACCACCACCCACCCGCTGTCCGTGCGCAACCCGATGCGCACCGGATGCTGGTAGTCGCCGACACGACGCACCGTCACGTCCGTCTCCCACCCGTCCTTCAGCTTCCGCTTCTCCGCACGCTCGGCGCTGTAGTCCACAAGGCCGGTGCCGTGCACCCACTGGCGGAAGAACCACGAGAGGTCGCGTCCGCCCCACGCACGCTCCGCCTCGGCGCGCATCGCCTCCTCGTCCACGTGCCGCATGCCCCAGCGCGCGTAGTAACCGCGCAGGAACTGCGCGAACGCGCTGTCGCCCAGCACGTCGCGCAGCCCGGAGTACATGTCGCTCGCGCGCGTGTAGACCATCTCGTTGTAGAGCGCGAACTCGCGAAACTCGTGCGCCGGCGTGCCGATCGGCTGCGCGAGCCCGCGCGCCACGAGGCGCGACGACTCGATCGCGGCGCTGTCCTCGTCACTCGGAACCACCGCCAGCGCGCGATAGCCCGTGCGCGCTACCACACGCGCGCGCGGTGCGCCGATGCGTGCCTGCGGCACCTGCCCCAGCGCCCAGAGCGTCTGGTACGAGGTCAGCCCCTCGTCCATCCAGGCCGAACGCCACTCGTTGTTGGCGAGAATCCCGTACGTGAACATGTGCCCGCCCTCGTGCGTGATCAGCTCCTCCTCGGGCGAACCGTTCATCATCATCATCGGGAACTCGGTGCCGCTCTGGTCGAGTCGCTGCACGTTCGAGAGCTGTGGCCAGCCGTACGGTCCGTACACCTGCTCCAACCAGCGCAACGCCGTCCGCGTCCGCTCGAGTGCGATGCCCGTGCCCCACGTGCGCGCATCGGCTTTCCGGTAGAGCACGTGCACCGCCACCGTGTCCCACGTCCGGAATGGCATCCGTGACGCCCCACTCGGCCGCACCCACGTGCCACCTTCGTACAAATAGTCGGGGCTCGCGCTCCATGCGAAATGGTGGACCGAGCGCGCGCGCCAGCGCACCGCCTTGCTTCCCGCAGGCACGGACGTCGAATCCGCAGCATCGAGCCACGCATCCGGCCGGTCACCGTCGTAGGCCAGACTCACGGCTGGCGGCGCGTGCCCACCCTGCGCCACGCGTACCCAGCCCGGATCGCCCTCCATCACCACACCAGTGGAGCCCAGCACCTGGTCGTCGCGCACGATCAGCGTCACGTCGAACGCGCCGAACTCACCGTACAACTCGCCCGCGGGCACCAGCGGGTTCGCCTTCCATCCCTGCCGGTCGTAGACCGCGATCTTCGGATACCACTGCGCGAAGTCGTACGATCGCCCGCGGCGCGCCTGCCGCCGTGCTCGCGTGCTCGGCCTTGCTTCCCATGCGAACTGCACGAACGCCGTGTCACGCGGCGCGATCGGACGAGCGAGCGTCAACCGCGCGACCGTGCTGTCGGGTGCGTACGGGTAGTCGAGGTGCGCAACCTCACCGTTCACGCTGGGCGCCGCAGTAAAGCGCTCGAACGCCTGATCTTTCTCGGCCAGGTGCTGGAAACGATCGCGCCCTTCACGCGCATCGGTCGCGCTCCAGCGCGACCCCGGGCGAAAGGCGTTCAGGTACTGGTGCAGCCAGAGCACGAAGAGCGTGTCCGGCGACCGGTTAACGTAGCGCAGCGTGCCACGCGCCCGCACGCGCTCGTTCGCTTCGTCGAGTGTGGCCGAGATCTTGTAGTCGGCCTGCTGCTGCCAGTATCCGACCGTATCGCGGCTCGGCGGGGTCGTCGCGCCCCCCTGCAGGAGCGCGACCACCACGAGCGCGCCGATCACCGCGCGCCGTGCACCATGCGCTGGCGCAGGATCGCGAGCCGGCGCTTCACGGAGCCGTCCCGCACGTGATCACCGACCCGCACGATCACGCCACCGAGGATCGTCGGGTCGACCACCACGTGTGGCACGACGGTCTTGCCGAGCGCCTTCGACAGCGTCGCGGAGATGCGCGCACGTTCGGCGTCGTCGGCCTCGCGCGCCAGCGTCACGGAGGCATGCACGCGGCCCACGGCCGTGTCCACCAGCGTGGCGTACTCGACCGCGATGCCCGCAATGAGGTTCTGTCGGCCGCGCTTGATCACCGCCTGCAGGAAGTGCACGAACGACGCGGGGAACTGCGACGCGAGCGCCTTGCCGACGAGCGCGCTCTTCGCCTTCGCGTCGACCTTGGGGCTCTCGAGGAAGGTGCGCAGTGTGGCGTCGGACTTGATCGCGCTCGCGAGCGCATCGAGCGTGTGTCCCCATCCCTCGATGTCGTTCGCCTTCTGCGCGAGCACAAGCAGCGCCTCGGCGTAGTTGCGGGCGATCGTGGGCTCGCGCATCAGCTCGCCTTGACCGACGCCAGGAAGTTCTCGACCAACTGGCGATTGGCCGCGCTGTCGAGATTCTGCTCGATCACCTTGCCCGCGCCACGAATCGCGAGATCCACCGCCTCGCGCCGCAGTTCGACGATCGCGCGCTCCTTCTCTCCGCTGATCTCGCGACGAGCCCGCTCGAGCAGTTCGGCCTGCTGCACCTTGCCCGCGTCGAGCAGGTCACCCTTGAGCTTCTCTCCCGCGGCGCGGCCATCGGCGACGAGCTGCTGCGCCTCGCGGCGCGCGGCGTCGAGCGCCGCCTGCTGCTCCGCCATCAGCTTGGACGCGGCGTCGCGGTCCGCGCGCGCCTGCGTCAGGCTCGCCTCGAGCGCCTTCTCGCGTGCCTCGACCGCGGCCACGAGCGGCTTGAACGCGTAGCGCGAGAGGATCAGCACCAGCGCGATGAAGATGAGCAGCGTCCAGAACATCAGGCCGCCGTTCGGTGCCAGCAGGTTCACCGGCTTCTTCCCCTCCTCGATGGCGAAGGCGGGAGCGGCCGAGAGCGCGACGAACGTCAGCGCGGACAGGAAGCGGAAGGTCAGGCGCGGCATGGGCGGCGTGAAGGCGAGTGGGACATCGTGATCGACATGGATGTTGCCGGGCGTGACGACCGCGGGAGCCCGGGCCCCCGCGGTGTCACCTGGTGCCTAGAGCGTTGCAGCCTTGCCCTGAATGACGAACGCGACGACGATCGCGAAGAGCGCCGCGCCTTCGATGAAGGCCGCGAGGATCAGCGCGGCCGTCTGGATCTTGCCGGCAGCCTCGGGCTGGCGGGCCATGCCTTCGGCGGCCTGGCCACCGATGCGGCCGATGCCCAAACCGGCGCCGAGCACGGCAATGCCGGCGCCGATCGCCGCACCCATGAGGGCGAGGCCGGCGTTGGCGGGCGCGCCCGCGGCGGCCTGGAGAAGCGGATAGAAGCTCATGTCAGTTCTCGTTGGAAAAACGTGGATCGGTTCGGCTCGCGCCCTGAACGAACTGGAGCAGCGCTGCCCGCCATCGGGTTCCGGGACCCAGCGGGCGTCCCCGGCCATCCGGCCGGGTACGGATCGCACCGCGCGCGAGCCTGTCGCGCAGTGCGTGACACAACGGCTAGTGGTGCGCCTCGCGGACCTGGCCGATGAAGACCGAGGCAAGGAGGGTGAAGACGAACGCCTGCAGCAGTGCCACGAACAGCTCGAGAAACATGATGGCAATCGCCATCAGGAACGGCGCGCCGCTCGCGATGCTGTGGAAGTAGAAGATCAGGCCGATGAAGGCGAGCACGACGATGTGGCCCGCCGTCATGTTCGCGAACAAGCGGATCGCCAGCGCAAAGGGCCGCGCAATCTTTCCCGCCAGCTCGATCGGCGAAATGATCAGGAACATCGGCACGCGCATGATGAGCGGCATGTCGTGCGGCCAGAAGAAGATCGTGTTGAGGTAGCCCCACCCCTGCGCGCGCATCCCCGCGATCTCGACGACCACGAAGGTGATCGCCGCCAGCGTCGCTGTCACCGAGATATTGCCGGTGGCCGTCGAGCCGTACGGAATCAGCCCCAGCATGTTGGCCGTGAGGATGAAGAAGAAGAGCGTCAGCAGGAACGGCACGAACGCGTTGCCATGCGGTCCCACGTTCGGCAGGATGACCTCGTTGCGGATGTAGAGCACCATCGCCTCGATGCCGCCGGCCCAGCCCTTCGTGTGGCCGTTCTCGTCGTGCTGCCGCGCCTGCGTCCGCGCCGTGAGCACGAGCAGGGAAATCACGATCAGCGCCGCGAGCAGCAGCATCACCACGTGCTTGGTGGGCGAGAGGTCGATCTCGTACCCGCCCACGTGCACCGGCGCCCAGCGCGGCAGCTCCACTTCGCGCACGAACGGCGCCGAAAAGCTCGGCACGTCGATCGCGTGGCTGTCGGTGATATGCGGCGTGATGATGTCGTTGTCGTCGTGTCCGCCGGAGGCCGCGTGTTCGGTGGCCGCCTCCTGCGCCGCGGCGGCGGGCTCGGTCGACGTCCGCACCTCTGCACTCGGCGGCACTGCCGGTGGGCGGGTCTCGGCGGCCTGCGCGCCAAGCAGGCGCGCGGACAAGGCGAACAGGGCAAGCGCCGCAAGGCGCGCAGTCGAACGTGGCATCGCGTGCATCAGGTGAGACAAAGCGGTTCGAGCACTTCGGTGACGAAGAAGAGGGCGGCGAGACTGAGCAACGCGGGTTCGAGCGGCAGGCCCAGTGGCCCGACGGCGAAGCCGTACAACACGAGCGTGACCATGCAGAGGAGCGCGCCCGCCGCCCACCCTGCCAATGCATTCGAGCGGCGCATGCGCCACGCGATCGTGAATCCCACCAGCTGCACCACGACCGCGAGCACCACACTGGTGAGTATCGCCCGATGCTCGAGCGGCCCCGTGAAGAAGAGCCCCGCAAACCACCCCAGCACGATCGCGGCCACAAGCACGATCAGGACGTAACGCGCCACTCCGTTCATCTCACCGTCCCGAACGTCGTCGCGCGTCGTCCGCGCGCTGTGCCGCCATCAGCTTGCGATACATCGCGTAGAACGCCCCGCCCGCTCCCGTGAAGACGCCGATGATCAACCCCCACGGCGCCGTGCCGAATCGTTTGTCGAGCCACTGACCCACCCAGAGAAACAGCAAGATGGACGCTGCAAATTGCACGCCCACCCCCGCAAACTCGGCCCCCGACAGTCCTCCCTGGCCGACGTCAGCTTCCGGCGCGGCCGGTTTCCGTGGCGGTGGAGGTGAGCCATCCTGCATAGCCACCAAAACTTAGGCGGTCTCGGTGGCTGCTTCAAGCGAGTGAGGTCGCGAGATGGGTTGTCGCGACCTGCGCGACCGCGCCGGCGTGAAAGCACACCAGCCTGCCGAACTGCTCGACGCAGCCCTTGTTCCGAACAAATACCGAAGATCACGTGAGTGTGCGCAAGTCACTGTTGAGCCGATACTTGCGTGTGACGATCGCTTTGACAGGTCGTCATCCTGTGCATAAGTTCAAGTTCAGTTCGATTCGTGACCGCCCTCTCGAATCGGACGCCTCCCGAGCCACGCGTCAATTCCCGATGGACAAGCGCCTCGCTGTCGCCTTGCTCGTGGTCGCGAGCATCGTGTATGCGTGCTCACCAAGGTCGCACGCCGCCGAGCGCACTGCGCGTCATGCGAGCGAACAGCCGATGACGACCAACGGAATCGAAGCGCGCGTGGATGTCACCACCGCACCGATCGTGACCTTCATGCTCGAGTTGACGAATCGCTCGGGCAAGGTCATGGAGCTGCAATTCCCCAGTGCACAGACGCACGACTTCTCCGTGCTGAACGCCGCTGGCGAAACGGTGTGGAAGTGGAGCGCCGACCGCATGTTCACGCAGGTCATCTCCACCGAGACGCTGGGCAAGAACGCGCAGCTCACCTACTCGGAAGAGTGGCGCAACGCAAAGCCCGGCGCATACACACTCGTGGCGACGACGACGAGCAACACGCATCCGATCGAGGAGCGCATCGGCTTCAGCGTGCGCTGACGCGTTGCGAGGCACCATCGAGGCCGGGCGGGTGTCCCACGGGGGATGCCCGCCCGCATTGTTTCCGGGCGGCGCGTCGTCCAGCGTAAGGCCCTCGGTGCGCGTTCTCCCTGCAGCATGGGAACGCGCCGAGCGCGCGGCGACTTTCTGTCGTAGCTTTCCCGACCTTTTCACCCTGCCTCGTGACCGCAACCGCATCTCGCCCGGGCCAGAACCCGCCAACGACGGACGCTGACCTCGAGCTGCTCGTCAAGCTCAGGCAGGCGCACCGGGATCTGAAGACGCAGATCGCGCGTCGCATCGTCGGGCAGCAGGACATCGTCGACAACCTGCTGGCCGCGATCCTCGCTGGCGGCCACGTGCTGCTCGTGGGCGTGCCCGGGCTGGCGAAGACGCTGCTCATCCAGACGCTGGCCGACGCGCTGCACCTCTCGTTCAATCGCGTGCAGTTCACCCCCGACCTGATGCCCGGTGACATCACCGGCACGGAGCTGCTCGAGGAAGACCAGGCGACGGGCCGCCGCATCTTCACCTTTGCGCCGGGCCCGGTGTTCGCGAGCATCGTGCTTGCCGACGAGATCAACCGCGCCCCACCCAAGACGCAGGCGGCGCTGCTGCAGGCCATGCAGGAGCGCACGGTAACCGTGGCGGGCAAGACGCACACGCTGCCCAATCCGTTCTTCGTGCTGGCCACGCAGAACCCGATCGAGCAGGAAGGCACATACCAGTTGCCCGAAGCACAACGAGACCGGTTCATGTTCGAACTGACCGTGGACTACCCGTCGCGCGAGGAGGAGGAGTTGATCGTGACCTCCACCACCGGCGTGATGAAGGGTGAGGTCGAGCCAGTGCTCGACGCGGGGCAGTTGGTGGCGCTGCAGCAGTTGGTGCGGCGCCTGCCGGCCGCACCCACGCTCGTGCGCTACGCCGTGGACCTCGTCCGCAGCACGCGGCCCTCCGATCCCACGTCGAGCGGGGACATCCGCAAGTACGTGGGCTTTGGCGCAGGGCCGCGCGCGAGCCAGTACCTCATCCTCGGCGCCAAGGCGCGCGCCGCGATGGACGGTCGCGCCGCGCCGGACATCGATGACATCAAGGGCGTGGCCATGTCGGTGCTGGGCCATCGGTTGCTGCTCAATTTCCAGGCGGAAGCCGAGGGCGTGACGGTGCCCAAGCTCATCAAGCTGTAGGCTCGTTTGGATGGAGTGTCGAGGGGGGCGACCAGGTCACGGTCGCCCCCCTTGCTGCGTTGGCCTTTGTGACTTCCGCGCGCCCGCCACGCTGTCCTGCACCAGCTGCTGGTGCCTGCGGGTGCGTCATTTGCCCCATATAAGAAACGGGGTGGATAGGCGTCTTTTCTGCCCTCAACTGACGCAAAGGTGACGGTCGGCGGTAAAATGGCACTAACAACTGACGCTAACGCGATCCCGCCCACCCCGTCGCATGCGAATAGAGACCCTTGGAGCCCCCCGTCTGCTGGTCGGCGACCACGCCGTGGGTCCCGAGCATGAAGTGGTCCTGGCGCTCGTGCTGGCCCTGCTGGACGCGCCGCAGCGCCGCTTGTCTCGATCGGCACTGCACGAGTTGCTCTGGCCGGCGGTCTCCCGCGAGCGGGCCAGCCACAACCTTCGGCAGGCCACGTACAAGCTCAAGCGCTTCGGCCTCGCGCTCGATTCGGCCGGAGATGACGTTGCGCTTCCGCGAGCGGTGGCGTGGGACCTGGACGAGCGGATCTCGTCCGAGGACGTCGCGCCCGACCTGTCGCACAAGTGGAGCTTCCTCGCGGACTACGATCCGCGCTTCTCGCCGGCGTGGGCCGAGCGTGTGGAGCGCTGGCGCGAGCGCGTGCATCGCCGCCTGACCGACCGGCTCATGCAGGCGCTGCGTCAGTCGCGTGCGCGCACGCAGTGGGTGCGCGCGGTGGCGTACAGCCAGGCGATT
>JANYHJ010000116.1 GCA_025359135.1 Gemmatimonadota bacterium | reverse complement strand
ATGGCTCCGCAGCTGAACCTTGTTCGTTAGCTGGACCACCAGCTGACTTCTTCGCCTGACGCGAGGTCGCCGTGACTTCCGCAGATGCAGCCCAGCTCTTTCGCGATGCGCTTGCGGCTGCGGCGACAAGTTCAGAAGCGTTCGTCCCGACCGGCGCAGACCCGACGACATATCGCGGTACCGAGCTCGCGCGCCTCCGCGCCGCCGCCGTCACGCCAATCGCAGCAACCGTGCACCCGGACGCGAGTGCCCGGACGTTTGGCGATTTCGTGGATCGTCCATACGTCATGTTCATCGTCGCACGGGCCGGCACCGCGGTGTTACTGCTCAATCCCGAGACGCGCCTGTTCACGCTCGGCACTGATGGCCCCGACGCCGTCATCCGCCTCACGGGCTTCGCCTCAGACGATCCCCTGGCGGAGTGGGTCAGCTAGAGCGGTCGTATCACGAGCCTCCGCGCGGCCAGCTAACGCCGGTTGCAACTGACGGAGCCATTTGGAGGATTGGCGGGCGGCTTCGCCGCCCACCAGTTTATGATATGGCTCCGCAGCTGAACCTTGTTCGTTAGCCAAGCACGACCGTTTGGCTTATCTTCCAGAGGTCCGCGTATCGGGAGGCGCCATGGCTGACATTGACAAGATCGAGCGCGAGGTCGCGAGCCTCAATCCGCGGGACCTCGCTGCGTTCCGCGCTTGGTTCAGCAGTTACGACGCCGCCGCCTGGGATCGACAGCTCGAAGTCGACGTCGCGCGCGGCGCGCTCGACTCCCTCGCCGACGCCGCCCTCGCCCAGCACCGCGCCGCGCACTCCCGGCCGCTTTGACCCACCACGCGTCGGCGGAGTTCTGGGCGCTGTACGACGCCCTCCCCGCCAACGTCCGCGCCCTCGCCGACAAGAACTTTGCGCTCCTCAAGCAGGACGCACGCCATCCGTCCCTGCACTTCAAGACGGTGGGTCGGTTCCGCTCGGTGCGCGTCGGCGCGCATTATCGCGCCCTCGCGGTCGAGCTCCCGGACGGTTGCCTCTGGTTCTGGATCGGCAGCCACGCGGAGTATGATCGCCTCGTTGTCTGAGGTCAAGTGTGAAGTGCAACAATGAGCGTCACGCGGCATAGAGTTCCTCCGGGGTGTGCCAGTTGTACCGTTTGCGTGGTCGGCGGTTGAGCTTTGCTGCGATGCGGTCGCAGTCGGCCTGCGTGACATGCTCCATGCTCACGCCCTTGGGCAAGTACTGCCGGATCAGTCCATTCATGTTCTCGTTCGAGCCGCGCTCCCACGAATGATGCGGCGTCGCGAAGTAGAACTTCGCGCACACGCGCTGCTCGAGCGCCTTGTAGCTGTGGAACTCGGTCCCGTTGTCCGCGGTGATGGTCCGCACGGGGCGCCGCTGCCGGGCGATCATCGCTTCGAGGCGCGCGTTCAGGTCTGCGGCGGTGTGGCGTTCGAGCTTCCCGATGACCACGAAGCCGGTCTTGCGCTCGACGAGCGTGACGATGCAGGCGCCCCCCTGACTGTTGCCGAGCACGGTATCCACCTCCCAGTGGCCCACCCGCGACCGATTCTCGGCGCCGGCGGGGCGCGTCGAGATGTGCCGCTTGCCGGCGAGACGGCCTCGACTGTCATAGGCGCCATAGCGCTTCCGGAATGGCTTGTTCGCACGACGCAGGTGGACGTGCAGCGTGCCGCCGCGTGCCTGGTCCTCCCAGATGTAGCGATAGATCGTCTCGTGACTGATCGCGAGGATCTTGAAGCGCGCGAACCAGCCGACCACCTGCTCAGGACTGAAGTCCTCCCGCAGCACCGACTCGACGAGGGCCCATTCCTCAACGGAGAACTGCGATGTACTTCGCGACGCGCGGCGGCGCTGGTTGGTGTAGCTCTGGGCCTTGAGCGGCCGATAGGTCCGGCCATCCTCGCGCCAGACGTTGCGCTGCACCTCGCGACCGACGGTGCTCCGGTGTCGGCCGACCTCGCGAGCGATCGCCGCGCAGGAGTAGCCGAGCTTGCGGAGCGCGGAAATGGCGTACCTTTCTTCGAGGGTGATCTGGGCGTAGGTCATGGCGTCCTTTCTCTTGGAGGAGAACTGAAGCCTAGCCTGCCCCAGGTCACCTCACCCACATCCAGGTGCGGCGACGGTGTTGCACTTACTATGTGAATGCGCGTTGGCTAACGCCGGTTGCAGCTGACGGAGCCGCCAATGCGGTGGCGCGCCGCTTTGCGGCTTACCACTTTGTATGATGGCTCCGCAGCTGAACCTTGTTCGTTAGCCGGACGACCACGCTGTGCCTCAACGCGATGATTGGTTTCGGCGCACATCCTGGACTGCCGCGGATCAGGTTGACTTCCGCGTGCGCCTCGGGCGCAGCAAGCGGCGCGCGCATCATCTTCGTATTCAGGCGTGGACGCTCCTCGAGACAGGCGAACCAGCGCTCACGCACGCCGCGCTCGACCTGATCACTGAGCTCGTTGACAAGTACCCTGAGCCGTTCGAACTCGCCAGCGCGCAACTCCTCCGGGCACAGTGTCTCGTACGCCTCGAGCGCCTGCCCGAAGCGATCGAGGCCTTTCGCGCCTCGTTCGCCGCGCAACGTACCATGCCAAACGTTCACATCGATGCCTACCTCGATTTTGCTTGGCTCGTCGGGACCCATGACCTACGGGCGCATTACGACGAAGCGCTCTCCGTGATGCAGGAATTCTTCGAATCCAGCGTCGCTCTGCCAGCAATTCTGTACCGCTATTTCGGCGCCTTGGCGTTCATCACGCAGGGACTCGGCGATCGAGAGTCCGCCGCGCGCTGGGCCAAGAACGCACTGGAGGCAGCGGCCACGCAGACGTCGCCGTTCTCTCGACATCCGGGACTTGGGCTGGTGCAGTCACCGGATGCCAGCCTCCTCGCCCGCCTTCAGAGCATTGCGACGAGTGTTCGAGCCGCGCGCAAGTAACGTCTGTCATTCGCCATCCAGCGAGCAGATGCGACACGAGGGCATCTCGTCTCGCACTCCCGGCATGCCGCCGTACTCACGCACTGATCGACGTGCGTCGCGTCCACAAGCACGCGCGACACCCAGCGCGGCTCCTCACCGGCTACCTTCGCCAGATCGCACGAGGATGGCGCGGCACGGCGCGCCGCACCATTCTCTGACATGGCTCCGCAGCTGAACCTTGTCCGTCAGGCAAGCTCATTGCGCGTCGCGCTTCTCGCCTATGCCTGCTGATTCGTTCCGCCTCTCCGACTGGTCCCGCCGGGACTTCATCCGCACCGGGATCGCCACGGCCGGCGTTGCGACGCTTGGCGGATGCCTGCACGCTGGCAGTCCATCCGCGTCTGCGACGCCTGATGTCGCTTCCGATCTCGATTCCCTCGCCCGAAGCGTTCGTGGGCGTCTCCTGCGCGATGGGTCACCACTCTACAACGACGCCCGACAGGTCTGGAACCTCGCGTACGATCGTCGTCCGCTCGCGATGGTGCGCTGCGCCGATGTCGATGACGTGCGTCGCTGCGTGGAGTTCGCTCAGCGCCACACCGTGCCCGTCGCGATTCGAGGCGGCGGGCACAGCTACGCCGGCTTCGGCGTGGCGGATGCCGCGCTCCAGGTCGATCTCGGCGCCTTCAACACCGTCACGGTCGACCAACCTCGGCGCGTTGCGTCGGTGGGCGGCGGAACGAGAATCAAGGAGCTACTGGCCGCGATCCTGCCGTTGGGACTTCACACGCCAATGGGCAGCTGCGGCGACGTCGGTGTCGCGGGCCTCGCCCTCGCCGGCGGCGACACGTCGCCGAGGGGCATGTTCGGGACGGCGTGCGACAACATCGTCGGCGCACAACTGGTGACGGCCGACGGGAACGTGCTGGAGCTGAGCAAGGACCAGAACGCCGACCTCTATTGGGCGATTCGCGGCGGTGGCGGCAACTTCGGCGTCGTCACGCGGTTGGACTTGCAGTTGCATCCCTTGCTGACGCAGCATCGCGCGACGTTCCTGATCGGGTGGAACGACATCGCTGGCGCAGTGCGGACGTTCGGCGACCTCGTTCGCGATACGCCCGACCAAGTGCGCGCAGGATTCAACGTCGACACGAATGTGGGCGCGGTCGTGAGTTGCGGACACTACGGCGATGCCGCTGCGGCCGCAGCCTACCACGCGAAGTGGAAGGCCGCGTTCCGATCGGCGGAGTCGCGCATCGAGACGCCGATTCTCACGCCGCAAGGTCAGGTGTGGAACACCACGCCGCTCGTTGTCGACGGCGCCTTTCTCGAGGGCCTTCACGACGACGCGCTCGTCGACATGCTGGCGAATGCGGCCACGTCCGCGCGCGGCGTGGGCGCGATCCTCATGGGGCTTTCGAATGGAGTGGCGTCGCGTGTGGCGATGGCCGATACCGCGTACCCGTTGCGCGGCGTGGGACTGAGTTGTCTGTTCTCGGCGGAATGGCATCGACCTGACGAACGCGCGCCTGCCGAGCGGTGGGTGGCGGATGTCGGAGCGGCGTTTCGGCCGTGGGCGCGCCGCGCATACGTGAACTATCTCGCTCCAAGCCCGCCGGCTCGCATCCGTGAAGTCTACGGCGTGAACTACGCGCGGCTCGCGCGCATCAAGGCGCAGTATGACCCGGCGAATCTGTTTCGCTCGAACCAGAATGTGCTGCCCGCGGGGCGCGACTTCCGATGACTTCACACGTCCGGTGCCTGGCGGTGGCGTGGACGGGACTCGTGTTGGTACGACCGTGGCGGCGAGCAACGCGGTCGCCATCGCCGTGATGCCGATCCAATGAATTCCATGTAGCTGATTCCTACACGCTCGCCACTACCGAAGAGAGAGATGCCGGATGAACAAGGTGACGCCCTTCCTGATGTTCAACGACCAACTCGAAGCGGCCATCGCGTTCTATACCGCGACCTTTCCGGACTCCGAGATCAAGACCGTTGCCCGTACTGGCAAGGACGGCCCGGTCACGTCGGCCGAGTTTGTCGTCGGTGGCCAGTGCTTCATGGGGTACAACGGGGGCTCGTACTTCACGTTCTCGCAGGGCTTCTCGCTCTTCGTCGACTGCAAGGATCAGAAGGAGGTCGACGAATACTGGAACAGACTCGTCAGCGCGGGCGCGACGCCATCGCAATGCGGATGGATCACCGATCCATTCGGCATCACGTGGCAAATCGTGCCGAGGCGTTTCATGGAACTCATCGCCGACATGAACGCGACCAAGGTGAAAGCGGTAATGGCCGCCATGATGACCATGGTGAAGCTCGACGTGGCGGCGCTGGAGAAGGCGTACGCCGCGGCCTAGCCGACGCGGGAGCTCTCGGGATCGCTACGGCTCGTACTTGACGCGACGGACCTCGTTGTTCGAGATGCGATCAAGCGTCCGGCGCGTCGACATCTCCTCGCGCAGCCGCAGCTTGCTCGCCGTCAGGATCTCGCTGGCCGCGTTCTGCCCCGTCTGGTCGAAGAGGTAGAGCGCACCGCGGCCGACTTCGACCGCGAGCGATCGCTGTGGGAGGCGCGATTGCTGCTCGAGCTTGTCCGCCGTCGGGCCCACCTCGGCGTCGAACAGCTGGTAGTCGACCCAGATCTGCCGCCCCTTGTCCGGGAAATCCTTGAGGCCATGACGCACGACCCAGTACGCCCATAGCCCAGGCTTGGTCGGCTGTGCCACCGGCTTGGGCGCCGCGGACGGCGCAGTTGCCACCATTCTCGGTGCGGCCGCGGCGATCTTGGCCGCGTTCGCCTTGCGTGCGGAGTCGGCCTGCAACATCGGCGCGAAGGCGGCGCGCCCATCATGGAAGTCGCCCATCGTGCCCAAGATGTCCTCGGCGCTCACGTATCCGCGCGCGGCCTGGTCGTACACTCGCAGCACATAGTGCGGGATGTCCTTCGGGTTGGTCACGACCAGCCCGTCGCGTGGCGTGCCGATGATCTCGACGCCGCGCACCTCCGTGCGTGCTCCGGTGGTGTCCACGAGCATGTAGTCGGGATACCACATGGCCCACATCCGGCCGCCCACGAATCGATCGACGCCGAAGGAGAAACCGATCTGGCCTTTCCACTCACCCTTGGCGTTGATGACCCCCTTGTTGAGGCTGCGCGTCGTATCGCGATTCGGCACCCACTTGGCGGCCATCGCGTGTCCCTCCGAGAAGCGCCCGCCCTCGTCCACACTGTCGATCATCACCTTCCCGTTGCGGTCGACGTAGCTGCCAGGAACCTGGCGGCCACCATTCGCCCAAGCGAGACCATCGTAGAACGGCGCGAGCCCGATGAAGCGCGTGCGCGTGACGAGTCGTCCGAGCGTATCGATGAGGGCCACCTCCGGCTCGGGCGCGCCCGGTGTTGCGGCTGCGGTCGGCGCGACGACAGCCGGCGCGGGCGCGGGTTCTGGTTCCGGCGCCTTGGGCTGCGCCTTCCCCTTGGCCAGCGCCGGCTTCTTCGCGCCCTTGGCCGGTGCGGGTGGCGGCTCCGGCTCGAAGGGCAGCGCGCGCACGGCGATGCGACCGTCGCTGAAGCCCGTTCGTCCGGTGTAATAGCTCCACGCGGAGGCGCACGCGACGAGCTTGATCTTGACGACGGTGACCTTCCCCGTGCGGTTGAGGATCTCGCACGCGGGCCCGGTGGGCGTCGCGGCCTCGACGAGCGCGAACCCGTCCCCGAAGTCGGTCGCCTTCGTGAATGACGGCGCGACCAGCACCGAGCCGTTGCTGCGCTCGAAACCGAACGCGCCGCCCGCCGACTTGACGCGCAGGATCCCGTTGTGCGCGTCGGAAGCGGGGCTGAGCGAGTCTGGCACATCGCCGAGCACGGTGCCCATCGTGTCGATCATGCGCCACTTGCCGGCCTGCCGCACGAGCGCGACGCCGTCGGAAAAGTCCGCCGCCGTGTCGAACTGTGCCGGGATCACGAGCTTCTGGTTGCGGTCCACGTAGCCGAACTTCTCGTACTTGACGCGAAACACCGTGCGGTAGTTGATCGACATCGTCTGCGCGCCGAGCTCCGGAGCGAACACAAGCGCGACGGCGAACACGCGGGCGAACGCCCTGAGGCGCGACGTGAGTCGGAACCGGAGCATGGCGAGAACCTCGTGGGGGTGGGGACGAGCGATTGTCGGGCTTGGGCGGAGCGGTCGCTTGCGTTTCGCCGCCGAGAACATGGCGCTCCAAGGTCGGCGCCGCCATGCGCCGGGCGGTTGTTTCGCAGCTCGATCGCTGTGAATGCCTTCGCCTCCGAGGTCGCAGTACCTTGGGAGTGCCTGTCCGGACGTCACTGTGGAGGAGGGCATGGGCAAGCTCGTGTTCGGCATGATGCAATCCCTCGACGGCTACGTCGCCGGCGTCGCAGGTCGGTTGGAATTGCCTCCGCCTGGCGTTGCCCTTGGCCGCCACTTCACGGATCACGACCGCGGTCTGGCCGGCTGCTTGTATGGTCGGCGGATCTACGAGATCATGCGCTACTGGGACGAGGATCGACCCGAGTGGGATGCGGACGACCACACCTTCGCGGCGGTCTGGCGGACTCAGCCCAAGTGGGTCGTCTCACGCACGATGCCGTCAGTCGGCGCGAACGCCATACGTGTCGGTGAAGACGTCGGCGCGTTTGTCCGCAGACTGAAGCAGGACGTCGACGGCGAGATCGACGTCGCGGGGCCGGAGCTGGCGGCCAGCCTCACTGACCTCGGTCTCATCGACGAATATCGACTCTACTTCCGCCCGTTCGTGCTTGGCGGCGACAAGCCGTTCCTCGCGGCGCCCGGCCTCCACTCCGCATCGTGTCCAGCGAGCGTGCTGGTGAGGACGCGGTTCTCGTGACGTGTGTCCCGGTGTGAGCAGGCTCTTCCGCCCTCCGGGTGATGCTGTCCCCCACCATCTCGCTCGTGGTCGTCGAACGGAGCCGTGCGGTGCGTGGCGCAGCGCCATGTGCTTCGCCACCATATCGAACGCTCCGCGGCTGACGCTGAGTCGTTGTGCGAACCAACTGAGGACCGTTCGTAGTTGGACTTCTTCGTTGCGCCCGGATTCACTGTTGGCCTGTTCGACCTGTTCAGAGCCGGCGGACAGAACCAGCGTCCGCTACTTTTTCCCCGTCGCCGTCAACTCGTCGAACCAGTTGAACACCACGCGCAGCTGACGGCCCATCGCGGGATCGCCCTTGACCATGATGAACGTCCCGTCGGGGCTCGGCGACCAGTTCCGGTCCTGGGAGAAGTCGTACGGGCCGCTGAACAGCTGCTGCGGTGTCCCGCGCAATGCGAAGCTTGCGCCGGGTTGCACGGCGGCCACCATGATGCGGGTACCGCTGCGGTAGTAGAGCTCGCTCCCGTTCGCGGACCAGCGCGACTCGACGCCGCCGCGCGACGAGATGAGCACGCTGGTGCCGCCCGCCGGGAACGCGCGCACGTACACCTCGGTCGCGCCCGAAAGATTCGACTGGTACGCGAGCCAGTGCCCGTCGGGCGAGAGCGCGGGCAGACGGTCGTTGCTCGACGACTCGAGGATCGGCGTCGTGACCGAATCGTCAATCCCGAACTGGACGAGCTGGTCGTTCGGCTTGCCGCTCGCGGCATCGGACCGGAACGCGAGGAGCCCCGCCGAGCGCGTCCAGTCGCTGAGGCTGGCGCTGCGGCGACGCTTCGTGGAATCGCGGGCGAGCACGGGGTGCACCGGTGAGCCCGGCGTCGGCAGCATCCAGACCGGCTCGGCGCGCACGGCGGAGTAGGTGGTGGAGTAGCCGTTGAAGGCGATGCGCGTGCCATCGGGCGACCAGATCGCGCCAATCGAGTGCATCTTGCCGTCGGTCAGCGGAACTGCGCGTTCGTGCTCCCGGTCGATCAGCCAGATGGACGACGGCGAGCAGTTGACGCCGTGAGGGATGTCATGCGGGTCGGATACGTTCTCGGGCGACGCTCTTGACATCGTTCAACCATATGGTATACTAAACCATATGGTACTAGATCACTCCCCGCGGCTCGACCGCGTGTTCCACGCCCTCGCCCACCCTGCCCGGCGCGCCATCATTCGCCAACTCGCGGGTGGCGAGCGCAACCTGAGCGAGCTTGCGTCGCCGCTGCGCATGACGTTTCCCGCGGCCACCAAGCACGTGCGCGTGCTCGAGCGCGCCCAGCTCGTGCGCCGTCGTGTGCAGGGCCGCTCGCACTTCTGCCGTCTGCAGGGCACCCCCCTCAAGGACGCCATGCTCTGGACGAAGCAGTTCCAGCGCTCGTGGGAAGCGCGCTTCGAAGCCCTCGACTCGCTCCTCGACGAGATGAAAGCCGAGGAAAAGGATCATTCCCGCCGGCGTTGAGCGCGTGCACCGGCCATCATTGCTCTCCACACGAAGGATTCCGTCATGCCGATCCCGCTCCAGCTCGCGACCCCCGACGACACCACGATCGTCCTCACCCGCGCCTTCGCCGCGCCGCGCCGGCTCGTGTGGGAAGCGATGTTCTCCCCGCCCATGATGCGCCGCTGGATGCTGCCGCCTCCGGGCTGGACGCTGACCGTGTGCGAGTGCGACGCACGCACGGGCGGTGCGCTTTCGCTGGCGTGGAAGAGCGACGAGGCCGATCCGGCCATGACGCTCACGGGCGTGTTCACCGAGGTCGTGCTGCACGAGCGCGGAACGCACACCGAAACGATGGCGCTGCCGTCGGGGCAGGTGGTCGGGAGCCAGGTCGAGACGCACGCGTTCGCGGAGAAGGACGGCCTCACCACGATGACGATCAGACAGGTGTTCGAGTCGAAGGAGGCGCGCGACGGCGCGCTCGGCTCCGGGATGGACGAGGGGATGGAAGCGTGTTACCGGCAGCTCGACGACGTGCTCGCGGGGAACGCTCGTTGATTGGCAACGGCATCGGTCGACGGCCGGAACACGACAGCCAGCGGTGAGCAGAGTGGCAGGGAGCCTTTCGGGCCGTCAGGGTGTTGTCATACGGGTCGGATACTTTTTCGGGCCGTTTGCCTGCCGCCCATCCGCTCGCCTCGCCTCACCTGTCACTCGTGCGTTCCCGGAATCATTTCGCGCTGGTCCTGCTCGCGTTCGTCCTGCTCCCGCTCGTCCGCCTCACCGCGCAGGGCGGTAGCGGCGAACTCCGCGCCCGCGTCGTCGCCGAGGGCGGCGCAGCGCCGGTCAACGGCGCGCGCGTCGATGTGCTGCGCGCTGGGACGCTCGCGGCAGTCGCGCGCGCCGCGACGGCTGAGGATGGTACGGTGCGCGTGCGCGTCGCGACGGGACGCTACCGCGTGCGCTTGACGGCGCTCGGGTTCGCACCGCGCGAGCTCGCGGCGGTCGAAGTGCGCGAGGGCGCCACGACCGACCTGGGAATCATCGCGCTGGTGGTGCGCCCCGCGGAACTCTCGCGCGTGACTGTTTCGGGTGAGGCCGACATCGTCACGCTCGCGCCGGACCGCAACCAGTACGTCGTCAAGGACATGCCGGCGGTACGCGGCGGGAACGTGCTCGACGTGCTGCGCAACGTGCCCTCGGTGGACGTGGACATCGACAACGTCGTGAGCCTGCGCGGCAACTCGGGCGTGACGATCCAGATCAACGGGCGGCCGAGCCCGCTCAAGGCGCAGCAGCTGGGCGAGTACCTCGCCTCGCTCCCGGCCGACCTGGTCGAGCGCGTCGAAGTGATTCCCAACCCGTCAGCCAAGGACGATCCCGACGGGAGTGCGGGCATCATCAACATCGTGCTCAAGCGCGAACCTGATGCGGGCACGAGCGGCGGCATGACGGTTTCGGGCGCGACGACCGGCAACTTCACGACCGGCGCCAGCGTCGGCGCCCAGAAGGGGAAGTGGACCGCCTTCGGCAGCCTGAGCGGCTACCGCACGGCCTGGATCCGCACCGACAACATCCATCGCGACAACTTCGCCGTCTCGCCGACCTTCCTCGACGAGCGCGCGCGCCAGGACACGCGCCAGTACGGGGTCACGACGACGGCGCGCGTGGCGTACCAGCCCACGGCCCGTGACGAAATCAGCTTCGACGGCCTGTTCACCTCGCGCGTCGAGTTCGAGGTGGACTCGAACGTCTACCGGAACCTCGACGCCGCGCACGCCTTCGCGTCCGCCAACGATCGCGTCACCACCAACAACAATCGTCGCTTCAACCTCGACCTGAACACTGGCTGGCGGCACGCCTTCGAGGAGAAGGGACACCGCGTGAGCGTGGACGCGCGCCTCTACCGCGCCACCGAGCAGGGCCCGCTCGACATCAAGGCGCACACCCTCGCCGCCGACTTCTCGCGCAACGGCTTCTCCGCCGTCGAGGACCAGTACGGCCTCGAAGCGCCGGGCGAGACGTTCGTGAAGGTGGACTGGGTCAAGCCGCTCGCGTCATGGTTGCGACTGGATGCCGGCTACAAGGGACTGCTGCAGGCGTGGGAGACGTTGTACGACACGCAGGTGGAGAACCTCGGCACCGGCGTCTTCGGGCCGGACTCGAACCGGATCAGCAACTTCACCTTCACGCAGCGCACGCACTCGGTGTATGGCGTGCTGAACGCGCAGGCTGGCCATTGGCTGCTGCAGGCGGGGCTCCGCCTCGAGGACGCCGCGACCACGTTCCACCTGCGGACGCGCGACTCCACCTACGACAATCACTACCGGAGCCACTTCGCGAGCGCGCTCGCCGCGTACAACTTCACCGACAACGACCAACTCAAGGTGAGCGTCTCGGAACGCATCCGCCGCCCCGATCCCGGCTTCCAGATCGATCCCTCGCTCAGCTACACGGACCCGCTCAACGTGTCGCGCGGCAACCCGTTCCTCCGGCCGGAGTACATCCGCTCGTTCGAGCTGGGCTACCAGCACCAGAGCGGCACCGTCACCGTGCAGCTGTCGCCCTTCTTCCGCCGCACGACGGACGCGATCCGCCCGATCCGCACCATCGACACGCTGGGCGTCGCGACGCGCACCTTCGCGAACGTGGCCACGAGCGACGCCTACGGCGTGGACGCCACCGTCGGGCGCAGCGTCGGCTCGCTCACCGGCTTCGTCGGCGCGAGCGGCTTCCGCCAGGTGAGCGACGCCGCCAACCTCGGCGCCGGTCTCTCCGCCGACGCCTTCGTCTGGACCGCGCGCGCCAACATCGCGTGGCGCGTCTCGCGCACGCTCGACGTGCAGGGGCTCGTGACGTACCGCGCACCGCAGACCGTCGAGCAGGGCACCCAGGGCGCGCAGCTGCGCCCGAGCTTCGCGATCCGGCAGAAGCTGATGGACGAGCGCCTCGCCCTCACGCTCCGCATCATCGATCCGTTCAGCTCGGCCACCGAGATCTCGACCACCATCGATCCGCGCTTCATCCAGGAGTCGAACCGCACGCGCGTGATCCGCGGCTTGCTGATCAGCGCCAACTGGACCTTCGGGAAGCAGCGGAAGCAGCACGAGCAGTTGCCGGACGACCCGGGGTAGTTCGAGGACCGGCCGCTCGCACGGTGAGGCGATCAGCGCGGACTCGCGGCGTGCAACCGTTGCAACACCACCTTGGGCATCTTGGCGACCCCGATGCTGATCTGCGAACCCACCATGTCGGCGACATCGTACCTGATCGCCGTGCCCAGCACCGACGCGACTTCGGCGGAGTTGAGCTTGTAGGTCGTCGAGAGCCAGCGCGTGAGGTCGGACGTAGCGAGACGCAGCGACTCCTGCAGGTCGCCCGCGATGCCGATCGACATCAGGTACTCGCTCGACCCGGCGCGCGGCGTGCTCAGCTGCACGGGTTAAGGTCGACCTAAGAGCGACGTAAGGCCGCTGGCCTACTCTGGGCGCATCACGGTCCGACGCATCTGCGCGCCGCATCCACGCGAGGCGCCACGTGCCGCTGTTCGTTTCACGGCACACGGCTAGATGCGTGGCCCATTCCGGGCACGCGACCTCCGTCCCCGCCGACCCTTTCTGGAGTCACCCTCATGCCGCTATCTCGGGGAATGTGCCGTACGTACCTGCTTGCGCTGAGCCTCGCCCTGCTGGCGCTCGCACGCCCCGCTGTCGCGCAAAGCATCGGCCTCCACCTGTTCGTGGACCAGTTCGGCTCCACGGGGAGCGCACCCAGTTGGGGGAGCAACATCGGCTTTGGGGGATATGCCGAGGTCGGTGACGGACGACTGCGGGGCCTGTTCAACCTCGAAGTCGTGCCGCCGTTTCAGCAGGCGCAGACGCTCTACTTCCCGCTCACGCTTGGCATGCACCTGTACGTCACGGATCCGCAGGGCCCGCTGCCCGTCGCCGCCGGATTCGCATACTCCTGCATCCTGAGTCCGGGCCAGAAGTCTGGCGCGACCGGCGGCGGCTACACTGGAGGCTCCGCCTGCTCGAACGCGATCACGGCACTGGTCGCTCTCAAGCCGTTGTTCGGTGGCAACACGTACCTGCTCGGAATCTTCAACACGAGCGAAGACCTCCCGCGCATCGCGGTCGGATTCGGCCTTCGCCTGGGGTGGTGACGCGGCATCGATCGACCTCACTCGGCATGGCGCTCCTCTCAGCCCGGCTGCCATACTTGGAATCGGCTGCGCCGGTCTCGATGGCACGCCGCGCGACCTGAGCGACGCGCCATCACCCACGAGGTTCATCATGTGTCGCAACATCCGCACCCTCTTCAACTTCGAACCTCGCGCCACGAGCGATGAGGTGCACGCGGCCTCGCTCCAGTTCGTCCGCAAGATCTCCGGTTTCAACAAGCCTTCCAATGCGAATGAGGAAGCCTTTCGCCTGGCGGTGGAGCGCGTGTCGGCGGTGGCGTCGGAGTTGCTCGAGTCGCTGGTCACAACAGCGAGCCCGCGCGACCGTGGAGTGGAGGCCGCCAAAGCCAAGGTGCGTTCCGCAGACCGCTTTGGACCGGCTGCGACTGCGCGCCGCGCAGCCAAGTTCGAGGCTGACGGCCAGCGGGAGTCGTCGTTGTAACGCCGTTGCCGCGGGGCGCCCTTGGGCGGCCCTACCGTGCTGCTCCCGCTGAGGCACGGCGGACGAGATGGCCGCCATCACCACGTTCAACCGCCGGATCCAAGCCGAGGGCCATTGGGTCTTTGCCGGCGGACTCGCGGCGCCCAGCGCCTCCACCGTCATCGACAACCGCGGCGCTGAGCCCATCGTCAGCGACGGCCCCTTCCTCGAATCGAAGGAGTACCTCGCCGGCTTCTGGGTCATGAAAGCCGACGACCTCGACGTGGCGCTCAAGCTCGCCAACGACGCGTCACGAGCGTGCAACCGCAGGGTCGAGGTGCGCCCCTTCCTGTGAGCGTGCACGACGTCGGCGACGGGATCACGCAGGCGCATCCCGCAGAGTGGGCCCGCGTCGTCGCGGCCCTCACGCGGCGCTTCATCGATCTCGACATTGACCTGCTCCGCCGGCTTGGTCGCACGTCTGAGTCGCGAACAGCGTACGACCAGGCGATCGCGCTGGCCGGCAACGCCGCCGAGTCGCGCACGTTGGCGCGTCGCCGCGACGAACTCGCGTAGCGCGAGCCGTGTTGCACCGGCGTGAGACAGCCTCGGTGCGCTATGGAACGCGATTCGCTGGGCGCTGCTCTGCTTGCGGCTGGTCCCATTCATCGGCAGCTTCACGGGTCGCTGCCCTCGCAGAAGTGTCCGGCGACTGCCTCTGTCACGTGAGTCATGCGCACCTCGTCTGCTGATCGGAGGCAGTTCCTGCAGGCGCTGGTCGGCGGTGCGGCGGCGAGCCTCGTACCGAGTGTCGCGCCGAACGCCGCGTCAGCCGGCGCGTCATCGGGCGCATCAGCGGGTGCATCAGCGGGTGCGTCAGCGGGTGCGTCAGCGGCGGCGGAGCGCGAGTTCCTCCTGTCCGATGGGTTGACGTACCTCAACACCGGCACGATCGGGCCATGCCGCCGCGCGACCATCGATGCGACGCAGCGCGCGTGGGCGACACTCGAGGCGAACCCCGTGGCGCACTACGGTCGCTTTGCCGGCGAGTCGTTGATCGAGGACACGCGCACCGTCGCGGCGCGCTTCCTCGGGTGCGATCTCGATGAGCTGATGGTGACGACCAGCACGACGAGCGGCATGAACGCGATTGCCCAGGGGCTGAATCTCGTCGCGGGCGATCGTGTTCTCCGCACGGATCAGGAGCACGAGGGTGGGATGCATTGCTGGCAGTATCTCGCCAGACATCACGGTGTCGAAGTGGATGTGGCCGCCCTGCCGCGCGGCGAGCATCGCGCGAAGGTCATCGTCGAGGCCATCGCCAGCAAGCTTCAGCCGCGCACGCGGGTCATCAGCGTCAGTCACGTGCTGTCGTCGACCGGGGTCCGGATGCCGATTGCCGAGCTGTCGGCACTGGCGCGTTCACGTGGCATGCTCTGCGTGGTGGATGGCGCGCAGTCCGTGGGTGCTATCCGCGTGAACGTGCGCGAGCTCGGGTGCCACGCTTATGCCACGAGCGGCCACAAGTGGTTGATGGGTCCCAAGGGGACGGGCCTGTTGTACATCGCGAAGGAAGCGCAGGCGACGATCCGTCCGATGGCATTCACGGAGAGCTACCGCACGTACAACAACAGCAACGGCGTCGTAAACCTGCCGGGGATCGTCGGACTGGGCACCGCGATCAGGTATCTCGATGACGCAGACATGACGAAGGTCGAGGCGCACAACCTCCGGCTGCGAAACCGGCTGGCCGAACAGCTGGGGGCGATGCCTGGACTCACGGTGGTGAGCCCGCCGGCTGGTGAACTGGCCTCGCCGCTGCTGACAGCCGAACTGGCGGAGCGGTTCGACCGGACGGCTGTTGCGCAGGCCTTGCTCGAGCGACACCGCGTCGCGATCCGGGCCACGCACGCGTATTACGGATTCAACGGCATTCGTTTTTCGTTGCACGAGTTCAATACGAACGACGACGTCGACCGTGGCGTCGACGCGCTGCGCCGCGAACTCCAGACCTGAGCCTCATGCGGCCGCTTCGATATTCGATCAACCTCACGGTGGACGGCTGCTGCGATCACCGGGCCATGACCGTCGACGAGGAGATGTTCGCGCATTCCACCGCGATTCTCGAGCGGAACGACACCCTGCTCCTGGGACGGCTGACGTATGAATTGATCGAAGCGGGATGGCGCGCGCCGGTCCCTGCGGGCGTGAGGCCGGCGTGGATGGAGCCCTTTGCGCGAACGATCGGCGCGATGAAAAAGGTCGTCGTATCGAGCACGCTCACGAGCGTCGACTGGAATGCGGAACTCGTGTGCGGCGACCTCGAGCAGGCCGTGCGCGCGCTCAAGCAGCAGCCCGGCAAGGGGATCGGCACGGGTGGCGTGACGCTTCCCGTGGCATTGGCCAAGCTCGCTCTGATCGACGAGTACGAGTTCGTCGTGCAGCCCAGGCTCGCCGGCCACGGACCGACGTTGCTCGCGGGACTCTCGCAGCATGTCGACCTGAAGTTCGTGGATCGGCGGGAGTTCGCGTCGGGAGCGGTGGCGATGCGCTACGAGCCGAGGCGGTAGACATGGTGTCGTGAGGCGCGAGTGAACGCGGTAGTCTTGCGACGGCTTTGCAGCACGCCACCCCAGCGATCGGCTTAACGGAGGTTCACATGCAGCGAGTCACCGGCATCGGTGGCATCTTTTTCAAGGCAAAGGATGCTCCCGCACTGCAAGCATGGTACAAGCGCCACCTCGGCATCGACGTGCAACCCTGGGGCGGTGCCTCGTTCGATTGGGTCGACGCCGACGGCAAGCCGACCGGCGGAACGACGGCGTGGCTGATCAATCCGGAGACCAGCAAGCAGTTTGCGCCGAGCGACGCGTCGTTCATGGTCAACTACCGCGTGGCTGACCTGCTTGGATTGATCGCGGCCCTCAAGGCGGAAGGCTGCAACGTCGACGAGAAGGTCGACGACTCCGAGTACGGAAAGTTCGGCTGGGTCATGGACCCCGAGGGCAACCGGGTCGAGCTGTGGGAGCCGTCTCTGGGTCAATGACGTACCCCGTTCGTGTGGAGGTACTCCCATGCGCCGACACGCGCCTGGATCACGACACGCGCTCTGCCCGTTCTCCGCTGCGGCAGCGTGCCTGTTCGCGTCGTCCGTTGCCATCGCGCAAACCAGCCCGGAGCCTTCGGCCCTCCTGGCGCGCGTTGACTCGCTCGCGAGCGAGGAGGCCCGAGCCGGACGGCTGAGTGGCGTGATCCTCGTTGCTCGCGGCGACCGGCTGCTGCTGCAACGGGCGTACGGCTTTGCGAGCTGGGAGCTGCGCGCGCCGAACAGTCCGGCGACGCGCTTCGCCATCGGATCGATCACCAAGGCGATGACCGAGACGCTGGTGGGCATGCTCGTCGATGCCGGCCGGCTGGAGCTCGACGCTCCCGCGAGCCGGTATCTCGGGTCATTTCCCGTTGGCCCGAACGGTGGCGTCGTCACGGTTCGACACTTGCTCACGCACCGCTCCGGCGTGCCGCATCGTGTCACCAGCGCCATGGACGAGACGCTGCCGCTCCACCCGATCGACGTGGTCGCGCGCGTTCGCACGACGAAGCTGCTCTTCGAGCCCGGCTCGAAGGAGCTCTACAGCAGCGCGGGGTTCACCTGCCTCGCTCGCATCATCGAGCTCATCGAGGGGAAACCGTTCGATGCCGTGCTTCGGGAGCGTGTCTTTCTCCCGGCGGCGATGACCGCGGCCATTGATGAGACCGGTGAGCAGTTGATGTTGCAGCGTGCGTTGCCGCATCGGCTCGCGGCAACTTCGGGCGCGGTTGTCGCGGCGAGCACGTCGTACAAGAACCTCGGATTTCTCACCGGCGCTGGATCCGTCTACGCGACGGCGGAGGACGTGCTGCACTTCATTCGCGCGTCGCGCACGGGTGTCATCGGGCGCGAGGCACGGCAGCGCACCATGGACAGCGTCGACATCACCTGGCGCACGTGGTACGGGCGCATCGATGGCCATGAAGCGTCCGTCGACTATCAGCCGAGACAGGACGTGACCATCGTTTTCCTGAGCAACATGCGATCGGCGGCCAACTGGCAACTGCGCGAGCAGCTGCGAAACGGGTTCATGGGGCGCAGCTCGGCCGCCTTCATTCGTCCACCTCCCGTTGCACCGCCGTTCGAGGCACCCAACACGTTCGTCGGAGCATACGGTGATCCGTCGGACCCGCTCGTCATCTCGGTCGTCGACGGCCACTACTTCCGCGACGAGAGCGAGTTCTACCCCATCGACGGCGGACGCTACTACGTCCCCGCGAGTGCATTCGTGATGCGGTTCCGGCG
>JANYHJ010000104.1 GCA_025359135.1 Gemmatimonadota bacterium | reverse complement strand
GTCTCGACCGTCGCGGTCGCCGCGCTCCGACCCCGTGACGAGGTGCCCGAGGCGATCCTCGAACTGACGCATCGGCTTTCGCCGGAACGCGTGGAGGTGCGTCGCCTCGCCATCACCCCACGACTCTTCGCGAGCAGTCGGGAGCTCGTGGTCACGGAGCTGCGCGCCGAGGTGCAGGCACGTCCCGCGACGCTCAACGGCGAGGCGGCGCTCAGCCCCGATGGACGCTGGATGGTCTATCCCAAGGCGTTCGACGAGGGTGAATCGCCTGGCATTGACCTCGTGCTGCGCGACGCGCGCGGCGTGGACCGCCGCATCACGTTCGCGCCGGGTGACGATGACGGCGCGAGCTTTCACCCGTCGAGCGAGCACATCCTGTTCTCGAGTGCCGGCGCCGACCGCGAGAACGAGGGCGCGCGCATCAACGCCTACGACATCGTGACGGGTCGAACGCGGGAACTCACGCACGGCCGTCCGCGTCGTGACGGCATCGCGTGGACCGACCTCGGCCCCGTGGCGAGTCCGGACGGTGGACGCGTCGCGTTCTATCGGCGTCCGCGCACCGCCGACCCCGAGTCGCTGTGCGTCGTGTTGTTCGATGGAAGTGAGGAACAGTGCACGCCGCTTCCGTTTGGTGCGTCCACAGGACAAGTCACCTGGGTGAGCCCGACGCGCGTTGTGGCGACGACGGACTCGCTTGGCGCGTGGTTGCTGTTCGAACTCGATGTGCGGTCGCGCGCGGTCCGGCGACTGGCGCAGGTGGGCGGCTACACGCAACCATCGGAGGGACTGCAGTACCTGGTCACGATGTCCGACGGCAGCGTGAGCGTGTATCGCGCCGATCATCCCGAGACCACGAGGCGCGTGGTCCTTGGCGCAAGCCCCCGCGGTCACGCGGTGCGTTGGGTGTCCGTGGGAGCGCCTTCGCTCGTGTCCGCGGTGCGGATCGAGGGGCCGCCGACGGCGCCGACCGCTGGTGGGTCGTACCACCTACGCGCGGTGACGGTTGCAGCGGATGGACACCCGGTCGCGACCGCTGGCGTTCGCTGGCGCGTCGTGAGCGGCTCGGCCGAGGTCACGGCGGATGGCGTGCTGCGTGCCGAGCGGCCGGGACCCGTGCGCGTGAGCGCGGACGTTGGTGGGTGGCGAGGCGACACGCTGTCGCTCACGATCGAGCGATCACGCGTGGATCCGATCTTCTCGGAATCATGGCATGCCTGGCCAGCGCTGCGCTGGGTCCCGTACGGCGCGCCTCGCCCCTACCCGTGGACAGGCGCAGACGGCGTGGAGTCCGTCACGCTCAACGGCGATCGGTCATTCGGAAGCGGCGTATACCTGCGCGACGAGATCGACGTGCGTGCCGGGGCGGGATTCGAGGCGATGGTGTCGGCGCCGATCACGCGCGTACTCTGGCAGAACATCAGCCTCATGCTTGCCGGTTGGCCGGACAGCTCGGCACGCGAGCGCTGGGATCATGTGACCGGCAGCATTCCGGTGGTCGCCTACTGTGGCAGCACCATGCCGCCCGGCGAGCACCCGTCGGCCTTCGACCGGATCGGCATCTACTCCCTTGGCCGCGAGCGCACCCGCGCGTGGAGTCCGGAGCTGCACTCGGGCGGCTGGCATCGGGTGCTGATCCAGCTCTTTCCCGACGGGCGCTGCGGTGTTGCCATCGATGGAACGCCCGCGCTGCTGCTCGAGTCGGAGGCCCGCATTCCGCCGCGGCTGACCATCGTGCTCGGCAGCTACTCGGTAGACACGCGCATCCGCGTCGGACCCTTCTCGGCTTGGCGAGGCGTCAACACGGCCATCGATTGGCGTTCGCTCGAGCTGGAGGACAGCGTGAGCACGGCGCGCGCACGCGAGCAGGCGAAGCGCTGAGATCGCGTACAACCACACGCTGCGCACGGCGCGCGTAGAGGCGGAACGTGATGCGGCGCCGCTACTGGGGCTTCGCCGCCATCTGCCACACCGCATACACCAACGGCACCACCGCGGCCCACCCCACCCACGTCCAGCGCTTGAAGCTGCTCGTCACTTCCGCATCCGACGCGCGGATCATCTGCGCCATCCGCAGCTGATCCGGCATCAGCACGAACAGCCACAACGCCGTCGAGATCGCGAGCGCCGTCATCGCGCGCACGATCCACGGCGTGCCCA
>JANYHJ010000066.1 GCA_025359135.1 Gemmatimonadota bacterium | reverse complement strand
TGCCTGCGGGCGGCGTGGCGGCGCGCGGCACCTGGGCCGACGCACGCTGAACCGGAACGCCCGCCATGGGCGGCGTGGTGGTCCGCGGCGCGAGTGTCGGCGCGACCACTGGACGCCTCACCGACGCGAGCAGGTCGAGCGCAGCCTGGTGATCGCGGGCGCACTCGGTGCGGCGCGCCTCGATGGCGGCGAGCTCCGCATCGCTCCCCTTGGCGACGTGGGCCCACTGCTCCTCGGTGTACTCACCCACCAGGTGGCGCAGCTCGGCTTCGGCGCGCGTGTCCTGCTTGGAGCGCTGCAGCACTTCGACGGCCGTCAGCTCGTCGGCCAGCTTGGCCACGCGGACCTCGAGATCGCGGTCGCGTTCACGAAGCTGCCCGATGAGCGTCTCGAGTCGCGAGGCGTAGTCGCGCTGGACCTTCTGGAAGACCGCGGCCGGCGTGCTCTCCCGCTTGCCATCGAGCGCCTGCAACCACGCCTCGACGCGATCGCGTTCGGCGAGGAGGGCAGCGAGGTCGTTGGTCGGCGTGGGGGCGTTCACGTGGTCCTCCGAAACAGTCATCCGCCGCGACGGGCGGCGGGTCCAACCGATGAATCTACCCGCGAGGAGCCCTTCGGTGTGTGAGGTGAGTCACGACCCCTGCGCTGGGCGGTTGCCACCGCTAGGGCGCGAGCTGCCACGCCACGTTGCCGCCGACGAGTGTCGCGTGCACGCGGCCGCTCAGTTGGTGGCCCGTCCACGGCGAGTTCCGGCCCTTGGATCGGAAGCGGGTCGCGTCCACGGTCCAGCTTTCCGTGGGGTCGAACACCGTCACATCGCCCACGCTGCCCGCCCGCAACGTGCCGCCCTGCAGGTGGAAGACCTTGGCCGGCATGACCGACATGCGATTGACGAGATCGTTGATGCTCATGACGCCGCTCACGACCAATGCGGTGTTGACCACGGCCAGCGCCGTCTCGAGCCCCACGATCCCGTTGGGCGCGTCGGGGAACTCGCGTTCCTTCTCGTCGTAGTGGTGCGGCGCATGGTCGGTGGCCACGCAGTCGATCGTGCCGTCCTTGACCGCCGAGCGCAGCGCCTCCACGTCCGCCCACGTGCGGAGCGGCGGGTTCATCTTCGCGTGCGTGTTGTATCCCTCGACCGCATCCTCGGTGAGGTGCAGGTGGTGCGGGCAGACCTCGGCCGTGACGTTGATGCCGCGATCCTTGCCCCAGCGGATCAGCTCGACCGAGCCCTTGGTGCTCATGTGGCAGAGGTGCACGTGCCCGCCCGTGCGCCGCGCGAGGAGGATGTCGCGGATGACCATGATCTCCTCCGCTTCATCGGGAATCCCCTTGAGGCCCAAGCGCGCCGAGACGACGCCCTCGTTCATCGCGCCGCCGTGCGCGAGCGTCGGCTCCTCGCAGTGGTCGGCCACCGGAATCCCGAACGAGCGCGCGTATTCGAGCGTCGTACGCATGAGCTGCGCCGACACCACCGGCTTGCCGTCATCGCTCACCGCCACGGCGCCGGCGCCGATCATCTCGCCCATCTCGGCCATCGATTCGCCGCGCTGGCCCACGGAGATGGCGCCGATCGGATAGACGCGCGCCGCGTTGGCGCGCTGCGCCTGGCGGATGATGAAGCCGACCGCGGCCTGGTTGTCGGTGACGGGATTGGTGTTGGGCATCGCGCAGACGGCGGTGAAGCCACCGGCGACGGCGGCCTTGGCCCCCGAGTCGATGGTCTCGACGTCCTCGCGTCCCGGCTCGCGCAGGTGGCAATGCACGTCGATGAAGCCCGGGCTCACCACCTTGCCCTTGCAGTCGATCACGAGCGCCCCGTCGGGGCCGCTGATCTTGCCGCCCGCCTTCACGATCTTGCCGTCCTGCACGAGCACGTCGCCCACGGCGTCGAGGTTCTGCGACGGATCGATGATGCGTCCGCCCTTGAGGAGCACGGGCCGGTCGCTCATCGCCCCTCCCCGCCGCCCTTGGCGACTTCTGCGAGTTCGGGGCGTTCACCGGCGAGGAGGTAGAGCACCGCCATGCGCACGGCAACGCCGTTCGTCACCTGGTCGAGAATCACGGAATGGGGGCCGTCGGCCACGTTGGAGTCGATCTCGACGCCGCGGTTCATCGGGCCGGGATGGAGGATGATGAGGTCCTTGGGCGAACGCTCGAGGCGCTCGATCGTGACGCCGAAGACGCGATTGTACTCGCGCAGCGACGGGATGTAGCCCGCCGACATGCGCTCCAGCTGGAGGCGCAGCACGTTGAGGGCATCGGCCCACTCGATGGCCTGTTCGATCCGGTCGAAGACGGTCACCCCGAGCTGGCTGACATCGTTGGGCAGGAGCGACCGGGGACCGCAGATCGCGACCTCCGCGCCCATCGTGCGCAAGCCGAAGATGTTCGAGCGCGCCACGCGCGAGTGCAGCACGTCGCCGCAAAGGCAGACCTTGAGCCCGTCGAGCTTGCCGAACCGGTCACGCAACGTGAGCAGGTCGAGCAATCCCTGCGTCGGGTGTTCGTGCGTACCGTCACCGGCGTTGATGACCTTCGACTTGATGCGCTCGGCGAGGAACCGCGCGGCGCCGCTCGACGGATGGCGGATGACCACCATGTCGATGCGCATCGCCTCGAGGTTGCGCGCCGTGTCGACGAGCGTTTCGCCCTTCGACACGCTCGAGAGCGACGTCGCGACGTTGACGGTGTCGGCGGAGAGCCGCTTCTCGGCGAACTCGAAGCTGATGCGGGTGCGCGTCGAGGCCTCGAAGAAGAGGTTGACGATCGTCTGGCCGCGAAGGGTCGGCACCTTCTTGATGGCGCGTTCGCTGACTTCCTTGAACGGCTCCGCGGTGTCGAGCACGAGCTGGATCTGCGCCCGGGTCAGCCCCTCGAGCCCGACGAGGTCCTTGCCGAGCGCGGACGTCATGGGGCGTCCTTGCGGACGATCGTGACGCCGTCGCGCTGGTCCAGTTCGCTGACCATCACGTCCACGCGATCGTTGCCGCCGATGTCGACCTTCTTGCCGACGATGTCCGCGTGGATCGGCAGCTCGCGTCCACCGCGGTCGATGAGCACCGCGAGCGCGATGCGCGCCGGGCGTCCGAAGTCGGCGAGTTCGTCGAGCGCGGCGCGCACCGTGCGCCCCGTGTAGAGCACGTCGTCGACGATCACGATGAACTTGCCCTGCAGGTCGAGCGGGAGCTCGGTCTTGCCGACGACGGGGCGCGGCCCGACAGTCTGCAGGTCGTCGCGGTAGAGCGTGATGTCGAGGGCGCCGCGCGGCACGACGAGACCGTCGCGCGACTTGATGAGGGCCCCCAGCCGGTCCGCGAGCTGCACCCCTCGACGCTGGATGCCGACGATGATGAGGTCATCCGAGCCCGAGGCGAGCTCCAGGATCTCGTCCGCCATGCGCCGGAGCGTGCGCTCCATGGCCTTGGCGTCGAGGACGGTGGTGGTGGCGGGTGGCATCTCGGTCGGGAAATATGGGCGGGTGGCGGCGCGGGGGCTACACGCCGCGCGGTCACTGCGCCCGCCACGACAGCGGCGCGCGACTACGGTATGTTCCGGCATGCCCATCGCGGCGGTCAACGGCACCCGGCTCTACTACGAGGACTCGCGCGGCACCGGTGCCCCGGTGCTCTTCAGCCACGGGCTGCTCTGGAGCTGCCGCATGTTCGATGCACAGCGCGATGCGCTCGTGGCGGCCGGATATCGCGTGATCGCGTACGACCACCGCGGTCAGGGCCAGAGCGCCGATGACGAGGCCCGCTCGATCTCGATCGAGACCGTCTACGAGGATGCCGCGCAGCTCGTCGCGCAGCTCGGGATCGGGCCCTGCCACTTCGCGGGGCTCTCGATGGGCGGCTTCGTGGGCATGCGGTTGGCCGCGCGCAAACCCGAGCTCGTGCGCAGCCTGATCCTGCTCGAGACGTCGGCCGACCCCGAACCCGAGGCGAACATTCCGAAGTACCGCCGGCTCAACTGGACCTGGCGATGGCTCGGACCGGCGCTCGTGGCCAAGCCGGTGATGCAGGTGATGTTCGGCGGACCGTTCCTGCAGGAGATGAAGCGTGCCGCCGACCGGGCGCGCATGGAAACGGCGTTGCGCGCGAATCGCCGCACGATCTGGCGAGCGGTCAACGGCGTGATGGAGCGTGCCGGCGTGCACGCCGAGCTCGGCGCCATCACCTGCCCGACAACGGTCATCGTCGGCGAGGAGGATCGCGCGACGGTCCCGGCCAAGTCGGAGCGCATCGCCGCCGGGATCCGCGGCGCCGTGCTGGTCAAGGTGCCGCGCGCCGGCCATACCTCGACCATCGAGGAACCGGCGCTCGTCACTGCCGCGATCCTCGAGCACCTCAAGCGCGCAGGCTGATCGCGCGCGAACGCGGCACGCGACACGGGGGCCGCCAGCACGCTGTCATTCTGCGCGGAGCGAAGGACCTGCTTCCGCCGTTCGCAGAAAGCAGGTCCTTCGCTCCGCTCAGGACGACAACGTTCTAGTAGCGGTAGTGATCCGGCTTGTACGGCCCACTCAGCGGCACGCCGATGTAGTCGGCCTGGTCCTTGCTCAGCGTCGTGAGCTTGACGCCGAGCTTCGCGAGGTGGAGACGCGCGACCTTCTCGTCGAGGTGCTTGGGCAGCGTGTAGACCTTCTTCTCGTACTTGCTGGCGTGCAGGTGCAGCTCGACCTGCGCCATCACCTGGTTGGTGAACGACGCCGACATCACGAAGCTCGGGTGGCCCGTGGCGCAGCCAAGGTTGAGCAGGCGGCCTTCGGCGAGGATCAGGATCGAGCGGCCGTTGGCGAGCTGCCACTCGTCGTACTGCGGCTTGATCTCGATGCGGCGCGCGCCCTCGGCCTTCTTGAGGCCGGCCATGTCGATCTCGTTGTCGAAGTGGCCGATGTTGCCGATGATCGCCTTGTCCTTCATGCGACCCATCAGCTCGACGGTCATGATGTTCTTGTTGCCGGTCGCCGTGATGATGATGTCGGCGGTCTCGATGACGTCGTCGAGCGTCGTCACCTGGTAGCCCTCGAGCGCCGCCTGCAGCGCGCAGATCGGGTCGATCTCGGTGACGACGACGCGCGCCCCCTGCCCCTTGAGCGCCTGCGCGCAGCCCTTGCCCACGTCGCCGTAGCCGCAGATGACGACGAGCTTGCCGGCGAGCATCACATCCGTCGCACGATTCAAGCCGTCGACGATCGAGTGGCGGCAGCCGTAGAGGTTGTCGAACTTCGACTTGGTGACGGCGTCGTTGACGTTGATCGCCGGGAAGGCGAGCGTGCCGGCCTTCTGCATCTCGTAGAGGCGGTGCACACCGGTGGTCGTCTCTTCGCTCACGCCGCGGATGTCGGCGAGGACCTTGGTCCAGCGGCCGGGGTTCTTCTTCGCCTCGGCGCGAAGCAGGTCGAGGATCACGCCCCACTCCTCGGGCTCGTTGTCGGCGTCGAACGCCGGGATCTTGCCGGCCTTCTCGTACTCGGCGCCCTTGTGCACGAGCATCGTCGCATCGCCGCCGTCATCCAGCAGCAGGTTCGGGCCCGTGCCATCGGGCCAGTTGAGCGCCTGCTCGGTGCACCACCAGTACTCCTCGAGCGACTCGCCCTTCCAGGCGAACACGGGAATGCCGGCCGGCTTCTCGATCGTACCCTTGGGGCCGATCGCGACGGCCGCGGCCGCGTGATCCTGCGTCGAGAAGATGTTGCACGAGACCCAGCGCACGTCGGCGCCGAGTTCCACGAGCGTCTCGATGAGGACCGCGGTCTGCACCGTCATGTGCAGCGAGCCCATGACCTTGGCGCCCTTGAGCGGATGCTTGCCCTTGTACTCGGCGCGCAGCGCCATGAGGCCGGGCATCTCGTGCTCAGCGAGGCGGATTTCCTTGCGACCCCATTCGGCCAGCGCGAGGTCCTTCACCTTGAACGCCGGGCGCTCGGTGGAGCTTCCGGTCGGCATCGTCTTCACGGCAGTCGCCATTGGATCGGTGTCCTGAAGTTTGAGTGTCGTCGTGCGTGGAACGTGCGGTACTCCGTCGTGCTTCGTGCGCCTACGCACTCCGTCGTGCGTCGGCCTTCTCCGCGCCGTGCTGCGCGGCCTCCGGCATCACGGCCACGGCCGTGAAGAGCGCCGGGCCCTTGGCCACCGCATCCACCGGCATCGGCCGATAGCGCACCGTGCCGATGCCAACTTCTTCCATCCATCCCGCCAACATCTCCTCGCCGATGCCCTGCCAGACATGGCCCATGCGTTCGGCGAGGTCGCGCTGCTCGTGCGGCATCATGTCCACGACGAGCAGCCGTCCACCCGGCCTGAGCGCGCGGCGCGCCTCGGCCAGCACGCGCACCGGCTCGTCCTGGTAGTGGAGGACGAGAAAAAGAATGGCGACGTCGAGCGTGCCATCCGCGATCGGCAGCGCTTCGAGGTCGCCTTGGCGCAGGTCGAGGTTGGGCGTTTCGCCGGCGCGGCGTCGTGCCGCTGCCAGCATCGCGCGCGATCCATCGACGCCGATCACCGCGCGCACGTTCGGCGCGATCGCTTCCGCGATCTGTGCGGTACCGCAGCCCAAGTCACCGACGACGAGCGATTCGTCGAGCAGCCCGAGCAGCGCGATGACGTCCGCGCGGCGGCCGAAGAGATCGTCACGCAGGGCATCCCACTGCCCCGCCGCCGAGGCGAAGAACTCGCGGCTCGCGCGCTTGCGCCGCTCGAGGATGGCGGCGACGCGCTGTGCATCGCGACGCGCGCCGTCGCCCTCGGCCAGCGACTCGCGCACGACGTGCCAGAGCTTGCGCGCCGACGGGTCCAGGCGCGGCACCATGCGATAGAGCCGGCTCGCGGCCTCGGCGCGCGACGTGATCCAGCCGAGTGCACCGAGCTGCTTGAGGTGGCGACTGACGGTGGACTGGGGCAGCTGCAGCGCCTGGCAGAGTTCGCCGACGGTCAACTCGTGCCGATCGAGGACGAGCAGCAAGCGGCCCCGGGTGGGGTCGGCGAGGCTGGCGAGCCGGTCGAAGATGGCGGTGCGGGCCACGGCGGGATGGGCGCGAGGACTATCCGGATATGCGGATAGAAGGATAGTAGGATAGTAGGGGTCCACCCTGCGGGTCAAGGCATCGCGGACTACCTTTCCCGGACGCATGAGCGCCCCCGCCCCGACCCTCGCACCGCCGGCGTCGCCGCCAGTCGTAGGCACCTCGTTCGAGCCCGATCCTCGCCTGCCGTGGATCGTCGCCCTCGCCTGCGTCCTGCCCTTCGTCGGCTGGTGGACGTACGGACTCTTCGATCTCGACGAGGGGTTCTACGCCGCGATCGTCGGCGAGATGCTGCGGCGCCACGAGTGGATCACGCCGTACTACAACGGCGCGCCGTGGTACGAGAAGCCGATCCTCATCTACTGGGCAGCGATCCCGTTCGTGCAGTGGTTGGGGCCGACGGTCGGACCGCGCGTCTCGGCGATTCTCGCCACGCTCGCCACGATGGCCGTGGCCGCGTGGTTCGCGCGACGTCATCTCGCCACTGGTGCCGCGCTGACCGCGCCACTCGTGCTCGCGACCTCACTGCTGGTGGTGGCGGTCGGGCGCCTGATGCTCACCGATCCGTTGCTCGTGCTCTGCCTCACGGCCGGACTCGTCTGGTTCTGGGAATCGCTCGTGAGCGACGTGCGCTGGCGCTGGGCCGCGGGCGCGGCCATCGGCTTCGGCACGCTCGCCAAGGGCCCGGTGGCGATCGCCTTCTTCGTGCTGATCGCCGGCGTCACGTGGTGGCGCGAACCGCAGCTACGCGCGCGCTTCCGCGGCGGCTGGTCGATCGCGACGCTGCTGTGCGTCGCCGTGCTGTCCTCGTGGTATTGGCCGATCTACCTGGCCAACAAGAACGACTTCGTGCGCGGCTTCCTCTGGGAGCAGAACGTCGGCCGCTTTCTTGGCGGCGACACGGCGCACAACGTGCCCTGGTACGGCTACCTCATCTTCTACTTCCCCGTGATCCTCGTGGGGATGATCCCCTGGTCGTTCGGGATCTGGCGCGCCTGGCCGCGACGCGCGCACCCGATCACGGCCGATGATGCCGCGCGCCGCTTCCTGCAAAGCTGGGCGCTGACCGTCTTCATCTTCTTCACGGCCTCGGGCAGCAAGCTCGTGCACTACATGCTGCCGGCCACGGTGCCGCTCGCGTTGCTGGTGGCCGACGACTGCGCACGCCGCTGGGCGCCGCTCTCCCTGGCGCGACTCGCGCGTCCGCTGGCCGGCACCTTGGCGATGGCTGCCTTCGCCCAATTCGGCTTCACGGTGTATTACGGAGGGCTCTCGCTCGGCGGCCGCACGTTGGTTCCGGGGTTCCATGGGGAGTTGCACCACGTGGCGGCGGAGGTCGCCCAACGCGTGGCGCCGACCGACGCGATCATCGAGTACCAGACAGGACGGCAGCACCGGCCGCTCCCGCGCACCTCGCCACCGGTCATCGAGACCAGTCACCCGACGTTGCGTTTCTACCTCGACCGCGTGATACCCGTGACAGACAGCTTGTCGCGACTCCTCGAGGAACCGAAGAAGGCGTGGATCATCACCCGGTGGAATCGGATTGATACCTCCGACGTTTCCACGGCGACACGTGCCGGACGTACGTTGGAACGAGTGCCGCTGCCCTTCCCGTTGACCTACTACGCCCTCTGGACGCTCACTCCACGTCCGGCTGCCCCATGACCGACTTGTCCCGTTCGCATCAGCGTCGTTTCGCCGCACGCGCCGTGCTCGTTGGAGCGCTGTGCGCGACGACGCTCGGCATTGCCGCCCTCGGCGCCGAGCAGGAGAAGACGGCAGCGGCGGCCGATACCACGCCGCCCGTCGGACCGACGCGCTGGGGCCCAGGTCTCGACGTGCCGTTCGTGACCGGCGAGTCGCTCGCCTACTCGGTCAAGTTCGGCTTCCTGCGCGTCGGCTCGGGGTCGATGTACGTGAAGGGGCCGGCCGTCGTGCGCGGGCAGAACACGATCCACACGCTCTTCCGCATCACGGGCGGCACGATGTTCTTCAAGGTCAACGACCTGATGCAGAGCTGGATCGAGCCGGAGAAGTTCGCGTCGCTGCGCTTCCACCAGGACATCGCCGAGGGCGGCTACAAGGCGAACCGTCGCTACGAGTTTTTCCCGGAGCGGAAGAGCTACACGGAGAACGACAAGCCCGAGAAGCCGAGCGTGGAGAGCCCGCTCGACGACGGCTCGTTCCTCTACTTCATCCGCACGCAGGCGCTCGAGGTCGGCAAGGAATACGAATACGACCGCTACTTCGATCCCGAAGCGAACCCGGTGCGCATCAAGGTGCTGCGGAAGGAGAAGCTGCGCGTGCCGGCCGGCGAGTTCGACGCCATCGTGCTGCAACCGATCATCAAGACATCGGGGATCTTTTCCGAAGGTGGCAGCGCCACGATCTGGCTCTCGGACGACAGCCGCCGCATGGTGCTGCAGCTCAAGAGCAAGCTGAGCTTCGGATCACTCAACCTCTACCTGCTGCGCTACCGGCTCGCCGAGGGCGGCACGTGGATGGGCGAGGACCCGTAGCATGATGACGCCCGACTTTCTCGTGGTCGGGGCTGGGTCGGCGGGCGCGGCAATGGCGGCGCGACTGTCGGAGGACCCGCGAGTGACGGTCTGGCTGCTCGAGGCGGGCGCCGATTTCCGGAGCGCCGAGACGCCGGCCGCAATGCAGCAGCCGCACTGGCAGAACATCGATCCGGCATTCTTCTGGCAGGGACTGACCGCGCGCCGCACGGCCGCGCAGGAGCCACGCAACTGTCGCCGCGGGCGCGGCGTGGGCGGATCGTCGTCGGTCAATGCGATGTTCGCGCTGCGCGGCACCGTGGACGATTTCGCGGCGTGGCAGGCACTCGGCTGCACGGGGTGGTCGTTCGACGACGTGTTGCCGTACTTCCGGCGGATGGAGCGCGACCTGGATTTCGGCGCGGCGCCGTGGCACGGGCAGGACGGTCCGACACCGATCGTGCGCGAGCCCGTGGAGCAGTGGGGTCCCGCCGCACGCGCCATGCGCGAGGCCGCCGTCGCGCTCGGCTATCCCTGGCACGACGACTACAACGCCCCGGACGCGAGTGGCTGTTCGGCGATCGCGAGCAACACGCACGAGGGGAAGCGTGTGTCGACGAACGATGCGTATCTCGAACCGGCGCGCGGCCGGCCCAACCTCGTGATCATGGGCGACACGCACGTCGATCGCGTCACCTTCAATGGGCGTCGTGCGACGGGTGTGGTGGCAGTCCGCTCCGGCGAGCGCGTGGAGCTCGCGGCGAGGCAGGTGGTGCTCTCAGCGGGCGCGGTGCACACGCCGGCCATCCTGATGCGATCGGGAGTGGGTCCGGGTGCGCACTTGAGATCGCTTGGCATCGAGGTGCGGGCCGATCGAGCGGGCGTTGGCGCCAACCTGCAGGAGCATCCCGCGTTCGGCATGCGCATCGACCTCGTGCCCGGCGCCGCTCGCGAGGGGCCAGAGCCGCGGCCGTACACGTTCTGCGTGCGCTATGCGTCGGGCATGCCCGAGGCGGGCGCCAACGACATGTTCCTGCTTGCGGCCGATCGTCCGGAGCGGACGTGGGTGTCGCTGCACGCGTGCCTCTACGTGCCGTTCTCGCGGGGCCGGCTCGAACTCAAGTCGAGGGACGCGGACGCGCATCCCATCGTCGACTTCAACATGCTCGACGACGCGCGCGACGTCTCGCGCATAGCGGACGGGATGCGGCGGCTGGTCGCGATCGCCCGTCACGATGCGGTGCGGAAGATCACCGCAGCCGCGTGGTTGAGCGACGGACCGACCAAGCTGGACTTCGACGAGTTCGACGCGCTCGATTCGAACGAGATGGCGCGCTGGCTGCGCGCGGCCTGTGGCGACATCTACCACGTGGCGGGCTCCTGTCGCATGGGCGCGGCAACGGACCCTGGCGCGGTGGTCGATCCGCGGGGCCGCGTGATCGGCGTGGAGGGCGTGACGGTGGCGGATGCGTCGGTGATGCCGACGATCGTGCGCGCGAACACGAATCTCACGACGATCATGATTGCGGAGCGGCTCGCGGACACGTTGAAGGCTGGCTGACGCCGAGCGACTGCATCGCGCGTCACGGGCCGTGAGCGGTGTCGGCCTTGGCGTGGTGATGCGCGGCACGGCGCGACTTGCCACCATCGTGCGATCGTGGGGTATGTGGAGACGCGGTACGCTCCACGTGAGCCCCCCAGGAGTGAACCATGTCAGCTGATTCCCCGACTCGTTGGCGCGGGACTGCGATGCGACGCCTGCTCTGGACGGCGCTGCTCGCCGCGGCGCCGGTGGTCGTTCGCGCGCAGTACGTCGACTATCGCACGACCATTCTCGGCGTCGGCGGCTTTGGTGGCGTGCAGCTGCTGCAGCTCGATTTCCGCAACACGCGCGGCTACGACGTCGCGTCGTTCTTCGGCATTCGCGGCGTCAACCTCTCGTTCAGCCAGCGTATGCGGCAGGCCTGCGGCGTCGACTGCGGACTTGGCACGGCCACGGTGAGTACGGTCGGCAGCGTGGACCTGCGCGATACCCCCGGCGACTTCCCGCTGGCCGCGCGCTTGGGCGACTGGCTCTTCAACGACCAGAGCATCGGACTCGCGACGGCGTCGTTCGGGCCGACCGCGGGTCCGTCGGAAGGGTTCGGGTTGCTCGGCTGCTCGATTCCGTTCAACGACTTCCTAGCCGGCACCGATCCGCGCTGGACGGTGGGCGGCGCCGGGCGGACGTGCAGCGTGGACGGGTACGACGGATACGTGCGGCTCGAAATTCCGGTCTACCTGAACGCGGCGGCCGCGGCCTTGGGCTTCTCGACCGGCGATGCCGACGTCTTGTTCACGACCGAGTTCTACGACGCGCCCGTGATGACGTCGATGAACACGCCAGAGCCCGCGTCGCTCCTGCTGTGTGCGAGCGGGCTGCTCGCCGTGGCGTTGATGACGCGGCGCCGGCGACGCGTGCTCGCGCGCGTGGCTGCAAGACGGTAGCGTCCCGCATGCAGACGCCCGTGGCGCGATTGCTCGCGCCATGGGAGATGTCTACGAAACCGGGGCAAGTCCAGTTCTACGGCGGACCATCGGGGAGCGAGCCGATGCTCCCATCCGTGAATACTCGGAGTCGGTTGTGTCCCAAGAGACTCTCGCCAGAGATTCGAACCACGTAGCATCCAGCCCGCAGGACGGGGGCTGGATCGGTCTCTCGCCAGCCAGCAGGAACTTCGCCATAACGAACCGTATCGACCACCGCTCCAGAGCGGACTCGAGCAATGCGCCACAAGAGCTCCGGCAGCCGACTGCCGGAGTCGCATCGTTGAACCCTCAGCTCACCGAAGCGCTCAAGACGGGCGCCATCGCGTGAACGGACGACGAACGTGAGTTTGTTCGTCCCCTTCACGCTTAGCACTGTCGGGGGCGCGATCTCCATGTCGCATGCTTGCATGGGAAGCGACAGCGCCCCGAGGAGCGACAAGCGAGCGATCTGGCCGAGCTTTCTCATGGCAGCGGTCGTACCGGAGAAACTCTGCATGCACGGCCCCGACGACCCGCC